>VHDE01000053.1 GCA_016871515.1 Verrucomicrobiota bacterium
CGAGCATCGCCCCTAAGCCCATCTGCTGGTGAGCACACCAACAGATCCTTAAGGTGAGCCCCTTTCCGGCCGTTCTGCAACTGCGACCTGAGTGCTTCCAGGGCGCCCCGTTGACAAAACTCATACCCTCGCAAAGACCACAAAGAGAGGACTTTGAGACAGGTACGCTTCTCATCGGACGGGTGAATCGTCGTTGCAGCCTCAAGTGTTTGTCTTGCTTTGCAATGCAATAGGTGAAAGTCCTGCATTTTTAAGAAGATTTTTTGGCTTGTGGTTTGAACAGAAGATCGCAAAGGACCCGAAGATCTGAGCATTCCCCAATCAAATTTCTTTGCGGGCTTCGCGATCTTTGTGTTAGCCGGGTTTTCAAGATGGGTTTGGTTGCGGCTTCGCCGCGCTGGGGACTTTGCGGCTAACCTGGTTTTTCCGGGGTCCCTTACCGAGGACTATGCAAAAGCGCGTTGCGATGCGGTTCATGATCCCGATTCCACATTCGCATGTCCTCCTCTTGCTTGCTGAAGAAAAGAGTGTGAATTCGAAGTGCCTCCACGTGGCCATCGCCGAAGGCAATATTCAATCGTCCCATGTGCCGCCGTGCTGCAATTCGGCGATCCAAATCCACGTTGTGGTGGGAAAAATGGAAGCTCTCCCGGCCGAGGGCACCTTCTGAGATATACGGGCTGAAGTTTGGGTAGCCGAAGCCGACGAACCCTCCCATCGCGATCATTCGGCTTGGGACCTTTACGTCGGACTCACGAACTGGCTCGAAGCCGGGAGTCTTGTGGCTAAACTTGCCACGTCCGCCTAACCCTAGTCCTTCCATAAAAGTCCCGTGAGCGGCAATCCCTAAACCATTGTATCCATAGCTTCCACCCATGTTAAAGAAGCGAAGTCTGTCCGACGGACAAAGAAAGATTCCACGCGGATGCGGGAAGAACGAAACGCGCTTTTCGGCCTCGTAACGCTCTCGTTCCTTCAGGCTTAAATACCACCAATGCGTCACCGGTTGATGAAGGTATTGGTTGATCCACAGAGCCCAACCCTTGACGCCGTCAAGAGTATTCGACGCTCCGCGCGGACTTCCCCAATGTGTCAGTGGATACTGCCATTTATCCTCCACGTACATCCACAGACCAAGGCTGAGCTGCCGCAGGTTGTTTTTGCATTTTACCGAGTAAGCGCGGGCCTTCGCCGCGGAGAGCGCCGGGAGCAACAGGCTGGCAAGAATTGCGATGATGGGAATGACGACTAACAGCTCGATCAACGTGATGGCGCGACGGCAGAAAGAGCCAGAAACATTGTTCATAGCTGGATTGGCCGGACTTTCGACCTTCCATACACCGTGCCGTCAATGCCCATTTCTCGTAACGCAGACTCCCAGTCTGCTGTATCGCCGACTTTTAGTCGGCACGGCGTCCGACAGATCGGGCGGTTTCGGGCAGCCTGGACGCTCCGCAGAATGGAATTCTGGGATACAGCAGAGTGAAACTCTGCGTTACGTCCGAGCGCCTGGACGAATCATTTCGCTAGTGCGGGTCCGAAGCACAACTTGTGTTTAGATCATCTCTTATGACACCAAAAAACTGTTTAATTCCGCGGCGGACGTTTCTGCGCGGCGCCGGTGTGATGCTTGGCCTTCCGCTCCTGCAAGCCATGGGCAAAGTGTTGCCGTCCGCTTCACCCGAAGCCGTCGCGCGGACAAGCGTTGCGCCAGCAGTGCAAGCGCCTGTTCGCATGGCTTGCCTGTACTTCCCGAATGGCGTGTGGGAGAAGAACTGGTTCCCACAGCAGGCGGGAGCGGATTACGAGCTGCCCTTCTCACTCGAACCGCTTGCCGAGCATAAGAAAGATATGCTGGTTTTCTCCGGGCTCGACAAGGCGCATAGCCACGGTGGCGATGGACATTACGCCAAGACTGCGAATTTCCTGACCGGGTTGCACGTCCGCAAAACGCCTGGAAAAGACATCAGCGTCGGCGGCGCGTCGATCGATCAACTTTGCGCGCAAAAGATCGGACGCTTCACGCCGTTGCCATCGCTCGAACTTGGGATTGATCCGGTCATCTCTGGCATCGATTCGGTGGTCGGTTACACGCGCCTGTATGGTTGTTACATTTCGTGGCGTTCACCCAGCACACCGGTCGCCAAAGAGATCAATCCGCGCTTGGCCTGCGAACGATTGTTTGGCGTGATCCGTGGCAACCACGCCTCCGCCAAGGACCGCCGCCAAACCGAGGACAATCGGGCGTTGCTCGACCTTGTCTTTGACGACGCCAAGCGTCTCCGGAACAAGCTCGGTCGGGACGATCAATACAAGCTCGACGAATATCTCGATTCCGTGCGCGACGTGGAACGCCGGCTGGAGTTTTTCTCGAAACCCGATCCGCGCGAGTGGCGTCCGGCCTCTCAAACCCGCGAGGATGTGGCCGCGCCGACGGGCACCCCTGGCGATCATCAGGAACACGCGCGGCTGATGCTCGACTTGATCGCCTTGGCATTTGAAACGGATTCGACGCGCATCGCTACCTTCATGTTCGCGAACGATGTTTCGCCGAAGAACTTTGGGAAATTGATTACGGGCACGGGCGGCTCGCATCACGAGTTCAGCCATCACCAGAACAAAGCCGAGAAGTATGAGCCGTACTCGAAGATCAACCGTTGGCACGCGGAGCAACTGGCCTATTTGCTGAACAAGTTGCGCAACGTCCGCGAGGGCGATCGCACGCTTCTCGACAATTCGATGGTCCTCTTCGGTTCGAGCATGTCCGATGGCAACCGGCATGATCCGAACAATCTGCCGATTATTTTAGCGGGGCGCGCCGGCGGGAAGATCAGCAGCGGCCGGCATATCGCCTCTCCGAAGAATACGCCGCTGTGCAACCTTTACGTTTCGATGCTCGACCGCATGGGCACACCAGTCGAAGCGTTTGGTGACAGCAAAGAAGCGTTAGAAATAGGATAGCTTCGCGCCTCGCCATTCCGTCGAAATCGAGCGGCACTTTGGGGTTGGCACGACTTTCTCTTTTCCGCTCGCTTTCAAGGAAGGCTCGAATTATGTTCCGGCCATGAAGCCTCCCGTTTCTTTACTCGATGGGTTCCTTGGCATGTCTTCTCATGGTAATTCGAATGCGCTCGTCAACAGGCGCGAATTCTTGCGGGCCGGCGCGCTGGGAGGAATCGGGTTAACGCTTCCGAAACTTCTGGCAGCTGGGCAGCCCGGCGGTTCTCCGCGCGCGGACGCTTGCATTGTTATTTTCCTGAACGGCGGGCCAAGCCACTTGGATATGTGGGACATGAAATATGATGCTCCCATCGAAATTCGCGGGCCGTTTCAATCGATCCCGACAACGGCGCCAGGCGTCCGTTTCTGCGAATATCTGCCGCGCCTGGCCAAGCAGATGCACCGATGCACGTTGGTGCGTTCGATGAATCACAGCGTGAATAATTCCCACGCTGCGGCAGTGTATGCGGCGCTGACAGGACATGATCGAGGCGAGAAAGGTGGAGGAGCCAAGCCCGAAGATCATCCGAATATCGGCTCGGTCCTGGCCAAGCTTCGGCCCGGATCACGCGATGCATTTCCATACGTCGCGCTTCCGTACAAGACACAAGAAGGGGCTGGCGGTCCGCTTCAGCCCGGTTTCCTCGGCGGAATCATCGGCGCGAATCACGATCCGTTCTGGGTTCTTGAAGATGCCAATTCACCGAGCTTTCGCGTGAAGAACTTGACCTTGCCGGAACAGGTTTCGAATGGCCGGATGTCGAATCGACGTGACCTGCTTTTCGCGTTGGAGAAGCCGTTCCTCAATCAGCAAAGTCAATCGGCTGCCGTCTACGATGTCATGAGCGATTTTCAGAGACGCGCCTTCGATATGCTCACGTCGGACGCGACACAGCGCGCGTTTCAGCTCGACCAAGAACCGACCAAAGTGCGCGAAGCGTACGGACGGAACATTTATGGTCAAAGTGTGTTGCTCGCGCGACGGCTTATCGAAGCTGGCACCCGCGTTGTAACGATGTCATGGGCGCCGAACGCGAATGCGACTTGGGACACGCACGGCGACAATTTTAATAAACTCAAGAATACGTTGCTGCCGCAGTTCGATGCCGCGGCCAGCAGTTTGCTCAGCGAACTGGCGGAACGCGGTATGTTGGAGCGAACAGTCGTTGCCGTGCTGGGAGATTTCGGACGAACGCCGCGCATCAACAATGCGGCTGGCCGCGACCACTGGAATTCGTGTTATTCCATTCTGCTCGCCGGAGGTGGCTTCAAAGAAGGTCTTGTTTACGGCGCAAGCGATCGCATGGGTTCCTGGCCCGCTGAAAACTCTGTCTCGCCCGGTGACATCATCGCGACGCTCTACCACCTCCTTGGCGTCAATCCCCAGACGAATATCTATGACGTGCTCGGACGGCCGCACCCGCTAGTGCCCCGGGGCCGCGTGATGGAAGAGTTAATTAGTTGATATCGTTCCATGAACCTGCGTCGCAGGATAGGCGTCCCGCCTGTCCTACATTCGCATACACCAAGAGCAAGACAGGCGGGACGCGCTGTCCCACACGTGTGCGCCGCATGTTCCAATTGTGAACACGTAGAAGCTTCCCGCGAAATTCCCGACGACCAAATCCAAATCGCCATCTCCGTCCCAATCGACCGCAACTGGACGGGTGCAGATGTTTTCGGTCTGATCCGTGCCGCCTAGGATAGGAATGATGAGTGGCTTGCGGTCCGTTCCATTCAGCACCGCCGACTGCTTAAAGCCTCCTACTGGTTGGCCCCAAAGGACCTGAAACAAGCCGGCCATCGGCTGTTCCATGCGGGAGTAGGAGCCAGAAAGAATATCGCGATGCCCATCATTGTTGAGATCCACAAACTGTGGAGTCGAGCTAGTGCATCACCAAACTCCCGGCACAGTGGCCACCTTTCCGTCCGCCTTCAACCATTCACCCGCCGCGAATTTGCCGTCGCCGAGGCCCTTGAACACGCGAATCTTTCCTTCCTTAAACTGTCCGACCAATAAATCTTTCTTGCCATCCGCATCGATATCCGCCCAGCAAGGCGCCGCGTAGCCTGGACTTTCGACTCGAACCATTTCGTTGCCTCCCTTGAGGCGAACCGGATTTTCAAATTCGACCGCCGCCGCGACGCTTGCGCCGCAAGCGAGGGTTGCGAGAATCGCGCTGTCTTCATTGGAGTTATTCTTTGGGTTGGAGATTAAACAATGCAGAGGATCTCCTTCATTTAGTTCAGCCCCGACCGCGCTCGCAAATTATTGGGTTAATGCGCTCATCACCATCTCATCTGACGGCATTACCAAAGGATACGTTCAGTTTTTCGCCGTAATGGTTCGGATTACGGTCTGCAATGGATCCGCGCGCTTGACCTCTCAATTCTTGGGACCTGCTTAGGTTTGCTCATCTTAAAGAATCGCGCCTCACTGGGAACGCAACGCGATGATCTGGTTAGTGACAGACGCTTGGTGTGATGTTGTCTTTCCGTCAGGCCAGCGAACATTGATTCGTGCGCTTGCTGAGGCGTGCGGAGCGGCGAAGAACAGCGCAGAACTGGATTGAGACAAATAACCGCCGCCCGCCCGAACTTCGGCAACGCGCCGGATGCCGTCGGCGAATGCCACCTCGACGCGCGCACCGATGCCAGTAGGGTTGCCCGCCGGTCCGCGCAACTGTACAGCTAACCATTTGGATTTCGTTCGGTTTCGATTTTCGACTGCGATCAACGGTCCATCGTTCGCGGCGGCCAAAAAATCGGGGACAAAATCCCGGTTGAAGTCAGTGACCGCAAGCGCTCGATGTTCTCCAGGCAGCAGGAGCCCGCTTTCGGCCGGAGCGATCGGTTTGAACTGAGCACCAGGTTCTCCTCGCAGGATCACGCCGAGACCGCCGTCCATCCGGCCGGTGTCGACCGGAGGACCGTAGAAGTTTTGCGCCAGCGCGATATCGGTGGTTCCGTCACCATCGAGATCCTCAGCGATTACGCCAAAGGCCGGCGCCAGTTGTGCCAAACGCGGCAGGGCGCGAAACGTGAAGTTCCCTTGACCGTTGTTGATCCAAACCGCCGATTCGAGGGTTGTGATCTCGAAGCGCTTGGCGTTAGACAAGTCGGATTCCTTTGCCAACTGGCGGATGGAAGCCTGAGCGTAGGACTGGCAGGTGGGGAATTGCGCGGCGAGGCTCGGCAGCGCGGCGACGAGCGTCTCGCGTCGTCGCATCGGCCACCACTCGCCATTTTCTTGGAAAGCTTCCAGCAGTTGTGTGGCGCCGGCAGCCGCAAATTCGCCTCGCCAAATGGCGACAGGATTTTCAGGCGATGCGCGGTAGCGCGTGTTCCAGCCGAAATTCGCGGCTGCCAGATCGATGTCCCCATCGCGATCTAAGTCGGCCGCCGTTAATCCTTGCCACAAACCAGTCCGCCCCGAAAAGCCGCCGGGTTCTGCGCTCGGGTCCAAATGGCCCGCTCGATTGAGAAAGAGTTTGAGGGGTCCCCATTCGCTGGCGGTGGCTAGGTCAAGCCAGCCGTCGCCATCAGCATCGAGCCAGACCGCACTTGTGACGAGACCGCTGAGACGCAGGTTTGTTGCATGGCTGTCAGTCGCATCGATAAAACGTCCGCCTTCATTCCTGAGGAGGCGGCTTTCCGGTGTTTGCAGATATCTTGACGGCACAACCCGACCACCGATGAACAAGTCGAGGTCGCCATCACGATCAAAGTCTCCGGCGCAAACAACGCTCCCGGACGCGCGATCGGCCGGCAGTGTTCCCGCAGCCGCTGAGCGAAACGAACCGCGACCATCGTTCAAATAAATCCGATCCTGCAATAATGCAGACGCTGGATCGCACTCGACTCCACCCGAGACGACATACAGGTCCAAGTCGCCGTCGCCATCGGCATCGAAGAAAAGCGATCCCATGTCTTCGCACGCGCGATCGCTTTCGAACGCCGGGATTGTCGCGGCGCGAAAACGGCCGTTCGCTTCGAGGATGCCGAGTTGGCCCGCTTGTCCCGCCGCGCCGCCAAGATAAACGTCGTCGTCTCCGTCGCCATCGACATCACCTATGGCCAGTCCAGGACCGAGTGCTGAGAGCTTCCAGGGAAGCAAAGGTTCGCGGGCAAAATCGTCGAACGTTCGCTCCTGGTGACGCAACTCCATCGATGCGCCGCTCGGTCGAAACCAGGTTTCCTTCGCCTCTTCAGCCGACGCAGGGACCGATGGCCCGGCGTTCTCAGTGATCGTGTAAAACTGGTCAGTGGCGAGATGTTGGAAGATTTGTCGAAGGCCACCGGGCCATGCCACTTCGAGTCGGCGGATCCGAGTGGCGCTTCCTAAACCAAAATGGACGAGCGGTTCGTTGGCGGACATGTAGCCGCTGGCGAGTTGAAGCGAACGGGTTTGCAGACCTCGATCCGTTTCAATCGTGATTGTCGCGCCGATGCCCCAGGAATTGCTGCGCGTGCCTTTCAACCTCAGCACAACTCGGTGGGCATTTGCCTCGCCGTTCCGGTAAAGCGATGGCAGTTCGCCGAAATTCATCACTGCGAGATCGAGGTCGCCATCGCGATCTAAGTCGGCGACGGAAGCGCCAAAGCCCGCCGAGAGCTTGTCAAGCCCCCAGCTCGATTCGCTGCGTTGGAATCGCAGATCGCCGAGGTTCCGAAAGGCCAGATTCCTTTCCAGCAAAGCGCGCTGGGTTCTCCAGGAAGGGGCGCCGGGTTGGCCCATTTGCGCCAGCAAGTCTTCGTGCACGTAATCGCGAGACATGCCATTGGCGATGAAAAGATCGACCCAGCCGTCGTTATCAAAGTCGGCAAACTTCGGCGACCATGTCCAATCTGTCGCCTCGAGGCCGGAGAGATAAGCGGCTTCGAGAACATGACCGCGTCCGGTTCCAAGGAAAAGCGCGTTGCGCGGGTATTGCTTTGGATTGGTGCGATCGATGAACCACTGATTCTTTGCGAAGTCTTGATGAATCACCATTCGTCGCGCGTGTGTGCTGCCGGCCATTTCCGTGGCGAGCAGATCGAGCAGGCCGTCATTGTTGATGTCAGCGACGTCGGTTCCCATCGAGGCGAGAGGAACATGGGGCAGAGCCGACGCCGTGACTTCAGAAAACGTGCCGTTTCGATTGTTGCGCCAGAGCCGGTCTGGTGTCTTGTGATCGTTCGCGACGTAAATGTCAGGCCAACTATCCGCGTCGTAATCCCACCAACTCACTCCGAGGCCGATGTCATGTCCTTGAATTCCCGCACGTGCGGTGACGTTGCTGAATGTGCCATTCGGTTCCTGGTGAAAGAGAAGATCAGGTTGGCCGGCAACGAGCAATTCCATGCGGCCGCCGCCTTTGTCTATGAGCGCGAACAAATCGCGAAACGGCGGCGCAACTTCTGGACGACCATTGGGACCTCGACGGACAAGGCCTCGATCGGTGGCGTTGCGCGTATTGGTGGGAAGTCGTTGCTCGGCGGCAGCGCCGTCGCGATGTGTCAGCAGGTAAACATCCAACCGTCCGTCTTTGTCATAATCGGCAAAAGCCGCCATGACGGATGCGCCCTTCCAAGCCAAACCAAAATCGCGCGCACGTTCCTTGAACTGTCCATTGCCCTGATTGACGAAGAGGAGATTGGGCGCATTAAAGCAGCAGACGTAAAGATCAAGATCTCCATCGTTATCCACATCGGCAAACGTCGCGCCGGCGGTCCATCGTCCGGCCGTGCTAACGCCTGCTCGTTCGGTGATCTCTTCAAAACGCCAGTCGCCAAGGTTTCGATAGAGCCGGCTGCCTTGATCGTAGTTGGTCACGAAGAGATCTGGCAAATTGTCGCCATCGATGTCACCCGCGCAAATGCCGCAGCCGGCCCCTTGTTCTTGCATGAGCGCCAGCGGAGCGTTCTTTGGAAATTGATGGATGATGTCTACTCGGGAATGACCAGAAGCAATCAATTCGAAGAGCGTTCCTGAAATGGCAGTGCGTTTGGCCAAGGGAACAGATTCGAGCGGCTCTGCAGCCGCTGCCGTCAACGCAAGAGCCAATAGAGAAACTAGGAGTGCTTTGAACATCTTGACGGGGCACATAATAAGGCCGGTCCTCCGATTGTTCAATGGACGTTGGTTCGGTTCCAACGAATTGAATTGAAATCCGCCTTTCAGTCAGATAACAACACATCGCGGGAACAGAATAGCTGATTCGGAGCTGAAGCCAGCCTATGCTCACTTTGCTCACAGATCATCGCTCGCGCGACTGTGCTGGTCTGACACGCCGGGACTTCATAAGAATTGGAACGCTTGGATGCGGGATGTTGGCTTTGCCAGCATTTCTCGCCGCGCGTGCCAACGCCGCGGCGACGAGGCAGTACGATTTTGCCAAAGATAAGTCAGTGGTTTTGCTTTTCCTGGCCGGTGGCGCCAGCCACATCGAGACATTCGATCCGCATATGGACGCGCCTTCGGAAATCCGCAGTGTCACCGGAGAAGTTCGCACAAGGCTCACGGGAGTAACCTTTGGCGGGACGTTTCCGAGACTGGCTAAGCTGGCTCATCGGATGGCAGTGGTCCGGTCTTTCAGTCATTCCATCACCGATCACGCCAAAGCGATCCAGCACGTTCTAACGGCAGGGCACGGTGCTCAAATCAGCATGGGCTCCATTTTCGCAAAGTTGCGTGGCACGACGCACGAACGATCGGGATTGCCGGCGTATGCGGCCCTAACCTCGCCCGAAGTTGACCCTCAGTATCGCACCGAACGAGAGCGAGTTCTGCGCGGCTCTTCAGGAGGATTGCTTGGTCCAAGCTTCTCACCCTTCGATCCCGACGGCGGCGCGCCTGCAATCAAGAACATGCAATTGAATATTGCTCGTAGCCAATTTGAGGATCGACGCGCACTCTTGGCTGCCCTCGACCAACTCAACCGGCGGATCGACGCGACCGGAGCGATTGCTGGCATGGATCAATACACGCAACAAGCTTACGACGTCATTCTGCGCGGCGCCGGCAGCGCTTTTGATCTGTCCGGCGAAGATCCCAAATTGGTCGAGCGCTACGACACAAGTCAATTTCAAGTGGGCAAAAAGCTCTTTCGACCCTCGACGCTCGGACGGCAAATGTTACTAGCGCGGCGTCTCTGTGAGGCGGGTTGTGGTTTTGTGACCGTTCAGAATGCGGGCTGGGATATGCATGCTGACGTCAATAATCCCGGCATGGCTGCTGGAATGGAAATGCTTGGGCCTCCGCTCGACCGGGCTGTATCCGCGTTTCTGGAGGATGTAGAAGCGCGCGGGTTGAGCGACAAGATTCTTCTTGTGATCACGGGCGATTTTGGCCGCACGCCGAAAATCAATGCGCGAGGGGGGCGGGATCATTGGGCGAATCTCGGGACGTTAGCCTTCGCGGGCGGCGGGTTGAGAATGGGGCAAGTGATCGGCCAGTCGAGTCGCAAGGCGGATGAACCAGATTCTGATCCGATCACGCCGCTTAATCTGATGGCCACAATCATGCATACGCTGTTCGACGTTGGCAAATTGCGTGTGCAGCGGGGTGTGCCCGGCGAGTTGCTTTCGTTTGTCGAAAGCGCTCCGCCAATTGCGGCACTGATTTGACAGAGTGAAGCAGCGCAGACTGCCCCAGTCTGTCTGAGCTGCGCTTTTACACAGGCCTCTCACTTGCGTTTCGTCTACGGTAAGGCAAGCTGCGAGCGTTGATGGCAAATTCTGTTCAGAAGGCGACTTGGATTCGCTATGCACTGGCAGTGGCGGCGGGATTGTTGCTGGCTGCATCATTTCCCAATCTCGGAATCGCAGGCCTCGCCTGGGTCGCCCCCGGATGCATATTGTTTGTTGCGTTCGGCTTTTCTGGCGGGCAGGCATTTCGCATCGGCTACGTCGCAGGGATGGCCCACTATCTCGCGTCGCTTCATTGGCTGCTTTTCATTCCTTTTCCGATAGGTGCAGCGGCAGGCTGGCTCGCGTTAAGCGCTTACCTCGCGCTTTATCCGGCACTGTGGGTTTGGCTTTGCTGGCGCTTGTTTCCAAATCAGATCGCGTCCAAACGCAATCACCTGGATGCGACCGGACGCATTGACCAATTCCTCGCGACTCCTGTGTTGCGGCGAATGGTTTGGTCGCTCGGATGCGCCGTTATCTGGGTCGCATTGGAAATGGTTGTCGTGCGATTCTTGACTGGCTTTCCGTGGAATCTGCTCGGCGCATCGCAGTATCAGATTCTACCCGTGATTCAAATTGCATCAATCACCGGGATCTACGGAGTCTCGCTGCTGCTTGTCTGGTTCTCTGTTTCGTTGGTGTCCGCTTTCTTGAATCTTGTCAATCAGCCCACCAGAACAAGAGGCTGGCCGGGAGATTTGATCGTGCCATTGCTCGCCGTCGCTGCTGCCGCTGCTTACGGTGTCCGGCGAACAACTCAGCCCAAGCCGTTCGAACGAACCGTGTCGGTTGCTCTGGTTCAACCGAGCATTCCTCAAACGCTGATCTGGGACCCGAACGAAAACACGAACCGATTTAACCAGCTTCTTGAATTGTCAGAGCGGGCGCTGGCCGCCAAACCGGACTTGCTGATTTGGCCCGAGGCCGCCGTGCCGAACATGTTGCGTTATGAACCCGACAATTATGAATCGATCACAAATCTGCTCGCGCGTCACAAGGTCTGGATGATTCTGGGCGCCGACGACGCCATGCCACGGCTGAGTGCGGCAGAGAAACGGGAATTTGATTACTACAACAGCAGCTTCTTAATCACTCCAGCGGGAGAGTTAGCGATGGTCTATCGCAAACGAAAGCTCGTGATATTTGGAGAGTACGTGCCACTGGCCCGATGGCTTCCTTTTCTGCGGCATCTCACTCCGATTGGCGGCGAATTCACGCCCGGAGACAAACCAACGCCATTCATCGTCCCCGAACTCGATGTAAAAACCTCAGTGCTCATCTGCTTTGAAGATACTTTCCCGCATCTCGCCCGTGAGTATGTCGAGCCTGACACCGACTTCTTGCTGAATCTGACCAATAACGGATGGTTCGGCGAGAGCGCGGCGCAATGGCAGCACGCGGCCAATGCTGTCTTTCGCGCGGTTGAAAACGGTTTGCCGCTGGTGCGCTGCGCTAATAATGGACTGACCTGCTGGGTCGATGCGCGCGGTGCGATGCATGAAGTCTATTACCCGGGAACGAAAGACATTTACGGGGCCGGTTTCAAAGTGGTGAAGGTGCCGTTGTTGGCCGCAGGGGAGACTCGTAACGCGACGGTCTATCGCCGCTATGGCGACTGGCTTGGCTGGACGTGCGTCGGCTTTACATTTGGCATGACGATGGGTTCGCTGAGGTTTGCGAAATCAAAACGCGATCCGGGTTCAAAAATGGCAGGTTTCACCTAAAACAAAGGCCCGTAACGCAGAGTTTCACTCTCCTGTATCGCGGATTGCAATCCGCAGAGCCTCCGCCAAACCGGACGCGCTGGATATGGCGAAACCGGCGCCGACTGCAAGTCGGCGATACGGCAGACGACAAGTCTGCGTTACAACGAAGGCAGCCCCGTCGCCGGAAAACAACCGTAGTGCCGATCAGATGCACCCGTTCAATCGATGGCCGACGAAAAATATCTAGGCAAAACGGCAATCTGCCGTAAATTTGCCTGGATTATGTTTGAAGCGATCAAAGATCAGTTGACTGGATTGAACGAGAAACTCGTCCATCTCTGGAGGTTTCTTTGACGTCTCCACGATCCAAAAGCGGCTCTCGGAACTGGACGCTTTGATGGCGGCGGAAAGCTTCTGGAATAATCGCGAGCAAGCGCAAAAACTGATCGATGAGGCCAATTCCCTCCGCAAGAAGACTGACCCTTTGCTCGGCGCGGAAAAGCAGTTGGACGATTTTCGGGTCATGGTCGAATTGAGTGAAGCCGAGCCGGAAGCGGGGCAAACCAAATTACAACACGACCTCGAATGCGACCTGGCAAAGTTTTCCAAGGAAATCGAGGCGATTGAACTCAAGGTTTTCCTGAACGGGCCGCACGACCGCAACAATTGTATTCTCAGCATCAATGCGGGCGCTGGAGGGACTGAATCGTGCGACTGGGCCGCGATGTTGCTTCGCATGTACCAGCGTTGGTGCGAAAGCCGAGGTTGGGAAGCCGAGATTACGGACGCGCTCGCCGGGGATGTGGCGGGCATCAAAAGCGGGACGCTTTTAATCAGCGGCGAAAATGCGTACGGCTTTTGCAAAGCGGAACGCGGCGTGCATCGGTTGGTGCGGATTTCGCCTTTCGACGCTAATAAGCGGCGACACACGAGCTTCGCCAGTGTGGATGTGATTGCTGAGATTCAAGAGGCAGAGGAGATCGCCATTCCTCCGAACGAATTTCAAATCGATACGTTTCGCTCCGGTGGCAAGGGCGGCCAAAACGTCAACAAAGTCGAGACCGCTGTGCGGATCACGCATATTCCAACAGGCTTGGTTGTCGCCTCGCAAAGTCAGCGTTCGCAACATCAGAACCGCGCGACGGCGATGAAGCTAATTCTGTCGAGAATTTACGCCCAGCGCATCGATGCCCAAAAGCAGGAGATGGAGCGGTTCTACGGCGAGAAAGGAAGTGTCTCATGGGGGAATCAGATTCGGAGTTATGTCTTTCAGCCGTACCGTATGGTCAAAGATCTGCGCACCGGAGTTCAGACCAGCAACGTGCAGGCGGTCATGGATGGCGATCTGGATCTGTTTGTGAATGGCTGGCTGCGCGCGGGTTGTCCGACAAAACGCATGGCTGCAGTGAAGGACGATGAAGAGAACGAGTAGTTGAAGTCTAATGACGAATGCGGAATGACTAATGACGAAGGAATGCCCGAATGTCTAATGAGGAATGGCGGACGCGGAATCGAGGCCCGCTGGATTTTCGGTTATTCGAGTTTAGACATTCTTTCGTCATTGGTCATTAGTCCTTCGTCACTTTCTCCATGACCATTCTTGATGCCATTGTTGAGCACAAGCGGACCGAGGTTGCCAATCTTCCTGTGGCGCCGCTGAGTGCTGATACGTTGCGGAGCGCCATAAAAGCCCGGAGTGACCGGCGCGATTTTGCGGTTGCCCTGGCGGCTCCGCGGCTCGGCGAGGTCGCGTTGATTGCTGAAGTAAAAAAGGCTTCGCCATCGGCGGGTGTGATTTGCGCGAATTTCGATCCGGTGCGGATCGCCAAAGAATACGAAGCGGCGGGCGCAAGCTGCTTGTCTGTGCTCACGGACGAGAAGTTTTTCCAAGGTTCGCTGAGCTACCTAAAGCAAATTCGAGAGGCTGTAAAACTGCCTCTGCTGCGCAAGGACTTTATCATCGATGAACGACAGATCCGCGAATCGATCGAAGCACGCGCGGATGCGATCCTTCTGATTGTTTCGATATTGAACGACAGCCAACTGCGGCATTTGCATTGTCTGGCGGTTGAAGCCGGCCTAGCTGTATTGGTTGAAGTTCACGACGAAGGGGAGCTGGACCGCGCATTGGCGGCCGACGCAAAGCTCATCGGCGTGAATAATCGCGACCTGAAAACGTTTAAGGTGGATTTGGCAACGACGGAACGGCTCGCGGACAAACTCGCGAAGTCGGAGCGCAGTCGAGAATTGCTGCTAGTCGCCGAGAGTGGAATTCATACGCGGGCTGACGTGGAGAGAGTGTCAAACGCCGGCGCGCGCGCTATCCTCGTGGGTGAGTCGCTGATGAAGCACCGCGATATCGGGATCAAAGTCGCCGAATTGTTGCGATGAATGGTAGGACAGTGCGCCTCGGCTGTCCGGTCTTATGCTTTTGCTCAAAGCTCTTTGCTGGACATGCGAGACGCGCTGTCCTGCTTCGGCAGGTTTTTCGTTTGAAGCACGACCTTTTCAAGTATTCGCCCCAAGGTCTCGGCGGCTCGTTGGATGCGTCGCTGGAAGCGAATTAACTGAATGATCTTTCCAGGCCGCTGCAAAAGCGCGCGCGCCAGTTTGAGCGAGTCGATTCGATCACCGGCAGTCATAAGCTGATTGAAATCGAGCGGCAGGTCTTCGTGAGCCGTATCGGAAATGACGCGGATTGTCGCGCTTGGAATACATTGTTCGCGGCATAATCTCCGGATGATAACTGACTCCATCTCGACGGCCTGGCATTGGGTGGATTTCCAGAGTTGACGCTTCGCGAGAGTCGTCGCCGCGACCGTGTCCGCGCAGTGGAACTTGATCGAGCGCGCACCCGTGGAGAGAAGCGCGGCAGAGCAGGGGACCGTCTCATCGGTTTCAAAAACGATGTCGCCCAGCTTCAATTCGGGATCGAGTGCTCCGGCAAATCCGCTTGTAATCACCAAATCGGGACGACCTTGCAGCAAGGCGCCGCCTAAAACTTTTTCTGCGTTGCGAGGGCCTATGCCAGTGACGATCGTTGTTAGGTTAGCGCGCTGTCCGATGCGCTTGAGAAAAGGCCGAGCTTCTTCTTTGACGGCAAAGCAGACCAAGATGCGTCGAGTCATGGTTCAGACGCGGACAAGGCTGTCCGCGCTCCCGTTGACTACCTCGAGGCAAGATACTGGACCTCGCCATTGACGTGACCGTTTTGCCGGATCTTGGCTTGAGCCAGGAGGTTTCGGTACGTCGCCAACGCGAGCAACGGCCAGCTATTTCGATACATGTCGTATTTCAGGTAAAAGACTCGCGGGAAACCTGTCCCCGTGGTCTCTTCTTCGCACCAAGAGCCATCAGGATTTTGCGTTCGGAGCAGGTATTCGATTCCACGAATTAGGCTCGCGCGTTGCGGATCATCGAAAGTGCAAAGTCCCATTACGGCCCAAGCAGTTTGAGAGGCGGTGCTAGGGCCTTGCCCCTTAAAGACTGGGTCGTCATAGGTGTTGCAGCGTTCTCCCCAACCACCATCTTCGTGCTGGACACTCTCGAGCCAGTCGCGCGCCTTAAGCAACCAAGGCTGGTTCATATCGAGCGGCAAAGCGCGGACACCGCGCAGAACTTGCCAGGTGCCATAAATGTAATTCACTCCCCATCGGCCATACCACGAGCCGTCCTGTTCCTGGCGTTCGCGAAGGAATGCGAGCGCCTTCGTGATCTGCGGATCATCCACAGGATAATTCTCGTATCCAAGCAACTCGACAATTCGCGCGGTGATGTCGGCGCATTCCGGATCGAGCATGGCGTTGTGATCGGCAAATGGCACCTTCTCGAGGATGTTTTTTGTGCAATCTTTGTCGAACGCGCCCCAGCCGCCGTCTTTGCATTGGAAGGTCATCATCCAATTCAATCCGCGTTGAAAGCTCTCGTCGCGCAGCTTCGGGTTATCCGTAGGAATCTTCCGCAAAGCCAGCAGAACCATGGCTGTGTCATCCACATCTGGGTTCCACTTGTTCTCGTATTCGAAAACCCAGCCGCTTGCTTCAATGTTGGTCGGATTCTTGTACTGCCAATCGCCGCGGAATCGAATTTCCTTCCCGATCAGCCATTCGCAGCACTTCTTGAGTTGCGGATGATCACTCGAAACTCCGGACTCATGCAAAGCAATGGCCACAATCGCAGTATCCCAAACCGGCGAGAAACAGGGTTCAATCCAGATACGATCCTCATTTTCATGTTCGAGCTTCTTTAGCTCGCGCTCGGCGCGGCGCACCTGAAAATGATTGTCCGGATAGCCCAATGCTTTCAAAGCAATCAACGCATTGAGCATCGCGGGGAAAATTGCGGCCAAGCCATCGGTCCCTTCGAGCCTTTCGAGCATCCATTCCTCCGCCTTCTTCAGGGCGCGCTTGCGGAAGGGATGAACCTTATGATTGGCGAACCATTCGGCGAACTTGTGCAGCTTGTCAAGCCAGATGAAAAAGTTCCGCCAGGTGAACATCTGCGGATCGCGAGCCAGCTTCAGGTCGCGCTCGTGATAGCCTTCCGGATAAAGTTCATGAAGCGTGACGATGGGGGGACGCGTTGGCTTGAAATGATTGATGATGGACAACGGGACCAACATCGATCGGCTCCAGGAACTCATTTCGTAAAAGTTCACATGAAACCATTTGCCGATGAGAATAGTTTCGCACGGGATGGTCGGAACGTGCTTCCACGGGAAAAGTCCCAGCAGCGCTAGATACAGCTTGGAAAAGGTGTTCATCCGCGGGACGCCACCCAAGCTCAGCGCCATTTGACGCGCCCGCAACATTCGCGGATCAGTGACGGGCACGCCGGCGAGCTTTAAAGCCAGATACGCTTTGACTGTCGCGTTTACCTCGGACGGACCGCCGTAATAAATATTCCAACCGCCATCGGGCAGTTGCATGGAAAAGATATGGTTGACGGCTTTCCGCTGCCATTTCTTGTCCACTCGGCCGTTCCAGTGATGATAGGCAATCGTATCCGAAACGAGCGTCGAATCGACCATCAACTCACCTAGCCAATAGCCTTCGGGCTTCTGCTCGTTGAGCAAATAGGTTTGAGACCGCTGAATAGCGGCTTCAATTTCGGTGGGCGCTTGAGCCCCGATATTTCTACTTAAATGCTTCTCTACCAATGTCATACCACGAGATGAAAGTCCCGACACGCCCCATACTTTGCGAACTGAGGGAGTCTCTGTAAAGCTATTATTAAGCGGTGCGTATTATTGCAGTATTATTGCCTGCCTAGTCTAAGCCCAACTTCACGCGGCCCGTTGGTGAGATCAAAGAAGGATTCCACGGAGGGTCCCAGACAATCTCGACCATCGCGTCTTCCACGCCAGCCAGGCTAAGCAACTTCTGTTGCGCATCTCCGGCGATGGCTCCACCCATTCCGCAACCGGGCGCGGTTAATGTCATCTTGACCGCGACCTTGCTCTTGCCGGATGGCAGCGGCTCAATTCGCATGTCATACACCAGACCTAAGTCCACGATGTTGACCGGAATTTCTGGATCATAACAACTTCTCAGCGTCTCCCAAATCGCTTGCTCATCTACCGGCCCGGTCTTGCCGGTTGACGCACCTTCCGCAGCCACGCCCGCAGAGTCAGTTGATGGCAAGCCAAGCGCATCCGAATCTCGACCGGCAATCCGGAATAGTCCGCCCATCGCGAGGATGGTATAGCTGCCTCCGAGGCTCTGGGTAATTTCAACGGCGGTCCCTGCAGGCAAAACCACACTAGCGCCGCCCGGAATTTGGATTGCCTCGCAGTCGCGGGTCAACTCAACAGAAGTAACGTGTTGCATATCGAAAACCTAACGAATGTGCTTTATTAATCAACCATGACGAATTTCCCAAAGACGCTCCGACTATACTCTTGGGGTTTTCGTATAGGCAGAAGAAAGCCGCGGCGCTTCTGGCAAACCAGCACGTTTGCTCTACCTATCGGCCAACTTGTTTCCAGAAACCCCGCATAAACTATGCAAAGTGCTGCGTGGACGAAAGCTCTCGCCGCTTGCTCTGACCCGCACAGGGCGCAGGCATTTTTCGATCGGTTCAAATCCACTTCGGCTGCGTCATCTCTCAAACGGGCCTCAGCTGAGCAGGGGAGAATTCTTGCGGCGCTCTGGAGCGGATCACAGGCTTTGAGCCACTGGCTAATGGCGCATCCTGATTCGGTCAAAACTATTCTGGACGTCGACTTCTTGCAGAAGCCAAGGCAGAAGCAAGGATTGCAGCGCGAGGTTGGAACCTGGCTGCGTTCCAACCTGGAAAAGCGCGACTTCGAGGGCGGTTATCGGCGCTTGCGCGAGTTCAAACAACGAGAAATGCTGCGCATCGGAGCGCGTGATTTGGCGCGGCTGGGCAGCCTCGGCGAGATCATGGTGGAAATCTCCAACGTTGCTGATGTTTGCTTGGACGCTGTCTATCGGCTGTGCCATCAGCAACTCACCGAGCGTTTGGGGCATCCGTACCACGAGGACGTTGAAGGTCGCTGGCAAGCGACGGGTTTTTGTGTATTCGGATTGGGAAAACTGGGCGGGCAGGAATTGAATTACAGCTCGGACGTGGACGTTATTTTCGTTTATGGCGACGAGGGATCGCTTTTCAAAGAGCCTCCTCGCAAGGGCCAATTGACTGGCAAAGGTTTGACCAATCATCAGTTCTTCCTGCGGCTGGCGGAAGCTTTCATTGCTGAGGTTTCGCGGCTGACGCCGGAAGGTCATCTGTTCCGCATTGACCTGCGTCTGCGTCCAGAAGGCAAGGCAGGTCCCCTTGCCCGCTCGTTGGCCAGTTACGAAAATTACTATGCGCAATGGGGACAAACCTGGGAGCGGATGATGCTCATCAAAGCTCGCTTCATTTCCGGCGATATCGCTTTGGCATCAGAGTTTCAGGAAATGATCCAGCCGTTTCGGTATCCGCGTTCGAGCAGCGAGCGCATTGTCCAGGAAGTGGCGGCAATGAAACAGCGCATCGAGTCTGAGGTGGTGAAGGCCGGCGAGATCGATCGCAATGTTAAGCTCGGTCGCGGGGGCATTCGCGAAATCGAGTTCATCGCGCAAACGATGCATCTGCTGCACGGCGGACGCAGCCCATTCTTGCAGGACGCTCAAACACTTTCGACGATCCAGAAGCTCGTTCGCTACAAACTCCTGCCGCCCCACGAAGCCGAGGAACTTTCCGAGGCCTACTGCTTCATGCGAGACGTGGAACATCGCCTGCAAATGGAGGGCAATTTGCAAACGCACACGATTCCAACCGAACGGCGATTTCGCGAAAGACTGGCCAGCCTGATGGACTGCGAGTCATTGGCGGACTTCGAGGCGGCGCATTCTCACCATCAGCAAAATGTCCGCCGCATCTTCGACAGCTTAATCAAGATGGAGCCGCCGCCGAAATCGCTGCCTGATCTCGAAGGCCCGGAGGAGAATTGGAAGGAGCTGCTGCAAACTCATTCTTTTCATGATCCAAATCGCGGCTTGCAGCTCGTGCGCGCCTTCGTTCATGGCCCCGGGTACGTCCACGTTTCGCCTCGGACGTCGGAGCTCGCAGAGGGACTTCTGGCGCAGATGCTTGCCTTGTGTCCTGTGCAGCCTGGAGCCAGAGGCCAGAAATCAGAAATCAGAGACAGGAGTCTGGGGTCAGGAGACAGGAGAAAGGCAGCAGGTCAGGATCAGCGCTTGCCAGTTCTTTCTGATCCGGACCGTGTGCTGGCAAGGCTCGACACCTTTATCAACGCGTACGGGTCTCGCGCGTTGCTTTACGAGACATGGATGAGCAATCCGTCATTGTTTCAACTTCTGCTGTTGTTGTTCGATCGCTCGGAGTTTCTAGCTGAGATTGCCATTCGCACTCCGGATTTGGTCGATGAACTCGAATTGAGCGGCCGTTTGCGCCGTCGAAAAACAACCGAGGAAATCCTGGAGGACCTCCGCCATGGCAAGGACGATGACGATCAGCGGCTTTGGTTGCGCCGTTATCATCAAGCGGAGTTAATGCGCATTGGACTTCGAGATATCTTGGGCCTGGCCGATTTTGAACAGAACCTTGTAGAACTTTCGGCGCTCGCCAGCGCTTGTCTGCAGTACGCGCTCGAAGCGGTGCTCAGGCGAAAGAACATCACAAGTCCTCCATTCGCCATCATTGGGCTGGGCAAGCTCGGCGGCCAAGAGTTGAACTATGGTTCGGATTTGGACATTATTTTCGTTGCCGATGCCAAGCAAAAGAACATCGCACAGCTCCAACGCTGGGCGGCGGATGTGATGGATATGCTCTCGAGCCCAACTGAATTGGGCATAGCTTTCGAGACAGACGCGCGGTTGCGTCCCGATGGTGAAAAGGGACTTCTGGTCAACACGCTTGCTGCGCACGAGGAGTATTACCGGCATCGCGCGCAACTCTGGGAGATTCAATCTTTGTCGCGCGCCCGGTTCATCACCGGAAACGTCCGCACGGGCGAGCGCTTCGAGGCTCTTGCAGCCACGCTGTCCAATTTCAAGAACCGAACTGGGCCGCTGGCGGCTTACACGCGGAATTGGAAGCAGGAGATTACTAAGATGCGGCTCCGCATCGAAAAAGAACGCACGCCGGCCGGCAAAGACCACCTCGCTATTAAAACAGGAGCCGGCGGCCTGATGGACGTCGAGTTCATCGCACAAACCGCCTGCCTGGCGCACGGCTGGCACGAGCCGAACACATTGCGAACCCTGGAACGCATCCGCGAAGCGAATCTCTGGGATGCCCAAGAAACCGACACATTAATCGATCGCTACCGACAACTGAGACGGATCGAAGGAATTCTGCGTCGATGGAGCTTTGTGGGGGAAACATTGCTGCCAGACGATCCGGCGCCGCTGCATCGGGTGTCCGTTCGCTGCGGCTTCGGAGGCGCTGACGAACTGATGAACGCGGTCGGAGAGTATCGAAGTCAAATTCGAATCAGCTATTTCAAAGCGATGGCATAACGGTTAGTTAAAAGACCCGACGTTTCGGACCTTTCGATATGAATTCTTTCAATCACCGCGAGCTTCTCAATCAAGGGCTGGTTCATCATCGCGATAACCGTTATGCCGAGGCGGCGGCCCTTTACCAAAAGGTCCTCGATGAAAATCCGCGTCAGCACGACGCGCTCTATCTCATGGGCGTGGCCTTGCGGCAGCAAAATCAATTCGAACCGGCACTCGATGTATTGGAGCGAGCCCTTCAAGTGCGACCAGACTTAGCCAGAACACATCAAGAACTCGGTGTGGTCTTGTTCGCCTTGAAGCGCCTCGATGACTCAATCGCCTCCCTGAACCGAGCAATCCAAATGCAGCCTGAGGCTTCGGAAGCTCACGAATATCTGGGACACGTTTACCACGAATCCTGTTACTTTGAACAAGCCGTGGTCTGGTATCAAAAGGCGCTTGATCTCAATCCACAATCGGCCAGTGCCCGTGAAAACATTGGAATCATTCAAACACGCCAGCAAGCTCTGCGAGCTTTAGGCGATCAGTGCAAGTCTCTGAGCCAGGGACTCTCTGTTCCATTATCCACGGGTCCGAAGCTCGAAAGCCGCGATCTCTTACCACACTTTCTGAATGAGCTCGGCCTTTTGGGGAGCGGCGCCGAAATTGGCGTACAGCGCGGAGAATACTCCGAGCACCTGCTGCGCCATTGGAAAGGCCGTCTGCTTTATTCCATTGATCCCTGGCGTGAGCTTTTAACCGAACAATACGTCGATATAGCCAATGTCTCCCAAAGCCGTCATGACAAGCTCTACGCCGAGACGATTCGCAAACTGATGCGTTTTCAGCAACGCTCCGTCATCTGGCGGTTAACCTCGAAAGAGGCGGCGGATCTGGTGCCGGATGATTCACTCGACTTCTGTTAGATCGACGCCGATCATAGGTATGATGGCGTCCGTCAGGATATTCGCTTGTGGTATCGGAAAACTCGAACGGGAGGAATTATTGCCGGCCATGACTACATCCTCGATGGAATGTATTCGTTCGGTGAATTCGGAGTGCAAAAGGCAGTGCAGGAATTTGTGGAGGCGGAAAAACTCCATCTCTCCATTTCAGCCGAGCCCGCACCCATTATGGCCTCTTGGTTCGCCGTCAAGAAAAGGTAACGTCAACACATGCCAACTGCCGCCCAAGCTGGCCTCGCCAGAAAGCGCTGCTCACTCAGGCAATCAATTCCTTCACCACCTGCCCTTGCACGTCCGTTAAGCGAAAATCGCGGCCCGCGTGGCGGAAGGTTAATTTCTCATGATCGAACCCGAGCAGCGCCAAAATCGTGGCATGGAGGTCATGCACGTGGACCTTGTTCTCGACAGCCTGGAACCCAAACTCATCCGTCGCGCCATGCACGTAACCGCCTTTGACCCCGCCGCCGGCCAACCAAACGGTGAAGCCATAATGGTTATGGTCTCGCCCGTTGATCTTGCCCGCATTCGATCCCGGGGTTGGCAACTCGACAGTCGGCGTACGGCCGAACTCTCCACCCCAAATGACTAACGTGTCGTCGAGCATTCCGCGCTGCTTCAAATCTTTCAACAACGCGCCGATGGCTTGATCACACTGCTTCGCCAGCTTGCGGTGGTTAATCTCGATATCGTCGTGATTATCCCACGGCTGACCGGCCCCATGCCAGACCTGAACAAATCGAACGCCGCGTTCGAGTAACCGGCGCGCAATCAGAATCTGGCGCGCTTGCGTCCCTTCACCATACATATTGCGGATGTGCTCGGGCTCGCGGCTCACATCAAAGGCATCCGTCGCGTCCATCTGCATTCGGTAAGCCAATTCGAAAGATTGAATGCGGGCTTCGAGTTGACCGTCTTGAGCGCGGCTCTTGCGATGCCGTGCGTTGAGTTGCTGCAAGAGATCGAGCTGAGCCCGCTGCTCCGGAAGCGAACTGAAGTTGCTCTTAATATGCTCGATGAGCTTTTCGATCCGCGTGTGTTGCGTATCAATGTACGTTCCTTGATACACACCCGGCAGAAAACCGGATTGCCAATTCTGCGATTCCTGAATGGGGTAACCGCCGGGACACATGGCAATGAATCCCGGAAGGTTTTGGTTCTCACT
Organism: Verrucomicrobiota bacterium; assembly: GCA_016871515.1. Taxonomy (GTDB): domain Bacteria; phylum Verrucomicrobiota; class Verrucomicrobiia; order Limisphaerales; family SIBE01; genus SIBE01. Next base: position 23,477 of record VHDE01000053.1, read on the forward strand.
GCCGAGACCATAAGTCACCCACGAGCCCAAGCTGGGGCGAATCAGGCGCGCTTCTCCGCAATTCATGAGCAAGAGCGACGGCTCATGATTCGGAACGTCGGCGTGCATCGATCGAATCACGGCGATATCATCGATGCTCCCAGCCACGTGCGGAAACAACTCGCTGACTTCAATCCCGCTTTGCCCGTGCTTCGCGAACTTAAATGGGGACGGAAAAGCGGCGCCAGTCTTCCGTTCCGTCGGAAGGTTCTCGCGCGGCAACGGCTTGCCGGCGTATTTTTCCAACGAAGGTTTGGGGTCGAACGTATCGACATGCGAGGGGCCGCCATTCATGAACAAATGAATGACTCGCTTCGCTTTGACTGTGAAATGGCCCGCTTTCGGCGTGAGTGGAGAAATCGATTGTTGGCTCGCGACGGCTTCGGGCCCAAACAAACCCATTGCATTCATGATGGAAGCCAAACTGAGCGCTCCCATGCCCATGCCGCAGCGGCAAAGAAATTCCCGGCGGGTCAGAAAACTGTCTTCGATTCGTGGCGCGTGATGGTTCATACCCAATATACCGATACCCCGAAACGTGCCAGCAAATGCGTTCCGTTTCAAGCCGCGTTTAACGACAGCGCCTCCCCACATCCTTAAATCACATCGACTTCCCAGTGCATCCCGAAGTTGTCGGTAGCGGCGGGCATCTTGCCTGCCGTAGAGGGCGCGCATCTTGCCGCCCGGAGCAACGCTTGAAACCAGGAGGCTGCGTTCTAGTTCGCACGCGTGGTCCGCCAAGCAGGATGCCTCGGCTCTACGGCGGGCAGGATGCCCGCCGCTACGATGTGCCGACAACTGCGGGATGCGCCGTCAACTTCCGTGCCGCTTTGCTGCTTCAACATGGTTGCCCTCCTAAAATGCATTGTGTATGTTGCCGCCTCTTGGATTAGGTTATAGGCATGAATAATGACGAGAATAAATCGGTTATGACGGAGAGCGATCCGTCCGGAAGCGTGGGTGATGCGGCGGAAAGCATCGTCCACGTCGATTTGACTCCGGAGCAGATTGACGACTTGAAGGAGAAAGCTGCCAAGGCGGACGAACATTGGGATCGGGTGCTTAGAGTCACGGCGGATTTTGACAATTACAAGAAACGGGCGGCACGCGAGCGGCAGGAAGCAATCCGGTTTGCCAACGAATCGCTGTTGGAGAAGGTCGTGCCAGTGCTCGACAATTTCGACATGGCTTTGCAAGCGACCGCACAACCGCAGGCCAGCACTGTCGAGTCGCTCAAGACCGGGGTGGAAATGATTTACAATCAACTGAAAAGCGTTTTGATAGAGTCGGGCCTGGAGGAAATCAACGCCGCCAACAAACCGTTTGATCCCAATTGGCATGAGGCCGTCTCACAGCAAGAGTCGCGCGATGTGCCCGAAGGACAAGTGGTGCAGCAGTTGCGAAAAGGTTATAAGCTGCGGGATCGTTTGCTTCGTCCTGCCACGGTCGTCGTCGCCAGGAGACCAGCGGCTTGATGCTTGGGGATATGGCGAAAAGAGACTATTACGAAGTCCTTGGCATCGATCGAAACACCAGCGCTGAGGAGTTAAAAAAGGCGTATCGCAAACTGGCCCTCAAGTATCATCCCGATAAAAATCCCGGCGACAAAACGGCCGAAGAAAAATTCAAAGAGATCGGCGAAGCCTACGAAGCCTTGAGCGACCCGCAACGGCGAGCTGCATACGATCAGTACGGGCATGCGGCGTTTGACCCAAGAATGCGCGGAGGCGGGCGAGGATTTCACGATCCCTTTGATATTTTCCGCGAGGTGTTCGGTGGTGGCGGTGGCGGCGGTGGCAGCATCTTCGACGATCTTTTCGGCGGCGGTCAACGTGATCCGACTGGGCCCCAACGCGGGTCGGACCTGCGTTATGACATGGAGATCACGTTCGAGGAAGCCGTCCTCGGATGTGAAAAGGAAGTGTCGCTCACCAAGATGGACCCTTGTGAAACGTGTCGCGGCTCAGGGGCGGAAGCCGGTTCGTCAACCAAGGTTTGCTCGGCTTGCGGCGGGCGCGGTCAAGTGATCACGTCGCGAGGAATCTTTAGCATCGCGCAAACTTGTCCGCGTTGTGAGGGCGCGGGCCGCGTTATTGAACGGCCGTGCCGCACTTGCCGTGGCGCGGGCCGGCGCGAGCGTGCGAGCAAAATCAAAATCAAAATACCAGCCGGCGTCGATACCGGCGCACGACTCCGCTCATCCAACAACGGCGAAGCTGGTGTCCGCGGTGGACCATCGGGAGACCTGTTCGTGGTGTTGCACGTCAAACCCCACGAAATTTTTCAACGCGAAGGCGATGATTTGGTTTGTGAGGTGCCCATCCGCTTTGTGGATGCTGCATTGGGCGGCGAAATTGAAGTTCCAACCTTAACCGGGAGAGCAGACGTCAGGATTCCGGCCGGAACTCAGAACGGAACACTCTTCCGTCTCAAAGGGAAGGGCGTGAAGAATCTTCAGGGTTACGGATATGGCGACCTGCACGTGCGCGTCACCGTGGAAGTGCCGACGCACCTCAACAACGCGCAACGCGCAAAATTGGAGGAGTTCTCTGAACTTTGCGATCCGAACGTCAACCCGATTAGCAAAGGCTTTCTTGAGCGAGCGAAGGATTTCTTCCGATAGCGCCTTCAAAGAGGATTAAGGGCAAGATTAGGATTAAGATGGGCGCCTGCTATTGCGGCCACTGTTGTTCCTAATCCTAATCGGTAATCTTAATCCTAATCCGGTTATTTAACTGACCGACGCACTAAACCATGTACCGTTTCTACGTGACTCCCGATCTAGCGCACGGACCCGTGCTGACACTGAGCGACCGTGAAGCGCATCACGCAATCCACGTGTTGCGAATCCGTGCAGGTGAACGTGTCGTTGTCCTCGACGGCAGAGGGCAAGAATTGCTTTGCGAAGTCGGTCGTGCAAACGGCCACGTTGTCGAATTGCGAGTCGTGCAAAAGCATGTCGTCGCTCCATTGCCCTACAAATTAACTTTGATCCAGGCCATCACGAAAGGGAAGACCATGGACCTGATTGTTCAAAAGGCTACCGAGTTAGGCGCCCATCGAATCGTGCCTGTCTTATCCGAACGCACGGTTTCCCATCTCGACGGCGAGTCTGGCGCTGCAAAAGGGGAGAAATGGAGGGCAACGGCGATTGAAGCGATCAAGCAGTGTGGTTCACCTTGGCTGCCTGAGATCGAATTGCCGCTTTCACCGCAAGCATTCCTGGCGAAAGGGGAAGCGTTCGACCTTTCCTTGGTCGCAACGCTGCAAACCACCGCCCGGCATCCGCGCGTCTATGTCCGGACTTTCATGAATGAACGTCAGCAGGCGCCGAAATCAGTGGCAGTTTGGGTAGGGCCCGAAGGCGATTTCACGCCCGCCGAGACTAACGCGGTGATTGCGGCGGGCGCGCTTCCCATCACTCTCGGCAAGCTCATTCTCCGCAGCGAAACCGCGGCCATCTACTGCATGGCAATGCTCAATTACGAACTGCAAGCGCCGGCGGAACTCTAGCGAGAAATCACTGGAGGAACCGCAACGCTCTGCCGCCTCGCGGACAATCGCTTCGGTTCCCGGGTTTCGTCGGCATGTTCGAATCGTTCGGAGGCAACCTTGCGGAACTGGCGCTGAAGTTTCTGCTTCGCCCAATTGATCAGAACCAAATCAATGAAAATATTCGGAATGCAAAAGAGAACTCCGTGCAGTAGCAAGCCGAATAGAAGCGTCTTGAAGAAGGCCAGGTTCGGTCCTTTTTGCGAAAGCCCCATCCACATACCGACCCAAAACAGTGCGATGACATCGGCCACAAAAGTAATCATCTCGAACACCGCCATGCCGCCTGTCGCAAAGAAGGAAATGTAGAGTTGCCCCGAGAGGGTGACGTGGTTGAGGCCTACGATAAAGATTAAAAATCTGAAAACGAGGATCGCCACGCTCGGGTAAAGAAAGAACCGAACCAACGCCAGCCACTGTCCGCGAATGAATTCATCGACCTTCAGCGGCGTGGCCAGCAGCAATTCCAACGCGCCGTTCTGCCGGGCTCTCGCGAGATTCATGGACGCTTGAGAAGCGACCGACACTTTCAACGCCAAAATCAGAATGAATAAGGCGACGGAGAAGATTCCCGAAACAACGGAAGGCGCACCCTGAAACACGAACCAAACACAAAATCCCACTGCGCCAACCAGAGCAACAAACAACCAAAGCAACACGCGATCGCCATCCGATCGCGCGACCAGCCAGAAGATGGGATTAATATCCAGAAGACGCGTTCGCAATGCCGTCCGATGAGCGGCAGCGCCAGAACGTCGGCGCAACTTCCGGCTGTCGCTCGCCGCATGAGTCTGGGCAAATCCTCGATCCTGCCAGCTTCGCGGCACGACCAAGCTGGCCAGAAGAAGGAATTCCCAGCTCGTCGCGTGAACGACGAACAACGCAAGCCAAAATCCTCGAGCATTCAGGCCATATATAGCATCGGTTGCCAGAGACCCGGCGTAAGCCGGGCTGACGGACATCAAGATGGCTGGAGCAGTTTTCCCGACCAGAGACAGCATTCCCTGCACGAGAAACGGCCCGGCCGTAATGAAACCGATCCAAAACAAAGTAGCGCCGAGCGCCTTGTGCGCTTCTCGGCTCATCGACGAAACACACAATCCTAGACAAAGCGAAAAAAACAGTGTGCCGATCAAGACCGCAGCAGACCGCCAAAATTCACCCGCGCTCACCCCTCCCAAAATCATCGCCACGGATAAAACGGGGAGGAACGCGAAGAGCCCCTGTAAGGAACGCACGGAGACGCCCGCCAGCTTTCCCAAAACGATATCGTAGGCCCGCAAATCGGTGAGAAAGAGCAAACCCAGCGTTCCGTCGCGCTTTTCCGCGCTTAAACAATCCGCTGCATGCCGGGCACCTTCGAGCAGACAATAAACAAACGCCAAGCTGGCGAGCGTTGAGAAGATAGCGCTGCCGTTCCGCGCCGAGGAAGCGGGAGCGACCACCAAGAGAATTCCTGCCGCCACCACGCTCGCGACAATCGCCACAAACATGCGCAATCGAAAGCTGCCGGCCCTTCGGGCGGCGACGCGCAATTCGCGCTCGACAATCGGGAGGAAAGTCACGTGCAAGGCAGGCGCCGATTGTTCTGCATTCGTTGTGCGCCCAAACGGACGTCCATCGTCGCACTCATACTTTCACACCACATCATTGCTTGACTTAATAGTGATCCAGCCTGACTGCGCGCATTTTAGCATTTGCCTGCCGGACGCGCTAAGCATTCACCGGCTCTCTAGGAGATTCGAGGTTCGTTTCCTTGAGTTTCCACCAACCGCTTCGAGGTTTTGTCTCGAACCGCTGTGCCACAACCATCCGAAACCCGTTGAGCAAATTACCGCGCGCCCAGCTGAAGAAAAACAGATCAGTCAATATGCTGATGGCAAACCAGGCGCCCAAAAGAAAATTCTGCGGTTCGGACCAGCGGCTCGAAAACACCATTACCGAAGTGAAGATCGTGAATATGATCCAAGGCAAAACGAGCACCCGCATCAGCGCGCCGCTTGACGCCCAAGTTGCCCTCTTCGCCGTTAATCCCAACCACATCCCGACCCACGCTATTGTGTAAAGATCCGCGAGAAACGTTAGAATCCCTGCGATGCAAAGCATCATCCAATCATGCGTGGAATCGACAAAACGATCATTCCTTCCGGCAATGAACATCACTAAGTCGATCAATAAAACAATCATCACCGGCCCTCCGAATTGCCGCTTCAGGGCGAGCATCTGGCCGCGCAGAATATCGGGCACCGTCAAGGGCGTGGACAAAAGTAATTCCAAAGTCCCACTGCGACGCTCTTCAGCCAACGGGCGACACGCTTCGGCGGCCACCCAAAACTTCAAGACCGTGTGCAAAATTAAAGCTGTCGGAATGTAGCTTTCTGAAGTGAGCAGGTCCTTGGAGTACTTGAAGAATAGCCAAAGCCAGCCAGCGGCGGCCGCGCCCAAAAACGCGCAGACATAAGCCGGCTTGAGCCGATCGCGGCCCGCCAGCCAAAAGAACGGATTGACTTCGAGCAAACGCGTGCGAAAGGCGTGGCGAACTGCAGTGGTTCCATACTTCCACAGCTGCAAACGTTCGCGCCACACTACTCGTTTGACTCCGGCAGGCTTGTCTTTCCATGAGTACGGAACGATCACGCTGGCCAAGCCGAGAAATATCCAGCCAATCGAATGTGTCATCGATACTGAAGACCAAAAATTGTTCGGGCCGGTTGCGAACTGTTTCTCGAAGGCCATCGAGAATGTGTAAGCCGCGCTCGGCAGTGCGTAGGCTGGGTTAAAGGGAGCGCCTTGACGCGATGAGATAATAAGTCCAAGCAACGGCGCGCCTCCGGTCAGCAAGAGAATCAAAAGCAACGTTCCCGCCATCGCCTTGCGTTCCTGGCGGCTTAAAGCAGACATTAGCATTCCCGCACTCAGCGAAAGGAACAGCGTGTTGCACAGGACCAACACAACCCGCCAGAATTCTCCGGGCGTCAGCCCGCCCAGCAACAACGGAATTGCCAGCACCGGAAAGATGGCCAAGAGTCTGTAAAACGAGTTGACCGATGTCGCCACCAGTTTTCCCAACACAACGTCATAGCCCTTGAGGTCGGTCAGAAACAAAAGCCCAAGTGTTCCTTCGCGCTTTTCGTCGCTGAGACAATCCGCGGTCACATGAATGCCGGCGAAAAGGCCATACGCAAAGGCGAACCATGAAATAGTTCCGAACAGCGCGCTCGAGAGTTGCGTGCTGGAAACGCTCTTTCCCATCGTCCACCACATCCAGGCGCAACCGGCGATGGCCAGCAAACCTGTGGCGCAACGCGTCCAGTACGTGCTTCGCCGGCGTGCCGCCACCCGTAACTCGCGTTCCACCACCGGAAGAAATGTCATCGGCGGAGAAAATTACGCATTTTGAATTTATTGCAAGCCACTCGTGCGAATTGGCCACCGCCCGGAGCGCGGACATTCTTGTCCGCAGCAGCTCTCGACTCCCACATCGCTAGAGAATGGCCGAACGTACTCCGATGCATTGACCTTGCTGCGGACAGGAATGTCCGCGCTCCGGCGATTGCATTATCGGACGACCGCGTCGGTTGCAATCCGCGACAATTTCGCGAGATCAACGTCCGTCACAAGGTCAATTGATACAGGTCCATCTGGATCCGCAATGATTCGTATCTCGCGTTTGCCATCGGGGTGCTTCCCAAGTTCGATGCGTATTCTCAGCGGCTCGACTGTTGCGACGGTGGGATCAACCAGCAGACACACGGCCAACGGGTCGTGAAGCATGACAGAGCCGTCGGTGTAGTAAGCCTCGACACCGAAGCTCTTCATGAATCCTCGCAAGCGAGGTTCCCACTCCGATGTTAGAGCCGTAATGGCCTGAGCGAGTCGCGATGAAGACTTTTCAATTAACTCGAAGTCGCGGAAGAAGAGCTTCGTCCTGAAAGTTACCTCAGCGGGCGCCAACGTGATCGGCACACCGCTTTTGAAAACAATCTCCGCAGCATCGACATCGTTGCGCAAGTTCGTTTCCCGCCGGGGCGGAATCGGTTTGCCCTGAATCAGCAAGGGCCGCACGCACCCACCCATGATGATCAAGCGCTCGATCCTCGCCCTTAGCGAAGGCATTGTTTCAAGAGCTGCTGCAACATTGGAAAGCCCACCCACCGATACAATCGTCACTTTACGATCCGACGCCAAAATGGTTTCGATCATGACATCCCGGGCCGGCTTGCTGGAAACTCCGTGCACTTCTTCATTGGTGGCCAATAGCCCCTTTCCTTCCCATCCGCCCCAGAACGAATCGTGCCCAGCGATGGCTTTGCTGGGTCCTGAGGCGACAGGCACCGAATCTTTTCCCATAAGGAGAAGAAGCTTCCGCGCAATTGCCGACCGCACTTCAACCTTGCCGTACAGTGTCGTGACCGCTTTCAACTCGAGTTGCGGACTGCGCGCGGCGAGCACGAGGGCGTAAGCATCATCCACGTCAGTGCCGATGTCCGTGTCGAAGATGATTGGGATTGGTTTCTCGGCCGCAAAACTTCCCATGCAAGCCAGAATAATCACGGTTACGAAAAAGGATCTCACAATGGTGCTACTTCAACAGACAGTTTGTCGGCGCATGTGTTCATGGGTTTGGGCCAAGCGCGCTCACGCTTTCAGCAAGTTAATTATCGCGTCCAGTTACTTTGTATGGCACTACCGGATCGCCATCACCGCCCTTCAGCGCATGGTACAGCTTAGTTCCCGTCTCAACCAGAGGGGTTAGGTCGTCATCATGCAACTCTCTGCCAGGACTGTAGTGACGAACACTCCGCCAAGGCAAGCTCTGCATCCGAGCCCGAAATAGGTCCAGGGCCAGCTTCTATTCCTGGTTAAGCTGAGCAACAAGTCGCGGGTCGCGGAGGGTGTCAAAGACATTCCAAAGCGCGAGGAACGCCGCCGAATCGCGAAACACGGTTGGCATCTTGGCTCGATAGAAGCCTCGTGAATTGGGTTCGATCAAGAAATGCAGCGGCAGACAAGGTGCAAGGAGTTCGGGCTTTTGTCCTGTTTTCGCCGGCACGCCCACCCAAATCGCAAAGCCGTGCTTCTCCTCTCTCAGATAAGGCGCCGACAGCCACGGGTCCCGGTTCCCCGCCTTGACCCAATCGCGCACCAACTTTAGGCGTGTCACCACATCCTTCTTCGTCTCAAGGCACCAAAGATAGGATTCCCCAAAGCGCCCTTCTAAACTGCGTTCCTCCCACTGCACAACCCGATTCATGATAAGCCACAAAATCAGACAACCGATGCTGACGGCGACGCTTCCGTAGAACAACGCCCACCCGATCCATATGCGAGCCATGTTGCTCCAATTCGAGCTAATTACCTGACCGCCGCGTTTACGAACCGCGCTTCTAACGCAGGCCAGTCGCAACTGACTCCGCGCGTTCAAATCGCGCGGTGAGATTAGCTGTGGCTTGGCCCAGCGTCAGTTCTAACTTCGGTTGCTCTTGGGCTGTGCTGCCGGTCCATCCGGCGAATCGGTAACCCGGCCTAGGCGTCGCTGTCGCCGCAACCGGATAATCGCGGAAATAAACGCCCGTCCAAACCGAATTCGTTAGCGCCAACGAATTGAGCTGAACTTCGCCCGAGCCGGGAGGAGTAATGTTTAGCGTTAGTTCGGCCATCCCACGGGGCAAGCCGAAATGGTTGGCGCAATCCTGTCGCAATTTAGCGGGACGTTTCTGCGCGAAGTCGATCAGGACCTGAATATTCTTCTCCCATGTTTCTTGAGTGAACGGTTCGTATTCGCGCTGATGCGGGCGATCAAACCCGCGCTGTTGCAAGCTCGCCCAGTTCCAGCGCTGGAGATGCCGGGGGATTTCTGGACGAATCACGGCCGCCATCTCCTGAATCGTTTGGACAACCCGTTCTTCCCGGAAAGGTCCATTCAATAGATCGGCGCATCGTTTGATAAAACGTTCCTTAAACGAATCGTTCAACAGCATCCGCCGAAGCAACAACGTCCGCCCCCCTTCGTTGGGCCAGCCCGTCCCCGTGCCAGAACCCGCCGTGTAAAACTTGAACATGTTGTCGTAGTCCGCGTAATCGCGCTTCATCGCGGGCAGATACACTTCGGGTTTCCAAAGATTGAACCCGTAATCCTGATCGTAAAGCATCCAGCGGAATAACCCTTTTGCAGTGCGGGGCCGCCATGATTTGATATTCCCGATGTCAAAATTCTGGAAATAGATTACCGCGAGGTGGTAATCGATGAAGTTATCAACGTCGATGTAATTCTCAGCCACAAAGGCGTAGTTGGTCGAAACCTTCAGATCCCGCGAAGCGAAGAACGTGCGCATGGCTTGATTGACCACGTTGTCGCCGGCCATCACCGAGCCGTAACCTTCGATAAGATCGATTTTCCCTTTATCGAGGCCATGGTTCGAGGCGACGTAATGTTCGTTCATCTTTTCACGAATGTTGTAGATGCCCCAGTAATCGCCGTTGATGTAGAGAACCGCTGGACGATAGGCCTGAGTATCAAGACCCGTTTCCTTCACGAGTCGTTGCATCATCGCGTCGCGCATTAGCGTGAAGCTGCTGTTGACAAAATAACTGCCGTAGGAGGGCGCGGCTCCAAAAGCGGTGATCGGCGGACGAGGCGCCGTTTGGTGCGTGCTTTGATTGTCGTTTCCCGAATTCCGCAGCACTAATGCTTCGAAATCTTCAATCGGCTTGTCGGGAAAGATGCGATAATTGATCTTGCCCGCGCCGTATTTCTGACGCGCAAAGAGCGCGAAGGATTTTTGTGAGTAGCCACGCGATCCCCAACCTCCAAAAATCTTCAGGCCAGCGCGCTGTTGAAAACCGAGCTGGCGGTTCGGTTCATAAAATTCGATGGACACCTCCGCTTCACGGTCGAGCCATGCGTTGGACCCAGAGAACGGAAAGTTTTGGAGGACTTGGCCAGTACTGCTGATAACTCGGCTGCTCATGCCGTACAAAAAGCCATTTCGAAATTCGAAGTGGCTCGGTTGCGTGGCGAGGGAGATGACCGGCAAATTATGGGTCGCTCCAAGGAAGAACGTGCGAACCGTTTCCGCGCTCGCGCGCTCGCCCTCAAACGCAACAGCACGGACAACGGTGGTCTTGTTCAGAATAATCGGACTGTTGTTGGTCTGAGATGTCGCAATGACTGGTGAACCGTCTGTCGTGTAGCGAATCGTTTGACCCGGAGCGGTTGGTTTCAATCTCAGGGTCAAGGTCGTGCCAGCGGGAAAGAATTGTTCGTTAATCGTAAAGTGGGGCGGGCGAATCACCGGGCCGAGCGAAACAATGAAGTTAGCCGCGCCCGGCGTCGCCATTTCTTTCCCATAGACACGCCATGGCTCACTTCCATCCGGGAAGCGGCCCGCGGACTGATCAGTCCCAAGAACCGGTATTTCAAACTTATCGACGATTCGCCCATCCGGAGCCGCCAAAAAAAACTGCTCGCCACGGGCATCCAGCCGGAAACTGGCGTGCAAATCTTTGCCAGCTTCGCTCAGGTTGAGGTTCGACGCGAAGACAAGAACAAAAGCGCCCGGTTGAATGAACATTTTCGGAAATCGCCATCGTCGCAGGCGCGTCACATCATCCGACAATCCGTAGCCATTCAGATCAACGGCGCTGTCGCCCGCATTGTAGATTTCGATCCAATCCCAATAACGCCCCTCGGAGTCAGCGATCTTGCTGTCGTTCCTCGTCATGACTTCGTTAATGTACAGAGGCGCCATTGGAATACTCTGGACGAGGACGCGGTAAAAATATGCGTTCCGCTCTGCGGCGACTGGAACGACAACATGATAGAGTCCTTGAATGATTTCGGAAATGCTGGCCTGCGTCTCGGTTCTCCACACCGCCGGCAGACCCAATTCGGTCGCCACCTGCACTTGAAAGTCAGCCGCCCCCCTTCCCACATCCGCCTCGAACTGAAATGCGATCTTTTGATCGGAACGTATCTGCACGGATGAACTCCGAATGACCGGCCCGTCGGCGGCGAAGATTGCACTGGTCCAGGCGCGCGGGAAACCTAGGGCTGCCATCAGCCCCGCCAATCTGAAAAAAGCACTACCAGTCATTCGTTGATTTCATCATTGTTCGTTAATCGTCAACAAGGCTGGAAAGCATCGGCGCGGTCGGCGCGGACGTCAAGAGTCCACAGCCACATCGGACCACATCGGTAGTGTCGCTAGCCCTAAAACAAGCGTACCGCGTTTCGGGTTGAGCGGCTGGTGGAAAAACGTTGAATATTGCGGCGCGAATTCTCGCGCTCCGAAGTCCCGTGCCCTCTCATTGGCGCCAGTTTGCCCCCTCCGCGGCGATTTGCGGCGACAACGTTCATTTTTGATCCGTTTTTCACTCTTGCCAGCGACACT
>VHDE01000054.1 GCA_016871515.1 Verrucomicrobiota bacterium
TTTGGGCTGTTCAAGGTTTTCTTATCGACAAGGGAATCACGTTTTCCGCCGACTGCAACGGCGCCACAGCAAACCACTTCTCTGCTTCTGCTTTCGTCGCGAGTCCTTTATAAGAGGCAGGAATCATTGCGGGCGAGTTCCCGGCTTGGGCAGCCGTTAGATTCTCGTTGGAGTGAAGTGCGAAATGATACGTGCAGAAGGCGTGGCGCAGACCGTTGGCCTTGCGCGGCACTCCGGCCTGTTCCTAAAGCTTAACTGCTTGATCCTGGAAGCCATCTTTAGTTGCGTCGAGAATCTTCCCCTTCTCAAAGATACGGAATGGTGCGAGCCACGCTGCCAATGCCGGGCACATTTCGACAAGACGGCGCTGGCGGGTCTTACTCTTGGTGGAACTGATTTCGATATGGCCGGCGATGCGCCACACGTCGGACCAGTCCAGCCTGAGCAATTCGGCAATGCGCAAGCTAGCCAAGCCACCAATCGCGAGAACGCCTCGCATTGGGCCGTCGGCAGTTTCGAGAAGCGCGCGGAATTCTTTTGGCGTGTAGAAGAGAACGTCGCTGGTGTTGGCGTGTTCAAGCTGTAGCGAATCGGCTTCATTCAGACGATGCGTCGTGGGAAGGTAATCCCGGCGCACGGACCATTTGAGAAATTGCTGAACAGTTGCCCGATAATGGTTGCGTGTTTTGGCGGAGAAATCACCGAGCGAAACAATGAACGCTTCGAGATGCGCCTTGGACAGGTCGCATACGGCCGTATTCGCAAACGTCTTGGCGAACCGGCGCAGCCGAATATCACGAGTATACGTGTACCGGGTGGACAGTTGCGCCCGCTGGCCCTCGGCGGCCTTGGTGCGTGGGGCGTCGGCCTTGATGAATTCTTCAACAGCTTCCGCGATGGCTTTCCGCTTCACGGTGGCAACTGTAGTCACGTAACGCTCAATCGCCTCACCAACTGTTTGACCGTTGAGCTTGCTCGCGGCCTCGATCTATTCCGAAACTGCTCTGATCAGCGAGATTTGCTTGCCGGTCTCTCGACGGAAGGATTCCAGTCGTTCCAGAGCCTCCAATGCATCATGAGATTGGTTGGCGCTAAGCACTGCGGACTTCGATCCATCGGCGATTTCGCGCACGAGATTGTCGGCCTTGATTCTCGCTTCCGAGTAGGTCGCAAAGTGGCTCATCACCCGGTTGCCGTGGACATACCCTGTCACGCGATAGAATGGGTACGATTTGGTCTTGCCGTAGATCGTTGCCTCAGCCTTGCGGTGTCTGACTTTGACAGGGAATCTCATTTTCCGAGTCTCGGATTCCGCGGTTTTTTGTGCGAGACCTGTGCGGGGATCTGCTGATTTGCTGATTTCCTCAACAAACTTGGGGTGACCGACGGGATTCGAACCCGCGACAGCCAGAACCACAATCTGGAGCTCTACCAACTGAGCTACGGCCACCATCGAAGCGTCGGAAACCTAGTTTTCTTTGCCAGCAGCGTCAAGCTTCCCATCACTAGGATTTTGGCCACGCTTTTGCCAGTTAGACTTTGACGTTGCGCCGGTTCAATTCGCGGCGGGCCAGTTCCCGAATGCGTGAGTACGCAGGTTGGCTGGTCTCGCTCGATCCGCCGGTGTCATCACCGGATTGGTCTCGGTTCATCTTCGCGTCTGCCGAAGCGACGAATGCCAATTCCTCTTCATGATGAAGATCGAGAGCACGCCGCAATTCCTCCACGGTCAATTCGCTGGCGTGGCCCTCGATCAAACTTAGCAAGAGTTGAAAGGCGCGCCACGTTTCGTGCACCGATACAACAGGACCTTCCGGCGGGGGCTCTCCGGCAGACGCCAAAATCTTCATGAGCGGTTCGAAGGCGCTCGCATCCTCGATCTTGGCCAGCGATTCGGCTGCATCCAGAACGATGAGCGTCGAGCTGTCTCGCAAATCGGCGCGCAAGACATCTCGGCCACGTGCGTCAGAAGAAGCGGCCAACGCGTGTGCGGCGGCGCGTCGCACGGCCTGGCTTCGATGTTTCAACGCCGCCGTCAATGGATCGTCATTCGAATTGCAAATCTGCCTGAGATTCCCGGCGGCCGACGCCCGGGTATTAGGATCAGGGCTCTGTAAAGCGAGCGACAGTGTGATCACATCGCTTTCATCACTAACCTTGCTCGTTGGCGAGGCCGCTTTTGTGTCCGCAGTGGGTTTCGCTTTCGAGACCGTCACTAATGGCTTTACGGTTCGCACTTCGGTTGTCTTCTTCACGGCTTCGCCAGTCTCGCGCGGCATGTGGGTTGCGCCCTGTTTCAGGGTCGCCACAAAACGCGGAATTGCATCGCGGGCCGCTTCGGACTTCGCCCAGTCGGAGTTCATTTTCGATACCGCTTCGATCAGAGGGTCGATGATGGAGTTGCCGACGCGAACCAGAGCCGACGCGGCCCCCTCTCTCACCCAGGGTTGTCTATCCTTGAGGGCGCTTACGAGCGGTTCGACCGTGGCATGGCCAATTTGAACCAATGCTTCCACGAGTGTCTTGAACGATTTCGTGTTGCGGGTTCCCAGAGCCATCACCAACGCCGGAATGGCGCGCGAATCTCCAATTTCGCCGAGCGCCATAGCCGCAGCTTCCCGCACTCCTTCGTTTTGGTCGCTGAGAGCATCCGCGAGCGGGTCTACGGCAGCCGGATCGCCAATTTCACCTAGAACGCGCGCGGCGGCTTCCCTAGTTTTCTCGTCACCATCTTTCAGCGTTCTGACAAATTCAGGAAGGACCGCTGTGGCTAATCCGGCCTTGGCCCAGCGACGATCAATTCTTCGTAAAGCTTCCAACGCAGCTTCGCGCACCTCGCGGTCTTTAAGGGCCAAGACCAGTGAGTCGATCGCGGGCCGGCCGATGCGCACCAGAGCCGCGGCAGCAGTTTCGCGGACGCGCAGTTTCGTTTCCTTGAGGGCGCCGACCAATGGGACGACCGCGCTTCGCCCAATGCGCACCAGTCCGGCGGCTGCAGCCTCCTTTGCGCCTGAATCCCCGTACTTGAGCGCCGCCACCAATTGCTCGAGAGCCGTTTCATCGCCAATCTTGCCCAGCGTCGCCGCAGCTATCTCTCGCGCCTCCAAATCGCCGTCGGCCAAAGCCAACCCGAGAGGAAGAACGGCAGGGCTCCCAATCTGGATCAGCACACCTTGCGCGGCATTTCGAGTCTCAGAATCTCTGTCTTGAAGCGCTGCGATCAGCGTTTTGATAGCGGGAGTGCCGATCTTGACCAATGCTCCTTCCGCAGCGTGACGAACGTGAGAGTTTTTATCCTTAAGTGTGGCAAACAGCGGGCCGATGGAGCGTGCGTCCCGCAATTCTCCCAGTTTCTTGGCGGCGGTCTCGCGTGCCCGCCAATCGTCTGCGCTAAGTTGCCGCAACGTCCACCAAAGCATAGGTCTTTCCTTTCATTAATCGAAGACGCGGTCAGCAGCCGGGTAAAGATTCGGAAGACGAACGCGCGAACGGCTCATCGTTGTCACTCTCGCGGTCTCACGCTGCCACACGATAGAATTGACGAATCCGTTACTACTCAAAAGCTTTCCAAAGGCTAGAATAAGCGCATTTCAACAAGTTCAAGTCAAGCGCGCAAAAGAAGCGGACTTCTGCGCAGTGCATCCCGAAGTTGTCTGTAGCGGCGGGCATCCTGCCTGCCGCAGAGAGCGCGCATCCTGCCGCCCGGAGTGACGCTGGAAACTTGATATTGGCCTTTCACATAGCGTGATCCGCCGGGCAAGATGCCCCGGCTCTACGGCAGGCAGAATGCCCGCCGCTAAGATTGCGCCGACTGCAGCGACTGCATGGGAGTTTGCGAACGCTGCCGCGCCCGAGAACGGGCGCGATTCCGGTGGTAACGTCCACGATGCCCCGAACCTCAGCTTGATTTTGTCTCTGCGCGAGGCATTTTAAGAAGTTAAGAAGGCAAAACGAAAGGATAGGATTGTATGGCTATCAATGCTCCGGATTTGACTCAGCGCGCCCCGCGAAGCCCGCGCGTGCGGTTGGGTGGTTATGTTATTCTGCCGCGCATGCTGGACAAAGGCCGCGCCAGCATCGCCGGCAAAAATGGGGAGTTTCGATTTAATTGTCCGCTAGACCAGCATTTCGTCCATTTTGCGGGGATTGATCCCGATGCGCTGAAAAATGAGCTGGCCGCTGGCAAAGGCGATGGAGAAATCCTGGAATGGATCGTGGCTAATTCCACGACCAAACCGAGTGCGCCCGAAATTGCCGCTTGGTCCGCGTATCAGGAACAGCGCGTCCCGTCTGATCTGGAAACGCGTCATTTCTTCACGGAAGTCCATTGCAAAATGGCCCCGCATCGAAAGGACATTGGCACGTGGTTCGATCTCCTGGATTTGGACGACTTTGTGACGTTTGGCGGAT
Source organism: Verrucomicrobiota bacterium (assembly GCA_016871515.1). Classification (GTDB taxonomy): domain Bacteria; phylum Verrucomicrobiota; class Verrucomicrobiia; order Limisphaerales; family SIBE01; genus SIBE01. The sequence goes on from VHDE01000054.1 coordinate 4,411, forward strand.
CAGCCTGAACGCGCAATGCCGTGGGACAGCGCGTCTCGCCTGTCCTGCTCTTGGTGTTGGCAAATGCTGGACAGGCGAGACGCCTATCCTACGGCGCCGGTTCATGGCAGAATTGCGGCAAGGGACAAGCCTTCGCGCGACCTTACGTTTGGGCGTCTGCAATCCTCCGCAAATATTCGAACGAATAAATCCCCGTGCTGTGGCCGTCTCCCCAGACGGGTTGAATCGCGTAGCCGCCCACGTTGCCGATTCTGCGCAGTTCAAATGCGCTGGCTGGTAAGGGCTTGTCGGGCAGCTTGTAGAAGTTACCCATAACGTCGCTTTCGCCTTTGCATCCCGCGCATGGGCAATGTCGCCGCAAGGTTTCCAAGCGAACATAGCTCTCACTGCTGTCCTCCCACTTGATCGCCAGCTCATCTCCAATCTGCTGAATATCGACCGGTCGCATGGCGACGAGACTAGTGCGCGACCGGTCGAAGGTCTAGTGGCAATCAAATCGAACAAATCGAACGACGCTGACCGCGGCCCTCCGGCTGGAAGCTCGACAGGTCGTTCACAGGAATGAGCCAAGCAATTACAAAGATGGAAAACGGTGCATCGCGACCACAAAGATAGTCTAATCTAACTTTTCTAGTTGACACTAACTTGCGGTAGCGGTAAACAACGCTCCATAACAACGCGAGCCGGTCTGTGGCTGGCTCACCAATCAATCGTTAGTTCGGAGCAATGTTCAAACCATGAAAACAATTCGGGTGCTCTCAAAAGTTCCGCTGCTCGTCCTGTTGCTGTCGGCCTTCACAGCCATCGGCGCGGAACGCAAGATCAAAGTAACCACAACCGTGACGATGGTGACCGACCTCGTCAAAAGCGTCGGTGGCAATCGCGTCGAGGTGCAAGGCCTGATGGGGCCTGGCGTCGATCCTCACCTGTACAAACCAACGTCGTCGGATGCCAGCAAGCTCAGCCGAGCGGATGTGATCTTTTACGTTGGGCTGATCCTGGAGGGGAAAATGCAAGATTTGTTCGCCCAGATGGCGCGCACGAAAAAGTACGTCTATGCCGTCACGGAAGCAATCGCGGTCGAGAAACTTTTAGAGCCGCCGGAGTTCGCGGGGCATTATGATCCGCATGTTTGGTTCGAAGTGCCGCTGTGGGCCAAGTGCGTTGACACGGTGGAAAAAGGCTTGAGCGAATTCGATCCGAAAGGAAAGAGCTACTATCAGAAACGCGCTGCGGAAACACGTAAGAAGCTGGAGGCCCTTCACGAATGGGCTTTGAAAAAAGTGGCTGAATTGCCCAAAGAACGCCGCATCCTCGTCACCAGTCACGACGCCTATAACTACTTCGGCCGCGCTTACGAATTCAAGGTCGTCGGTCTGCAAGGCATTTCGACTGTCACTGAAGCAGGGCTGGCAGACATGGCCAAGATGGTTGACTTCATCAAGAAGCATCAAGTCAAAGCGATCTTCGTGGAATCGAGCGTTCCGCATAATACCATCGAGCGAATCAGCAAGGATGCAGGCGTCAAAATTGGCGGCGAACTGTTCTCTGATGCTATGGGCACGCCTGGACAAATCGAGTATGGCTATGATCTCGGCACCTTTGAAGGCATGATCAAACACAACATCAATACCATCGTCGAAGCGCTGAAGTAATTAAACACCTTCCCCCCAAATCCTATGCTCAGCCCCAAGCCCCGCCGACTTCTCCAATCGTATTGTCTCATCATCCCATCCCTTTTTCTCGCGAATTGCGTCGAAGGCGCGGAACCGTCTGCCGACAAGAGCCAATACAACTTGTTCAATCCGACGCCGCGCGAGCTGATGCGCGAAATGAGCACCGACCGACCCGATAAAACCGAGAGCGCCTACACGGTCGATGCCGGTCATTTTCAGTTCGAGATGGACATCCTGAATTACGCATACGACCGCCACAATGCGGACCGGTCGAACACCCGTGTTGAGACGGTCAGCATAGCGCCTGTGAATCTAAAGCTCGGTCTCTTGAACAATGTTGATCTTCAACTTGTGTTGGAGACCTATACATCGGTGCGGACTCATGACCGCACGTTGCGCACGGTGGAAAAGAATCGCGGGTTCGGTGATATGGTCGTGCGAACAAAGTTTAACCTTTGGGGCAATGATGGCGGCACGACGGCTTTGGCGTTAATGCCGTATGTTAAGCTTCCCACTAATCAAGATGATCTGGGGAACAATTCTGTGGAAGGCGGATTAATCGTTCCGTTGGGCGTCGCGTTGCCTCGCGACTGGGGCATGGGGGTGATGACGCAGATTGACGTGATTCGCGATGGCGTCGGTGGCGGCCATCATGCCGAATTTGTGAATACGATTACTTTTGCCCATGACATTGTCGGAAATCTGGGCGGATATTTGGAGTTTTTTAGCGCGGTCAGCACGGAGTCTGGCTCCGATTGGATTGGCACATTCGATGCCGGCTTCACCTACGCGCTCACGGAAGACATTCAACTCGATGCCGGAATCAACATCGGCGTGACGCGATCGGCAGATGATTGGAATCCGTTCATCGGTCTCTCCTGGCGTTTCTAATTATGACCTTGCAACCCCATACCGTGAATGGACCATCGCCCGCGCACTCGACGCTTCGCGCTTCGCACTCGGACGAACGCGTCCCGCTCGAGATCCACGACCTGACGGTTGCGTACCACAAAAAACCCGTGCTGTGGGGCATCGACCTAACCGTGCCGAAAGGCAAGTTAGTCGGAATCGTAGGTCCGAATGGCGCTGGTAAATCTACGTTGATCAAAGCGGTCATGGGGCTAATTCCGTTGAGCAGCGGCTGGGTCAAGATCTTCGGCGAACCCTACAAAAAGAATCTGGTTCGGGTCGGGTACGTTCCGCAGCGCGAATCGGTCGATTGGGATTTTCCCGTCAGTGTGATGGACGTTGTTCTTATGGGGCGGTACGGGCGGCTCGGTTTAGTTAAACGTCCGAGCCGGCAGGACCGTGACGTGGCGCGGGAATGTCTCGATAAGGTAAAGATGCTCCCATTTGCGAACCGGCAAATTGCCAACCTCTCGGGTGGCCAGCAACAACGCGTCTTTCTGGCTCGGGCTCTCGCGCAAGAAAGCGATCTTTATTTCATGGATGAACCATTTGGGGGAGTTGATGCGGCCACGGAGACGGCGATCATCACACTGCTACACGAACTGAAGAACCGAGGAAAAACCCTGCTTGTCGTCCATCACGATTTGCCGACCGCGCGAAATTACTTCGACATGCTCCTGTTGCTGAACATGCGTGTCGTGGCGTTTGGTCGCACCGAGGAGGTGTTCACGTACGAACTGCTGCAGACGACGTACGGTGGGCGATTGACGATTCTCTCGGAAGTCGCGCATGCGGTCGGGCAGCGTGAGGCGTGATTAGTGAATGGTGATTAGTGAATGGTGAATGGTGAATCGAAAGAGGAGCCTTTTATGGCAATTGTGAAGTTATTTCGTGAGCTGGAGACATACAAGTTGGCTCGCGAAACGGCACGGACCGTGTTCGAGGCAAGCAAGAGCTTTCCACGCGAAGAACGCTATGCGCTGACCGACCAGATGCGACGCTCTTCGCGTGCTGTCAAGGCTATGATCTCGGAAGCGTGGGGACGGAGGCGTTACCGCGCCGCCTTTATCAACAAACTTGACGAAGCTTTAGAACAAGCGATGGAAACGCAGTCCTGGCTCGATGATGCTTTGGACTGCGGATATATTACGGAGAAGCAGTTTCATTCGATGGATGACGCATGTCAATCCGTTGGCGGGATGCTGAATTCGATGATCAATCGGGCTGCGGATTTCTGCAAATACGCAGCCGATAAAGATTATCGTTCCCTGTAAGCAAAAGCATGAACTACCATTCACGATTCACGATTCACCATTCAAGCTTTTGGTGGTTGCTGCTCCTTTTCCTCCCTCTCACCGCCTACGCTGACAAAATCGGCGACGTTTCGGATACAAGCATGCTCGAACAAGCGGTGCGTTTCTTTACCTTTCGAGACCCTGCCGTGCGCTATGCTTTGATTGGTTCGATCTTACTCGGGATTAGTTGCGGTCTTCTGGGAAGTTTCATTGTCGTACGCAAAATGGCGCTGGTGGGGGATGCGTTGTCACACGCTGTCCTGCCGGGAGTAGCGCTCGGATTTCTTTGGAGCATTGCGAAGAACCCGCTCTCGCCGAAGGATCCGCTTGTGATTTTCATTGGAGCGACGATCGCTGGCTTGGTTGGCACCACGGTTGTCGGATTGATCAAACAGACAACGCGTTTGAAGGAAGACACCGCGCTGGGGATGGTCCTGGCGGCTTTCTTTTCGGTTGGCATTTGTCTCGTCACGATGATTCAGCGGCTGCCGACCGGTAACAAGAGCGGGCTCGACAAATTCCTTTTCGGCCAAGCGGCGGCGATCAGCGCATCGGACGTGACATTGATGACCATCGTGACGGTTCTTGCGGTTGTTATCATCACGGTTTTCTACAAGGAATTTCTGGTGACGAGTTTCGACGCCGGGTTTGCCCGTGCGTCGGGCTTTCCAGCGCAGCTCATTCATCATGCGTTGATGCTGCTTTTAGCGTTCGCCGTAGTGATCGCTCTGCAAGCGGTTGGTGTCGTCCTTGTCTCCGCCATGTTAATAATTCCCGCAGCGGCTGCGTATCTTCTGACGGATCGCATGAGCCGAATGCTTTTGTTGTCCGCTGTTTTCGGAATGGCTGCTGGGAGCGCCGGCGCCTTTCTTTCGTTCTTAGGCAATAATTTGCCAACCGGTCCCTTCATGGTGCTCGGGGCAACGGCGGTGTTTATCTTGGCCTTCTTGCTCGGGCCTCGGCATGGAGTCGTCGTGCGATGGTGGCGGCAGAGATCGCGCGCGAAACGGGTCCAGCGCGAAAACAGTCTCAAATCGATTTACCATGTTTGGGAAGCGCGCGAGTTCAAGGGCGAAGGTGTGTCACTCAGCGAATTGGCCGAGCGGCGGCGCGAAACGATTGAAGAAGCCAAGAGCCAAGCCACGGAATTGAGCCGCTACCACCTCGCGACTCTGCACGAGGATGGCAACATGATTTTCCTGACGCCGGAAGGGTGGCAACGCGCCTGTTCCATCGTGCGGAACCATCGCCTCTGGGAATTGTACCTGACGAACGCCGCGCAGATCGCCGCCGATCACGTGCACGAAGACGCCGAGAAAATCGAACACGTTCTCGGTGAGGAAGTCGTCCGCCAATTGGAAAGACGCCTCGATTACGCCACTAAAGATCCGCATGGCCGGTTGATTCCGAGCTTGTCGGATGTGCGCAAAGGAACCGCTCCGTCCGCGCGGCCGGAGGAATCGATTGGTTATGGCAGAAGATTATGAACGATTTCATTCCCAAGTTCGATTTCCAGCATGTCTTTGTCGCGCCGTGGACCACGGAGATCACCGACAACATCTGGGTTGCTTTGATGGGATTCCTAGTGACGACCGCTTGCGGGCTGGTGGGAAATTATTTGATTCTCCGCCGGATGGCTTTGGTGGGAGACGCGATCAGCCATAGTGTGCTGCCCGGCTTGGCCATTGCGTTTCTGGTTTCAAACAGCCGTAGCTCGACAGCGATGTTCTTGGGCGCCTTGGCCGCCGGAATCGTGACCACGGTGATCATTGAAATCATTCACAAGAAATCGCGCGTCAAACAAGATTCTGCCATCGGCATCGCTTTCACGAGCCTATTTGCCATCGGCGTGATTCTCGTCAGCTTGTACGCTTCCAAAGTGGATCTGGATCAGGAGTGTGTGTTGTACGGAGAAATTGGTTTCGTGCATTTGGGCGAATTTACGAAAGTCTCCGACTTCCTGCCCGGCGCTGCGAAGGAGGGAACTGCGGATGCGACGCCCGGAACGCTCGCCGCATTAGGCAACATCCCACTAGGCCCGCCGCCGGTCGTCCGAATGGCGTTCGTGACGCTGCTGACTTTTCTTCTGATTGCGGTCTTTTACAAGGAGCTATTGGTAAGTTCTTTCGATCCGGGTTTGGCCTCCTCGCTCGGGATCAACGCAACATTGGTTCATTATGCCCTGATGTGCTGGCTGTCGGTTGTTGTTGTGAGCGCGTTTGAATCAGTGGGAGCGATTCTGGTGATTGCCATGCTGATTCTTCCAGGTGCGACAGCCTCGCTGTTGTCGCATCGACTGCCTATTATGCTGTTCCTAACAGTCTTGCATGCGGCGTTCAGTTCGGTTTTGGGAATTCATCTCGCTCGGACGCTCGAATGCTCAACGGCTGCGGCGATGGTGGTCATGGCCACCGTTCTCTTTACGCTGGCGTGGATTTTCAGTCCATCGGAAGGCCTGGTTCGCCGCTGCTTCAGATCGCGGTTGGAAGAACCTTCGTCCGTGTTGCCGGATTCCAAGGCAGCTTGAAGTCGAAAACGATTGAGGCGAGCATGAGACTTCCATGATGCGTTTTGCGGGCATTGCTCCCATGAACTTGGAACTTGGTAGGATAGGCGTCCCGCCTGTCCGCTCTTGTGCACGCAAATGCTGGACAGGCGGGACGCCTATCCTACGACGGCGGTTCATGGAGGCGGAACTGCTGGCAGCGAACGTTCCCATGTGGTAGGAATCCGATATGAAGAATCCTTTTCCTGGAATGAATCCGTGGTTAGGGGAATATTGGCGGGATGTGCATGCCAGTTTGCTCGTCTATGCTCGCGATCAACTTAACGGAGAGTTGCCTCCCGATCTCAATGCTTCTGTTGATGAGCGATTGGTAATCGACGTCGAGGAGGAGAAGCCACGCACGTATCTGCCTGATGTCGCCATTAGCGAATCTTGGGACAATCCTGCCGGCCCCGCGATCGGACCTGGAGGCGCGGCTGTCGAGACGGCCAAGCCCATTTTGGTGGACCGTGGTGAGCACAAACTACGGCGCCTGGAAATCGCCGATTCGAGCGGCCAGCTGATCACGGTAATCGAATTTCTTTCGCCGTCGAACAAAACTGAGTTCGAGTATCGAATTCGCTGGGAACGGAAACACAACGAAAACCTCGCTGCCGGCCTGAGCTTCGTGAAAATCGATCTGGTCCGTGCCGATGCGTGGACTCTCCCCGATCACGACGGGTTCCTGGGCTTGCCCACGGATCGTGTTTGTCACATAGTTTGCGTCACCCGTGCGGGCGTGCGTTGACAACATGAATTCTACCGATATCCGCTGCGCGATCGCCTCCCAGTCATCCGCGTTCCCCTTCGCCGCGGCGAAGGGGATGCCGCGCTCGACCTTCAATCGCTCGTTGATCAATCCTGCGAGCGCGGGCGCTATGGGAGGAAAATCAATTACGCAAAACAACCCGAACCGCCGCTCCCGCCGGAAGACTCGAGCTGGGCGCGCGATATTCTGTCCAAAGCTTGGGCCTGAAGAGCTAAAGCTCTGTCTGTTCGAACAGAGCCCTGATCTGTTTTTCCGCGCCATTTCGCATTATTGAAGCGAAGATTGAGACTGGGCCAGGAAATACTAAACGAACAGAACCAGACGGCGCACGAGTTCATGAGAATATCGATAAATTGGGCGCTTCGATTCCTTTGCTTGCTTATTTTCCTCGATGGCATGGCAACGGCGGACGCGCGTGTTGTGATCAATGAAGTTTTCTACCATGCGCCCGACGACATCGAGGACTTGGAATACATCGAACTGCATAATTCCAGGGATCACGCCGTTGACTTGACTGGGTGGGCCTTTACGAAAGGCATCAAATTCAAGTTCGCCGCTGGAACGCGGATCGATCCCAAGGGCTTTTTGGTGCTTTGCCGAAATCAAGAACATTTCCAGAAATTTTATGCCATACCGACCGCGGGTGTATTTGATCAGCCTTTAAGTAATAAGGGCGAACGACTCGAACTGTCCGACGCCTCCGGCCAAGTCGCGGATTCCGTGAAATATCAAGACGACTTGCCGTGGCCCATGGGCGCGGATGGCCTGTCCGGTTCGCTCGAGCGCATCTCTCCTGAAGGGCGCGGCGATGATGTTTTCAATTGGGCTTCGTCTCCTCTCTCGGAGGACCGCGTTAAGCCAGCCGGCACACCCGGCAAAGTAAATGCGAATTTTTCCGGCCATCTTCCCCCCGTTATTCGCAACGTCACGTTTGAGCCGGAGAATCCGGCGCCTGACCAGCCAATCGTTGTTCAAGCTGAGGTCGCCGACGCGGCAGAGGTAGCGCTGCTCTATCGCATCGCTGGCCCTGGGTTCGAAAAACCGGAATCATTGCAGGCAATGGAAAGGATTTCTGAAGGGCGCTATGCGGCCTCCATTCCGGGGCAAGTGAAGGATCAACTGATTCGTTTTCGGATTCGAGCCATCAACGCGAAGGGCGCGCGCAGGTTTTTTCCGGGGGAAACCGAGCCGCGTCCTGCGCTCTCCGCCTACGTGCATGAGAGAGTTGACGCCGCGACGGTTCCTTTTGGCTGGGTCATCAACACAACGGAAGCGGAAGCCAAGGGCTTTGCGCAACGCGCTTCGGGTCCAACTGGTCCTTTCCGCGGGTTCAATCCGGATGAGCTGGCCAGGACTCGTCTGCGAATGACAGTGGAAAGCAACCTTGACTGGCCAGCCGCGTGGTTCGAGTTAACGGTCAACGGTCGATCCAACTTGGACAACGTTCAGAAATTGAAACAGGTCTTTGCCGCGAAACTTGTCGAGCGCGACAAATTGATCGATGACATGCTGGAATCGTCTCGGACGGAGGAGAAACTTCAGGCTTTGCCGGAAATTATGAAAACCTTCGGCCAAAGTTTGGTCGACTCGTTGAAACCGCATCTTATCGACGAGCAAGAGAAATCCTTCACCGAGTGGCTGGCCAAGCAGCAAGCACAGACACAACCCTCTAGAGCTGCGCCCGGTGGAACACTCTTCGCCAATCCGAACGCGATTGTGAAAAACTGGGTCAAGCTGGAAGGGGCATGGTATGCGATTTCCGTCAAATCTGAAATCGATGAGCCGCGCCTTGCCGATCAGCACAAGATTTTTCAGGAATTGGCGGGGGAACGAAACGCGCTCGCGGCGCAGGCAGCCGGACTTCGACAACTAGATGAAGATTATCGGCAACTGCGCGAACGCGGCGAAGCTTTGGAACAAAAGCTTGTTTCGAAACTCAAGGCCGTGCTTTCCCGGCCGCAGGAAGCGCAATTTCAAGCCTGGCGGGCGAATCCGAATTCTGTCAGCGCGCCGTCGGGTGGATTGGCCGGGCCGCCGGGAGACTTCGGAGCTCCTCGCGGTGGTTTCGGCGGCGGGGCGCCCGGCCGTCGAGGCGGTCCCCCCGGAGGATTTGGTGCTCCGCGAGAGGGGTTTCGCGGTGGTCCCTTCGGGTTCCGCCGTGGCCCGGCTGGGCCAACGTCGCACCAGTCGGCGTTTGTTTATTTTCATCATGCCACGCAGAAGATCGAGTTGTTCGACTTCATCCAGGTCGTGCCACGTGCCGGCGGGCAGAAGGTCCACTTCCATAAGGATAAACCTTTGAACAAGATGAGCACGGTCAACTTGATCTTCGAGAATGAAGGCGCGGTTCTGGTTGAACCGCTGGCCTATGAAGTTTATCGAAAGGCTGGCATGGCCGCTCCGCAGAGTTATCACCTGCGCCTTTGGTTAAATGGCGAACCGCTCGGTTATTATCTGTTAGTCGAACAGCCCAATCGGGCTTTTCTCCGCCGCAATCAGCTCTCCGATGACGGGAACCTTTACAAGCTGCTTTGGTACGAGCGCGGCGTGGTCGGGCAACACGAGAAAAAAACCCATTCTCATGACGGCCATAACGACATCGTCGCGCTCGTTGAGGGCCTTGAAAAACTCGAAGGCGAGGCGCAATGGGAATTCATACAAAAACATTTCGACGTTCCCCAAGTGGTGAACTATTTCGCCGTCAACACGGTCCTCTCGCACTGGGACGGCTTCTTTAACAATTACTTCACCTACCATGATGTTGCAGGCACAGGCAAATGGAGCATGTATCCGTGGGACCAAGACAATACCTGGGGGATGGTGATGGGGATGATGGGGCGCGGCGAGGTCTTTTACGACATGCCAATCACCTTTGGAATGAAAGGGGATGTTCCCCCCGGCCGGCGCGAGGCGCCCCGCGGGCCCGGGGGCGGTCTCGGATTCGGTTTCGGCGGCGGCAGAGGTGCGGGTTGGTGGCGCGCACCCGGATTTTTCTCGGGTCCGCTGCTGGCCAATGCACAGTTCCGAAAGCTCTTTCTGACGCGGACAAAAGAAATTGCCGAAACGCTTTACACGGAAGAAGTCATGGGCCCGATGCTCGACAACACGAACGAACGTTTGAAACCCGAAGTGCAACTGCGGGCTGAATTGCTGCGGAATGATCCCAACCGCGCGCTTCAGAATTTGGAGCAAAATTTTCAAGCGCTGCGCAATCATCTCAAGAAACGGCGCGAGTTCCTTTTGTCTCAGGACGAAATTAAGAACGCGGGGACGACTCCATAATGTGATGAACCAAAGATTCTCTCTTCGCCGGCGCGCGTTTATCAAAACCTTTACGTTCGCCACCGCCTATTCGACTCTCCTGCGGACGGTGCGGACCGATATTGTGGCGGCTGAAATCATACCATTAGCCACTTCTTCGACTGGCACGTTACGACTCAAGCTAAGCAACTTCCCGGCTTTGGCGAATGAGTTCGGTTCGGTTCGGCTCATTATTAATCCGCTCATTGGCGGCCCGCCGAATGGACCGCGGCCCGATGGGCAATTTTATCCGGTTATCATCAATCGAGCGGCGAACAATACATTCTATGCGCTGAATTCTCGGTGCACGCACCAGAACTGTGTCGTTGATCCGCTCGACCCTTCCATCAATCAAATGATCTGCCCGTGCCATGGTTCCGTCTTTGCCATCGATGGACGCCGGGTCAGCGGGCAAGCCACTAGCGCTTTAACGCGTTATATGGTGAGATTCGATGGAACCAACACGCTCGAAGTGCAAATTCCGAGCTTAGGTTACACGGTGGTCGGTTCGCTCATTCAAGGAGCGGGCAACGCGAGGGGACGGGTTCGCCTGGAGTTTCGCGCCTTGCGGAAAATCGAGTATGAGGTTCATTTTCGCGATTCGCTGGACAAAGAGGCAGCGCCTGTTCCATTCTCCAGCACGCCGGATGGACCACTCGAACAAACGGTCTTCAGCGTGAATACCAACACGAACGCGAGCCTGTATGTCGAGCGCAATGCCGCGGCCGGCTTTTACACAATCGCGGTCCGAATAGTTGAAGCATAGACCTCGGCGCTGTTCAGTTCGAATCGATTACTGCTCTGCATTCTAAGACATGGCTCCGAAAACAAAACCTGCCGCTATGAAGCTAGTCCGCTCAATGACGTTTGCTTTTTCCCTTGCGTTGTCTGCCTTGGCTCAAGCTCCCAACAATCCCGGCCGCGGCGGAGATGGACCCGGAGGTATGGGCGGTGTGCAAGAGGAATGGAAACTAGTCAAGCAATTCGACAAGGACAATGACAAGCGTCTTAACGCCGCGGAACGCAAGGCGGCCCGTGAGTTCATTACCAACGAGAAAGCTGCCGGCCGAGGCCCGCGCCGGCCCGGATTTCGCGGGCGAGGCGAGAGCCAGGAGCCTGTGGGGCTCGGGCCGAAAGTTACGCCCGCGGATGTGAAATCGTTTCCCGGCCTCCCTCTCTACGATTTGCAAACTCTTCGAACCTTCTTCCTGGAATTCGAGAACGCCGATTGGGAAAAGGAACTGGCCGATTTCTATCACACAGATGTTGAAGTGCCCGCCACGCTCACGGTGGACGGGAAGACCTATCGCGACGTTGGCGTTCACTTCCGCGGCGCGTCATCTTTTTTTACGGTTGGCGAGGGCCGCAAGCGGTCGCTCAACCTTTCGTTTGATTTCGTGCATCCGGCTCAGCAGTTCGGCGGCTATCGAACGATGGACCTCCTAAACTCGCACACGGACAGCACGTATCTGAGGACTGTCCTGTATACTCAGATTGCTCGCGAGTACATCCCGGCGGCGAAGGCCAATTACGTGCGCGTGGTGATCAACGGCGAAAGCTGGGGCATTTACGTGAACTCGCAGCAGTTCAACAAAGAATTTGTCAAAGACTGGTTTGGTGCTGCGCAAGGCGCACGGTGGAAAGTGCCTGGCAGCCCGCGCGGCCGCGGCGGCTTGAGTTACCTCGGCGAGAATACCGCCGAGTACAAACGGATTTACGAAATCAAAACCAAGGATGATCCCGCTGCTTGGGCGAGCCTTATCAAGCTTTGCCGCCTCTTGGAAGAGACTCCCACGGAGAAGCTAATCGAAGTGCTGACGCCGCTGCTCGACATTCATGGCGCGCTCAAATTCCTGGCGCTGGAAAATGTGCTCATCAACAACGACGGATACTGGATTCGTTCGAGCGATTATAACCTGTATCAAGATGCACAGGGCCGTTTCCATATCATCCCGCACGACGCGAATGAAACCTTTGCTTACCCCGGCGGCCCGGGCGGCGGACCGCGGGTCGAAGGTGTTGAACTGGATACTCTCTTCGGTGCTGATGATAAGACCAAGCCGCTGCTTAACAGATTGCTTGCGGTCGATTCGTTGCGGGCGAGCTATCTGGGTTATGTGCGCGACATCGCCACAAAATGGCTCGACTGGAATAAGCTCGGTCCGCTCGCGAGACAATATCAGGCACTCATCGCCAATGATGTGAAAGCAGACGTGCACAAACTCGCGACGTTTGAAGCTTTCACCAGGGGCGTTGCGGAAGACCTCGATGAACGGAGCTTCCGCGGTCCGCGGCGCAGTATTAGTCTCAAAAAGTTTGCCGAACAGCGCCGGGCCTTCTTGCTCAATCATCCGCAAGTCAAGGAAGCGGTGGCGCCCTAAGTCTAAGCTAACAGGGTGTTTTAGAATTCAATTCAAACGCGCCGGAATCTGATTCAACGTGTAATGGAACGTGTCGCGCCGCAGCTTCCGGCCCTCTCTGTTTCGGACATCCAAAGCGCGAACCATGGTGACGTAGCCGGCTTGGCAACCATCGATTTGCAGACCCACGCGCCGCAGGTCCGGAGACACGTCGACTTTCGTCACGCGCACGGGCGGGCTGGGAACCTTTTCGTCGCGATCTTTCTCCGGAACGTTATGCTGGCCGTCGTAGGCGTAAGTGTATTGCGGCGCATCCCAATTCTCCGTATCGCTTGGCGTCCACTGGTTGTGTGAAGGTAAGCGCGAAGCCATCGGGCTGCGCGTGGACGTCGCGAATCTCGAAAGGGGTTTTTCCAGTAAAGGCGACACGGTCGAGTGAGTGTGGCTGTGGTGCGATGCTCGTCCAATGGCCCATGCGCAAGCCCCCGGCGTAAAGTTTGCCATCGCGGCCGAATGCGATCCGATTCACACCAGACGCAAAACCCTTCACGAATGGAAAGACGGCGCCTTGCCATTCCCCGTTAACCTTCTCCAATGCCACGCGCATCACACTCGCGTTTTGAAACTCGCCCGCGTAAGTGCAAATCGCCAAGTCGCCATTCGGCAGAGCGTCCAGTCCGCCAACTAACAGTTTGATCTCCTTCGGCGCCGGAAAATGCTCGACGACAAACGACTCGTCGCCAGCAGGTTTGTCCACGAAGGCAGGATCAGCCAGGAGAACTTTGGGCTGCGGGGTTGGTGTGTCCTTCGCTCCATCGGCGTGTGAAGACGCGCCCGGCGTTTTGATGGGAAGGGCGGCGAATGCGTTGGCCAGATTGATGGCTTCCGTCGAATCGCCGCAAATCAGGGTAGCGACTTCAAACATTTGCTCGGTCACGCTCCGCGGCAGCGTGAGCATGATTCGCGTTTTTGGATCCGACACAATATTAGTCAGAACGACACTGTAGGGTGCTTTGCCGTCGCGCTCGCTTTGCCTGACTACAATATGGTCGCCATCGTCGCGATGGGCCGTAAGGTTCGCGGCGAGACCGCGCAATGCTACAACGAGGAAGTTCTTTTCCCGTTGAATGGCTGCGGCGGTCTCGACGCCAGACAGCGGAAGAGGTTCGCCGACACCATAAACGGGCGAGTAGCGCAGAGGATCACTCAACGGCGCAACTTCGAAGCGCCGAACTATCGCCGAGCCCGAGAGAACCTGCTCCAGTCGCGGCGTCTCGCGCACATGTGTTGTTGTGCCCGACGATGGGACCACTTCGTAAAGAAAGCTCGTTTGGCCGCCTTTGGTGCTTACGCCAAGAAAGCGACTTTTCGCTGTGTCAAAGCCGCTCCCGCCAGGGCGTAAGAATTCCCAAGGCTGCGGCGAAAGATCTTCCCAAATGAGGTCACCCGTGAAATCGCAAACGAATCGCGTGGCTGTGCCGTTGGAAGGAGGACCGTAAAGATTGAGTGGCGCTCCCTCCCAAACGGTGTGCGTGCGCAGCTGCCTGGCATCGAACGCCAAGTGGATCTTGGTCGTCAGCGAGACCACGATGCTGCGGCTCGACCGTCCCATCGGCGCGCGGCGGAACGGGATGTCCAAAGGGTCGCGGACTGCCAAGGCGCCCGCCGCTCTGACTGGCATGGAATTGGATTGCGCCAGCGCACTTGTTACGACGCCAATCGCAAGACAGAGTTCAATATGCCGCGACCATGTCATTGCCGCGAAAGCAATCTCAGTGCAAATGCCTAAGCGAGGCAGAATTTCTCTCCGTGTCTTTCCCCCAATCATCTTCCCGTAGCGGCGTCTCGTGAGAGCGCCGCCATTCCTAAACATCTCGGGTTTGAGGCGCTCTTACAACCGAACCGTCAGAAGACCAGGAAGGCCTGCAGTCACTTCGCAAGCGCCACGATGTACCGCTGCAACCGCGCCGTCTCCTCGGCGAGGTTGAGCTGTCCGTAGATTTGGTGAAGGTTCGAGCAGACGCGTAGTAGGGTGCGTCGTGAAGTAATCGGAGCGAGATACCCTTCCTGGAAGCCATGACTGGTATGGAGGAGATATTTGACGCAGTCGGCTTTGGTCAAAAACTTTCCGCGATTGAAGGCATCGACGTAAACCTCGCCGGTGGAAGATTGGAAACGCGTCAGAAAATGTCCGGGCATGCCGATACCCGCTACCGGCAGCTTGAGGCGTCGCGTGACAAACAAATAGACGAGACAGAGGCTGATGGGATTGCCCGTGCGGCGATCCGCGACTCGATTCAAATAACTATTGTCTGGATCGTAATAATTCTGTTCGTTGCCGCTAAATCCGAGTTCGGCAAACAGATACTGATTGATCGTCGCCAGAATACCCTCGGCGCCCGCGCCAAAATCAATTCGTTCGCGCAAGTCGCCCGCATAACTGTCGAAGAGCGCCTGATAAGCAGCGACATTGATTTCCGGATATTGAGTCTGAGCTAGCAACCACGCACCTTCTTCCGTATCCAAATCTTCGCCTTGGCTCAGGCAAAAAGCGAGGAAGCGATTATCGGCCTCCTGCCGCGCCAGATATTGAACGATCTCCTGCGCACGCCTGCGCAGCACTGGGTCACTGCTCAGTGTGTGGGGCCGCACCCATTGGCTGGCCTCCTGGCCGTAAGCGAGAATCTTGCTGCGAATCGAGTGATATACCGCCATATCATCATCAGCTAACAGCTTCACGAGAGCCGCCCTTTGACTCTCGGAGAGGGGGCGCAACGCTTCGGCGGTGGCAAGAGCGTTCATTTTGAACTTTTTCAGACTATAAGCGCCGGTAAGGGCGTTCTTCAAGATTCATTCTGCGTTGCTGCGTGGCTGCGGGTGGTGACTCTCCTCGTTTTCGCGTTCAATTTTGGGCAGTGTTTGCTTCAAGAGTTCGCGTTGCGAAGCGCGCGCACGGGGGCGAATGATCCAAATGTCCAGCAGCGCTGTTAAGATGGCCAACCCGGTGAAGGCGAAACAAGTCAGCCAATACAGAAGAAAACCGATGCCATCGCCCAGATGAGGTTTCAAAATGGTTTGACCCCAAATGACCAATCCACCCGCCACGATCAGGAAAAACGCCCCAAACCAGCGGCGGCGGGCATCAGCGGAATTTGACATCAAGTTTCAGTTCACCGTACGCGAGCATGGGGCCGATTGAAACTGTCGGCCAGGAGCGCAGCGTAAACGCACGTAAAGGCTGCGGCCCTCTGACCGACAGTTTTATCGCGCGCGCTTCGCAGCGTTACGGCGAAGATACGAGCGTATTCTTGAAAACTGTTCACTCAGAGCAGCCGAGGTGACGAGGCTCAAATTTCTATTGCAGGATGCGTCGTTACATCCAAAACAACGCCTCGTTACTTCGGTTGCTACAATATCCGCTTGATTGGCAGTCGCGCGGGGAATGATTACTTTTTCGCCGCTTCGTAATATTTGGCGACTTCCGTCCAGTTAACGACGTTCCAGAACGCCTTGAGGTAATCCGGGCGGCGATTTTGATATTTGAGGTAGTAGGCATGTTCCCAAACATCGCAGCCAAGGACTGGTTTAGTGCCCTCCATGAGCGGACTATCTTGATTGGCTGTCGAGGTAATCTCCAGATTCCCGGCTTTGTTTACAATTAGCCAAGCCCAACCGCTGCCGAAGCGGCCAACCCCTGCCGCTTCGAACTTCTCCTTGAAGCCGTCAAAACTCCCGAACCCTGCCTTGATGTCATCGGCGAGTTTCCCGGCCGGCGCCCCACCCGCCTTAGGACCGATCGTTTTCCAAAACATCGAATGGTTCGCGTGTCCGCCGCCATTATTTCGAACGGCGTTGCGAATATCTGCGGGAACAGCGTCGAGGTTGCTAATCAATTCTTCGACCGACTTTTTCTCGAGGTCAGGGTTTCCGGCGATAGCCTTGTTCACGTTAGTGACATAGGCATTGTGATGCTTGCCATGGTGGATTTCCATCGTTTGGGCGTCGATATGAGGTTCAAGCGCATCTTTGGGATACGGTAACAGAGGAAGTTCGTAAGCCATACTTGTGTCCAGTTAATGTTGTTGTTTGATTGTGACCCGACCAGCAATCCTTATTGCTCCAACGCGATCAACGTAGCAAACGCCTCCCACGCGCACAAGTGCCTCGTGTAATATTGCGTAATATTGCCCATTTTGACAACCGGGGCGGGCCGCGCACTACTGGCGTTGAATTAAGCCCTCGCTGGCGCCATTTGGTTTCATGATCTTGATCCTGCTCTTGATCATGATCTCGTTGGCGCGAGCCTTTTGGGGAGCAAGAGCAAGATCAGGATCAGGAGTAAGAACCGCTCTCTCAGTGCTTAATTCAAGGGCAGCAGCGCGCTGCCCGGGCTGCGCACTGTCTCGATTCCAGATCGAGAGACAGGCGGGACGCCCGTCTTACTGCATGCAAAGCCGAACGAAGTTGTCGAGCAACTGTAATCCCACTTTCTGGCTCTTCTCTGGGTGAAATTGGGTGGCGAAGACATTATTTTTCCAAACCGCCGAAGCGAAGGTTTCGCCGTATTCTGTTACGGAAGCGATGATCGAGCGGTCAGTGGGTTGTGGATAGAAACTGTGGACAAAATAAAAGTAACTTCGATCGGGAATACTCTGAAACAGCGGGCAATCGCTCTTGGTGACCTCCACTTGATTCCAACCAATCTGAGGAACCTTCAAACCGTTCCGGCCAGAGAAGCGAATCACCTTGCCTTTGAAAAGGCCAAGCCCGGCTGCGCAACTATTGAATTCATCACTCTTTTCGAAGAGAGCCTGATACCCCACGCAAATTCCCAGAAACGGGCGTCCCGTCGCGATGAACTCGCGCGTCAACTCCAGCAGATTCTGCCTGGCCAAGGCATTGATGCAATCGTCGAAGGCTCCAACACCCGGCAACACAGCTGCGCGCGCCTCGCGGAGTTCTTCGGGGCGGTTAACCCGATGAATACCGGCTCCGAGAAAACGCAGAGCTTTTTCAACACTGTGCAAATTGCCGGCCCCGTAGTCGATTAAGGCGATCACAGGCAGATAATAACCGTATCGGCGGGATATTCCACAGGCAACTTGCCTCACAGCGGCTCAGTTAACCGTGCGGCCGCATCGGTTAGATGTTTTCCGAGGGCGCACAAGCGCCCGGCGGCGTCCTCGTTCTACGCGACGCGCGGCAAGTTCTGCACGGCCAGGGTGTCGTTGCGGTGCAGACACAGGAGGTTTTTCGAAACAACATCCCCGAAGACATTCACAGGATTTTGGAAAAAATCGGGGGCATTGAATAGCGGTGGACAATGAATGTGACTGAGGTAATCACGTGACTTCATGTATTCCAACAAAGCCGTTGATCTTTCGGGTCGATCACATTCGACATAAAGCGCCGGACGACAGCGCGCGATGGTGTCGGCGGCTCCTTTGAGGACCTGCATCTCCATGCCTTCGACATCAATCTTGATGAAACGGCAATTGGATATGCCGAGCGCATCGATTGTCGTCACTGCTATAGCCGCGTTGCGCGGGCCTTCTTCAAGCGCGAGCCCTCCGAAGTTGTTGGCTTGATACGGATCCAGCACAGGGATTTCAATGGTTCCAGGCTGGGCCGAGAGGGCGATCTCGAAACAATAAATGTTAGCGAGGCTATTGAGTGCTGCGTTGGCGCAAAGCGACTGGAAAATGAGTCGTTGAGGTTCAAAGGCCATCACTAAACCGTTATTGCCGACAGCGCGGCTCAGAACGACGGTATGTGCCCCTATGTTTGCTCCGGCCTCCACAACCACGTCGCCTGATCGCAGAATGGATTGGAACAAAGCAGCTTCTCCTTCGCTGTACTCTCCGTAAAGATCGAGCGAGCGTCCAATATATATGTGATTGACGTTGTAAAGGATCGTCCCGTGGCGGCATGGCTTCCAACGATTGAACATCTCGTGAGGGAACTGGGCTGCTTGCATAGATTTGCCACGAGCGATTGTGTTGCCGCGATCCGAGCCGACGCGCGCATACCTGTCAAGCGACCGTTGTGCGAGTCCGTTTAGGCCGCGTGATGCCTTTCAACGCGAGCCAGACGGCCGCTCAGCCATCTGCGCGGCATCATCAACGCGTTACAGAACCACTCGCCGCGTTGCAAACATTTTTTCATAAGTCGATTGCCATGCGCCAAGGCAGTTGCTAGCTTCCGTCAATTTTTACAGTCCGGCTGCGATTTGCCTGACGAGTGAGAATGACAACCCAGATCGAATTGCGACTTGATATGAGTGATAAAAAATTCGGGCAAGCCAACACGTCGAACGAAACCGTCATTAAGTGGGCTAACGAAATGGCTGCGCTTTGCCAGCCGGATAATATCTTTTGGTGCGACGGGTCGGAGGGCGAAAAATCAGAGCTCACTGCCCAAGCTCTTCAGCAAGGCATCCTGACCACCTTGAATCAGGAGAAACTTCCGGGCTGCTATTATCATCAGTCGAATCCCAACGATGTCGCTCGTGTCGAGCAATGCACCTTCATCTGCACGGAAACCCGGGAGGAAGCTGGCCCGACGAATAATTGGGCGCCGCCCAAGGAAATGTACGAGAAACTTTACAGCTTGTTTCGCGGCTCGATGAAGGGACGCACCATGTACGTCATTCCTTACTTGATGGGGCCACTCGGTTCGCCGCTGACCAAAGTCGGCGTGGAGTTAACCGATTCGATTTACGTCGCGCTGAGCATGCGGATCATGACGCGCATGGGAAAGGCTGCTTACGAACAGCTCCGCAATCGGGCCGATTTCAACCGCGGGCTGCACAGCATGC
Organism: Verrucomicrobiota bacterium; assembly: GCA_016871515.1. Classification (GTDB taxonomy): domain Bacteria; phylum Verrucomicrobiota; class Verrucomicrobiia; order Limisphaerales; family SIBE01; genus SIBE01. Next base: position 24,082 of record VHDE01000054.1, read on the forward strand.
TGGACCTTAACCCGGAGCGGCGGTTCATCTGCCATTTTCCGCAGGACAACACGATCTTGTCGGTCGGTTCCAATTACGGCGGCAATGTTTTGCTGGGCAAGAAGTGTCTGGCGTTGCGCATCGGTTCCTGCCTGGCCCGCAAGGAGGGATGGATGGCCGAACATATGTTAATCCTCGGGGTCGAGTCGCCGGAGGGCGAAAAGACATTCGTTGCGGCCGCATTCCCCAGCGCCTGCGGCAAAACTAATTTTGCCATGTTAGTGCCGCCGCAACGTTACGAAGGCTGGAAGGTTTGGACGGTGGGCGACGATATTGCTTGGATGAAGCCCGGACCTGATGGCCGCCTCTATGCCATCAATCCGGAGTCAGGCTACTTCGGCGTTATCCCCGGAACAAATTCAAAATCGAATCCCAACGCAGTCAAAACTATCTCGCGCGATACAGTTTATACGAATGCAGCCTTGTTGTCGGACGGGGATGTTTGGTGGGAAGGCAAGGATGGTCCGGTCCCCAGCGAATGCGTCGATTGGCGAGGCAATCGGTGGACGCCGGAATCCAAAGAAAAAGCAGCGCACCCCAACAGCCGTTTTGCGGTGCCGATGATGAATAATCCCGTGGTCGCGCCCGAGGTCAACGATCCGCAAGGCGTGCCGATCAGCGCGATCATCTTTGGCGGTCGCCGCGCCAACACCATCCCATTGCTTTTCCAAGCGTTCAATTGGGGTCATGGCGTTTATCTCGGCGCGACGATGGGCTCGGAAATGACCGCCGCCGCAGTGGGCGGCGTCGGCCAAGTGCGCCGCGATCCGATGGCGATGCTGCCGTTCTGCGGTTATAACATGGGCGATTACCTAGCTCATTGGCTGCACATGCAGAGGCTCATGAAGAGCCCGCCCCAAATCTTTCACGTGAATTGGTTCCGCAAGGACGACAGTGGCAATTTCCTTTGGCCGGGGTTCGGCGAAAACATGCGGGTCCTGAAGTGGATTGTCGATCGTTGTCGCGGACGTGTCGGGGCGAAGGAGTCCGCTCTCGGATGGATGCCGCGCATCGAAGACTTTGACTTGAACGGCTTGCAAGGTTTTGGCCCAGAGCAATTCGAGAAAGTGCAGGCGATCAATTCGGAAGAATGGAAGAAGGAGATTTTGCTTCACCAGGAATTGTTCATGACGCTTCGCGATACGTTGCCCAAGGAATTGATTTTCGAAAAAGAGCTGCTCGTCTCGCGCATCTAGGAATTAGTGCTCGACGCTCGGGCGCGGTATTGCCGCTGTAATGAGCCTCCCTCAAAGCTACTGGTTGATGCAACGCACCGCGCGCCACCATCAGGTAGCCGCCCGGAGAACAAACCCGTTTCATCTCGCGGATGACGCGGACCGGGTCAGGAACTGTTGAGATAAAGTACGCGGCAAAGACGCGGTCGAAAGAATGATCTGGAAAGTCCGCCGGCAACCCTGAGCAACGATGTGCTATACCAAAGCTTCGCAGCTTCACAACCGAAGCTCCGCAAAAGACGTCGAGGCTGTCCATGAACTAGCGCTAGGAGCGCGGCGTTTACGCTGCGCTCCGTTCACCGGCCCAATGCATGTCCAAAAGACATCTCCTGCGGAAACGCTCAACCATCAACTTCCAACTTTCAACTTTCAACGAATGCATTCTTTGAAGGTTGAGAGTTGAAAGTTTCGCGTTGAACGTTCTCCGGTTCATTGGCGCAATGCGCGCCAAAAAGGCGTCGAGGGTCCCCATGAACCGCAGCTTCGGTCTCCGACCCGGAACATTCCGCTGCGAGTCTTGCCGGGCCGGAGGGCCGGAGGCCAGCGCTCGAAGTTCGCTTCCTATCCATCAAAATGATTGAAAAGCTTCATTAGGTTCAATAGGGTGCGCGGATGAAATCACTGGCCCGCTTCTTATTAACCTGCGTTGTCTTTACACTCCTGGTCCTTGCGTCCCAAGGCGCTGACAAGCCTTTGACGATCGCGGTTATTCCCAAGGGCACCACGCACGAGTTTTGGAAATCAATCAATGCCGGCGCGTTCAAAGCGCGCCAGGAGCTCAACGGAAAAGGTCACAAGGTTGACGTGATCTGGAAAGGGCCTTTGAAGGAGGATGACCGCGATCTGCAAATTCAGGTCGTTGAAAATTTCATGACCCGCCGCGTTAATGGCATCGTGCTCGCGCCGCTCGATTCTCAGGCGCTCGTCAGACCTGTTGCGAATGCCGCTCAAGCCAAAGTCCCGGTTGTCATCATTGATTCCGGCCTCAAGTCGGACAAGTATGTCAGCTTCGTCGCGACCGATAATTACAAAGGCGGCCAGCTGGCCGGGGAGCACCTCGGAAAATTGCTCGATGGCAAGGGTAATGTCATTCTGCTGCGGTACGCAGTTGGTTCCGCCAGCACCGAGGAACGAGAGGCGGGTTTCCTGGAGGTTCTTAAGAGCAAGTACCCGAATATTAAATTGATTTCCGCAGATCAATATGCCGGGCCTACGCGTGAGACGGCCTATCAAGCTTCGCAGAATTTGCTCAATCGTTTCGGTCGCGAAGTAAACGGCATCTTCTGTCCGTGCGAACCGCCGACCATAGCCATGACGAAAGCCCTGCGCGACATCGGCAAGGCCGGAGGCAAGGTTAAGATGGTCGGTTTCGACGCTGGCTCGCAGTCAGTCGCGGACATGAAGAACGGAGATGTTCAAGGCTTGGTCGTGCAGAACCCGGTGCTAATGGGTTACCTCGGGGTCATGACGATGTTCAAACATTTGCAAGGCGAAAAGGTGGACAAACGCATTGATACCGGCGTCGTGCTAGTCACGCCTGAAAATATGGAGCAGCCGGAGATGAAGGAACTGCTTTACCCGCCGTTGGACAAATACCTGAAGTAACGGCTTGAGCTTAGTTAGCAGTCGCGGAGATGGCGGCTCCAAGAGCGTGGAACGTCCGACATTCACTCTCAACAATCAAACGAAGCATTCGTTGAAAGTTAAAATCTGGACATTGCATGTCGAGCGTTGCCGCCCGCACACGCAGACATGTCCTCACTGCTTTTCGCCACTATGACGCCGCGTCTGCGCATGATGGGCGTGCAGAAAAGCTTCGGCGCCACCCGCGCTCTCAAAGAGGTCACTCTGGAAGTCGCCCCCGGTGAAGTCCACGCTTTAATCGGCGAGAACGGCGCCGGAAAAAGCACACTCATGAAGATTCTGAGTGGTGCTCACACTCCCGACGCAGGCCGCATCGAACTCGATGGCCAATTATTCCATTCGACAAATCCGTGGCATGCGCGTCGGAGTGGCATTGCGATGATTTACCAAGAGCTGAATCTTGCGCCTCATCTGTCGGTGGAAGAAAACATCTTGTTGGGCGAGGAGCCGGCCCGGCTAGGTTGGCTCAATCGCTCGCGGCGACGGGCTTTAGCGCATGAGGCGTTGGCCAAACTGCAGCACGACAACATTCCGCTGACGGCGCCGGTTGGCAGATGCACCACGGCTGAAAAGCAAATTGTCGAGATTGCTCGCGCTCTTGTGGGCCAGTCGCGGATCATCATCATGGACGAACCGACAAGCAGCTTGAGCGAGTTGGACACAAAAAACCTTTTCGGCGTTATCAGCCGGCTGCGAGAACGCGGCGTTAGCATCATTTACATCAGTCATTTTCTGGAAGAATGTCAGGTAATCTGCGACCGTTACACCGTCCTGCGGGACGGCGAGAGCGTGGGCACAGGACCAATGGCTGAGGCAAATCTTCATCAGATCATTCGGCTGATGGTAGGCCGCGAGATTAACGAGATTTATCCGCGCACGCCTCACACGTCCGGCAAACCGGTTTTCGAATTGAAGGCAGTGGCCGGTGAGACCAAGCCCCGTTCGGTGGACCTCACTTTGCATGAGGGCGAAATCTTGGGTATTGCCGGATTGATTGGAGCCGGCCGCACCGAGACATTGCGGGCTTGCTTCGGTCTGGATCGGCTCGCTGGCGGTTCTGTTTTCGTCGGCGCCCGCGAACGGACGCATTGTTCGCCCACCCAGCGGCTCGCGGAAGGAATTGGTTTGCTGAGTGAGAGCCGCAAGGAAGAAGGCCTTATGCTCAATCGCACTTTGGCGGATAACCTTACTCTCACGCGCCACGGCCCGCTCGCAAAGTTTGGCTGGATCAGCAGCCGCCGGCAAAATCGGGTTACGCTGGATTGGATGCAACGTCTTGATGTGCGCGCGCGAAGTCCGGCGCAGCCGATGTGCGAATTGTCGGGCGGCAACCAGCAAAAGATCGCGCTGGGACGCTTGCTGCATCATGATGCCAAGGTCTTGTTGCTGGATGAACCAACGCGCGGGATTGACGTGGGCAGCAAGGCTCAAATTTACAAACTGATCGGACAATTGGCTCAGCAAGGCAAAGCGATTATTTTCGTCAGCTCGTACCTTCCAGAATTGCTGGGGGTGTGCGATACCATTGGCGTCATGTGCCGCGGGGACTTGTCCGAAGTGCGACCCGCCGCGGCCTGGACAGAGCATAGCATTATCAGCGCAGCGATCGGCCACCGCGCGAGTCAAAACTCGAATTGAGAGATGGCATCATTGGAACGGACGGCGAAACTCAGATCTTTTCTCAATGTCCTCGGACCGTTTCTAGGTCTGATCTTCGTTGTCGGTCTCTTCTGCCTGAGCAACGAAGTTCGGCCTTACTTTCTTACGGGCGCCAATTTTAAAATCATTTTGATTCAGACCGTGATCGTCGCCATCAGCGCGCTTGGCATGACGCTGATTATTGTGAGTGGCGGAATCGACCTAAGCGCCGGGTCAGTTGTGGCGCTCACGAGTGTCGTCGGAGCAACGTTGCTCGTGAAAGGATACTCGCCGATGGCGGCCATCCTGTTGACTGTTTTGACCGGGGGAGCCATTGGGCTCATCAATGGCGCGGCGATTGCCGGGTTCCGGATGCTGCCCTTCATCGTCACGCTCGGCATGATGGGAGTTGGACGCGGCTTGGCCAAATGGCTGTCCGGCAGTCAAACGGTAAACGCGCCGGAAACGCCGGTGAATAATATCATGGCGCTGGTCGACCCGGTTCATCTCTTGCCGCTGCCGCCGGGTGTTTGGATTACGGTGGGTTTGGCAATTATGATGGCCGTTGTGATGCACCAAACCGTTTTTGGGCGGTATGTCTTCGCCATCGGCTCTAATGAGAGCACGGCACGCCTTTGCGGCATTCGCGTTCGATTGCAAAAAACGCTGATCTACGCGATCGCTGGATTATTCTTCGGCTTGGCTGGTTTGATGCAGATGTCTCGTCTCAATCAGGGCGACCCGACAGCAGCTATTGGTCTGGAGTTGGACATCATCGCGGCAGTGGTCATCGGGGGCGCGAGCCTAAACGGCGGTTCCGGGAGCATCTTAGGTTCGATGATCGGCGCGCTTATCATGGCGGTCTTGCGCAACGGCTCCAACCAAATGGGATGGCAGAATTACGTGCAGGAAATCATCATCGGCATCGTGATCATTCTGGCGGTTGGTTTGGATAAGCTCAGACAGAAGCGCAGCCATCTCTCCTGATCGGTTGCTTTTTCGAATTCTTGTGCAAAGCTACCGGGCGGTTTGCAGACAATCGGGCCGGCTTCGGGTCCCCGGCTAACCTTCCAACAGGCTCGTTGGACCTTGTTTTGCTTCGGCATTTGCTCAACGTCGTTGGGTTCGAGTCGATCCCATCGGCAGGCCACGTTGCCTCTTGCTCTCTGAAATGGCTCACGGCCCTCAGCGACAGGCGAGACGCCTGTCCTACTACGCTTGAGTATAAGTTTTGGCAGTTTGCTAATTGGATTGAACAGTAAAACGCATTGTCGCGCCAGCGCTCACGATAGACTAAGCTGGGCTGAGCAACAGACGAAGGATCTTTGCGTGTCGAGGCCTTCGAAGTAAATCACTGGGGCGCCCGTTGGCGGCGCGATACGCATCGCGGCTACAACGGCTACATCCTCGAGCACGGCGGGAAGAAAGTCATTTTCGGCGGAGACACCGCCTTGTGCCAAAACTTTGCCAGCCTTCGCGGGAAAGGGCCATTCGACGTCGCTTGCAAGCCAATTGGCGCTTATGCGCCGTGGGTTTGTTCTCATTGCACGCCGGAAGAGGCGGTCTCGATGGCCGACGCCGCGGGAGCGAGGCGCTTTGCGGCGATCCATCACCGAACATTTCGGTTGGGGCGCGAGGGCAAAACCGAACCGCTGGAACGTCTCGAAACTGCCCTGCAAAAGGAACCCGATGGGATCGCTTTGCGCGAGGTAGGAGAAACCTTTTCGCTGAGCTAACCAGTAGGACAGGCGTCGAACGCGGCTCCCATAGCGCAGACTGAAAGTCTGCGCTGCGACGAAGGCAGGCGCGCTAAACAGGTCCCGAATGCCGTTCATCTGACAATCCAGTGATGATTCGCGAACCTCGTTTGTAAGTAAAATAGGAGTAGGTCCATTGGAGAAGAACGAAGAGCTTATTGCGAAAGCCAATTAAGAAAATCAGATGGATCAGCAGCCAGGCGAGCCAAGCGGTGAAGCCGGAGAATTCCACCTGGCCAATTTTTGCGACTGCTGCCGAACGCCCGATCGTGGCCATCGTTCCTTTGTCCCAATAGTCGAAAGCCGGGCGAGCCGGGCGCGTTGTGCTGTTCGCCGCGAGTTCGCTCCCCAGAATCCTCAAGACGTGCCGGGCCATCTGGATGGCGGCCGGCGATACGCCAGGCACGATTTGTCCATCTTTGTCGATGACAGACGCGATATCGCCGACGGCGAATACTTCCGGATGCCCGGGCAAACTCAGGTCTGGACTCGCTTTGATCCGGCCACCGCGATCCAAATCGACTCCAAGTTGCCTGGTCAAAGGATTGGCCGAAACTCCGGCCGCCCAGATGATATTCTCCGCGTAAACGACATCGCCATCTAATTCGACACACCCTTTGCGAATCTTGGTTACGCGGGTCGAAGTCCGGACTTCAACACCTAGCCGCTTGAGTTGTTGTTCGGCGCGCTCGGAGAGTTTGGGCGGCAGTTGGCCCAGAATGCGTTCACCCGCTTCGACTAAGACCACGCGCGCGTGACGGGGATCAATCCGCCGGAAATCGCCACACAGAACGTGACGCGCCAATTCGCTGAACGCTCCGGCTAGTTCGACACCAGTGGGCCCGCCACCAACAACCACGATCGTCATGAGCCGGTCGTGCTCAGCTTCGTTCGCTTCATTTTCGGCTTGTTCAAAAGCCAGGAGGATGTGGCGGCGAATCCGAAGCGCATCGTCGATGGATTTAAGGCCCGGCGCAAACTCTTCCCATTCGGGATGGCCGAAGTAACTGGTAACGCCGCCCAGCGCGAGGATGAGATAATCGTAAGTGAGCGTGTTCTTCTCGAGAAAGACCTTTCGTTCGGCGAGGTTGAAGCCCGCGACGCTATCGAGCAAGACGGTGACGTTTGGCTTGTCCGACAAAATCGAACGAATCGGTTGGGCAATTTCTGGCGCCGACAGGCCCGCAGTCGCCACCTGATATAAAAGCGGCTGAAACAAATGGTGGTTCTGCCGGTCCACCAGCGTGATTTGAGCACCTGGGAATTGAAACTCCTCGCAAAACGTCAAGCCAGCGAAGCCGGCGCCAAGCACGACGATGTGAGGACCTTCAACATCCATCAGCCCATGGTTCGCTCTCTCGGTGCGATTTGCAATCAAACAACCAGCTAACCCTCCACATGAACGCGAAAGGGGCGGGGAGGGCCCGTCCCCCTATTCCGACGCTACCGCACTGGGGACAGGCTGTCCCCGCCCCTATTGGGTTCATGGTTCCAATGCGCGCGCAACGTGAACGAAGGCTTTCCAGGAACTGACAGCAGGGCGGCGTTGCTGCGCCGCCTCGTCGGATAACATTCGCCTTTGCTGCTTGGAAGCTAGTTCGCTAGTTCCCCCTCGCACCAGACTCGGCGTTCTAGTAATGAAGGTTGGATGATTGACCGCCAAGCGTTCTACGAGAAACGCGCTGCCTTTCGCCCCCGCGAGTCCGAACGCTGTTACCATCGGCTTCTGAAAAGCTATTTTGCCTTTTTCATTCCGCCGAACTCCCAAGTTCTGGAAGTCGGCTGTGGCTTGGGTGATTTGCTTGCCGCAGTCCAGCCTAAGAGTGGCCTTGGAATAGACTTCAGCCCGGCGATGATCGATTTGGCTCGGGAACGTCATCCGCAGCTTCAGTTCGATGTTGGCGAGGCAAGTTCGTTTTCAGTCGATCAATCATTCGATTACATCGTCCTCTCGGATCTGGTGAATGATCTTCCTGATGTTCAAGCCGTGTTGACACATCTGGGACGATTCGCTCGGTCCGAAACGCGGCTGATCGTGAACTTCTTCAATTATCTTTGGCATCCCGTTCTAAGGTCCGCGGAGAGACTCGGTCTTAAAGCGCCAACTCTTCCTCAAAACTGGCTTTCGATGGCTGACTTCAAAAACCTCCTCCATCTGTCCGGCTGGGAGGTCATCAGAACGGATACGCGGATTCTGTGGCCCATTCGCACGCCTGTTCTCGAACCGTTGCTCAATCGATGGCTCGCACCGGTGCTCGGCCATTTGTGTATGACGGTCATTCTGGTGGCGCGCCCCAAGCCGCAAGTTCCGGCCGAGCAACAGTACTCCTGCACCGTTGTCATTCCGGCGCGCAATGAAGCCGGCAATATCGAAGCCGCCGTTCAGCGCACTCCTGAAATGGGCCTCGGAACGGAATTGGTTTTTGTCGAGGGCCATTCGACTGACAACACATGGGATGAAATCCGGCGTGTGGCCGCGAAGTATCCGCATCGGTGGATCAGAATTCTCAAACAGCACAGCAAAGGGAAGGGCGGCGCGGTTCGTGAAGCGTTTGCCGCGGCGACCGCCGATTTGCT
>VHDE01000055.1 GCA_016871515.1 Verrucomicrobiota bacterium
CACCCGGCAAACGTTGGGTGGTTTTTCGCTTTTGGATTTCATACACTAACCCCATTGCTCATGTCATTGGATCAACATTTTGGAGAGCGCAGACACTCGTGCCCGCAGCAAAGCATCGGGACCATGATTGGGGCAGAAAGCCCGGACTTCGCGTTAGCACAGGACGCTCGTCCTCCGCTTGGGCCAAAACGCCTCCCTGTCTGGCCGTGGGAACGGGCCTCTTCGCGATGGAATGAAGCTTTGACTTAAGCGCCTAAATTGCTACAAATGCGCCGTTATCCAAAAGGATTGCGGTATTAACAGTTAACTACATATGAAACGATTGATTGTTTTTTTGACATTGGCTGCCTTCGCCATGGTATCGACCACGCAGGCAGGAGAAAAAACCACGAAAGCCAAGACGACTAAAAGCTCGGCCTGCTGTGCGGAGACTAAAACAACGACAACGGCTGTGACAGCGAGCTGCTCTGAAAAGACAGCCTCAAGCTGCAGTGCCACGACCGCGTCCACGTGTGGCGCGAAGAAGGCGATCGCCAGGAGGAATCATTCCCTGAAGGGCGCGACGCTTCTTGTGATGCGCTAATTTGATCAAGCTTTGGCGATCCCCATCTGGAATCCAGGTGGGGATTTTTTGTCGGCGGCATTTCTCTTCCGGGCATTAGGTTAAGTTCGTCTTGGCATGAAGAAGGTTTTCGATTCGATTGAGTCCGTAATCTCCGAGTTGCAAAAAGGGCGGACGGTGATCGTCGTGGACGACGCGGATCGCGAGAATGAAGGCGACCTGATCATGGCGGCCGAGTTTGTGACCCCCGCGGCCGTTAACTTCATGGCTAGGTTCGGTCGCGGCCTGATTTGTGTGCCGACTACTTCAGAACGGCTCAAGCAGCTTGGAATCGAACAAATGGTTGTTCAGAACCGCGATGCATTTCGAACGGACTTTCAGGTGAGTGTCGATGCGGCGCGAGGCATCACCTCGGGCATTAGCGCCGCGGATCGCGCGCAAACGATCAAGATCATGGCCGATCCCACGGCGGTGGCGAATGATTTGGTCCAGCCAGGCCATGTGTTTCCACTACGCGCGAAACCAGGTGGTGTTTTGCAGAGGGCCGGGCACACCGAAGCCGCCGTTGATCTGGTCAAACTGGCGGGATGCCGGCCGATGGCGGTCATTTGCGAAATCATGAGCGAGGATGGTTCGATGGCGCGATTGCCGGAGTTGACTCAGTTTGCGCGGCATCATCGGCTCAAGATTTGCACGATCGAATCGCTGATTAAGTATCGGCGGACCCGCGAGAAGCTTGTCGAGCGCGTGGAAGTGGTGAAGATGCCGACCGATTATGGCGACTTTGATCTCTATTTGTATCGGTCGCGCGTCGATGGCCAGCATCACTTGGCGCTCGTGCGAGGCGAAGTGGCCAACAAGAAGGGTGTGCTTGTCCGCGTGCACAGCGAATGTCTTACTGGAGATGTCTTTGGCTCGCGGCGATGCGATTGCGGACCGCAGCTTCATGAGGCGATGCGGCAAGTGGCCAAGGCCGGTCAAGGCGTGATCGTCTATATGCGGCAGGAGGGAAGGGGAATCGGATTGGTTCCCAAGATCAAGGCGTATAAGTTGCAGGAACGCGGCCTCGACACGGTCCAGGCGAATTTGAAACTCGGATATGCGATGGACCTGCGCGAATACGGACTCGGCGCCCAGATTCTGGTCGACCTTGGCCTAAAGACAATTCGGCTGCTGACGAATAATCCCAAGAAGGTGGTAGGCCTGGAAGGCTACGGTTTGGAAATTGTCGAGCAGGCGCCAATCAAAATCGAACCAAACCCACACAATGAACGATACCTTAAGACCAAGCGCGAGAAACTTGGTCATCTGATCTGAGGCGAGCCAATGTTGAAGCCTGTTCCAACTCGGATTCAACGAACGAGCGCCGGCTCGTTCGCTATCGTTGCGTCCAATTACAACAAGCGGTACGTGGAGGGGATGTTGCGAGCGGCGCTGGCTGTGCTGAGGTCCGCCGAAGTGGGCGGGGTGCGTTTGGTCCGTGTCCCGGGCGCATTTGAGATTCCCGTCGTCGCGGCGAAACTCGCGGCTCAGGAGAATCCGCGCATTTCGGCAGTCATCTGCCTCGGAGTGATTCTCAGAGGGGAAACCACCCACGCGCAGCAGATTGGCGAAGGGGTTAGCAACGCTCTGGCGCAAATACAAATCACGTATCGCGTTCCCGTCATCCACGAGGTCCTGTTGCTGGAGAATGAGGAACAGGCGCGAGTTCGTTGTTTGAGCAAAACTCACAATCGCGGCGCGGAGGCGGCGCAAACTGCAATCGCAATGGCGCGAACGCTGGCTCAGCTCGACCGTGAACTCAAAATGGACCGCCAGGAGTCGTAGTCGAATGTTCGAAGCCTGCTTCGGTCCGTGTTTAGCGCAGGGGCGGACTTCCCGTCTATCGGTGTCTGTCCAAATCGTTGACCGCCAATTCCAAAATCCGTCCCGGGAGACCTAAGCCACCTTTGAAAGTAATCGCGCGGCAGTACTCAGCAATATAGACCTTGCCCTTGCCGCTTAAATGGACATCCACAGGACGCGCCAGAGGAGTGAGAATTGCCTTTGTGCTCGCCTCAAGCTTTCCTTCCGCGTTTTTCCGTACGCGCATTTGCAGCAAGTCGAAGCCGTAATCGGACGGTTGCTCGATAAGGATGCCGAAGCGTCCCACCAAAAAAGTCCCGCGGTATTCCGGCGGAAAATCATCGCCCAGGAAAACAATGCCGGACGGTGACGAATGCTGGTCGAAAGTGGAGAAGGGCTTTCCTTTGAAACCAGCGTCGGGACCAATATTCGCAACAGGCAAAGTGATCTCCAATCCAGCCGGGGCGTCCGGTGTGTAAGGGTAGGGCTTCTTCGTCCAATCGGAATATTGGTACGGGAACCCGTAATGTTTGCCCTTTTCGATCAGGTTCAATTCCTCGGGCGCGTCGGCATTCGGGCCGTTTTCGGTGGCGAACATCTCACCCTGATCATTCCAACAAAAACCGTAGGCATTGCGAAGTCCGCGCGCGTAAATCTCGATTTCAGGCTTTTCGGCGCGTGGATCGAGCCGCCACAAGCAGGCCGTCAGCGGCGTTTCACCTTCTTTCGAGATACGCGGATCATCTCCGGGATCGTTGCTGTCGGTGCGCGATCCGCTGTTGACGTAGAGCATCCCATCGGGGCCAAAGGCTATGTGTCCGACAGCGTGATGGTTGCCAGTGCCCCAGGGATACGACGTTTTGAACCAAGGTTGCGGCTGACTCGGCTCGCCGTTCTCGGTCTTGGTCGTGCGATAAATGATGACTTCGGCCCGGTGCGGCGTGACAGCTTCGTTGCGTTGATTGGAGACGATATAAAGACGTTTCTGCGCGTCCAGGGTGAATCCCACAATAAACGTTTCACCGAGCTTCAAATCGAGGTATTGGGCGCCCCAGAGGATTTGCCGGAGATTGCCATTCGAAAGATCGACACGCCAAACGTCGCCGTTAAAACAGAGCGAGTAGAGAACTTTGCCTTCGCCATCGCTGGCTAAGCGCGTCGGATGATTGGACAAGCGTGCGACCTCGCGGAGCGTGAATCCTTCCGGCGGTTTGGGAAGCGGCAAGTAAGCGTTTGCCTTGGCTAATGCTTGATAAGTTGGAAATTGGGTCTTGGCTCGAACGGTTTTGACCTCCTCAGCCGTCACGGCTTCGCCGGAATTACCCCAACTGTTTCTGACAAATGTCAGAACATCGGCAGCTTGTTGATCATCCACAATCGCCGGCGGCATGAAGCCGCTATAACTTTTTCCGTTCACGGTGATGATCCCTGTGAGTCCTTCGGCCACGATTTTAATGCTGCGCGCCTTGTCGGCCATCAGGAAATCCGAATTGGCCAAGGGCGGAAAGGCGCCGGGCGTGCCCTGGCCATTGGACTGATGACAGAGAAGGCAATGCTGAATGTAGAGCAGTTTGCCGCGGGCCATTTGCTTCTCTTTTGTGTCCGCGTCCTGTGCTCGGACCATAATCATGGAAGCCAAGCAGAGTGTGAGTGTAATGATGATACGAACAAAACCTGTGGACATGGCGGCAAAATAGCGGCCCTCGCGGAAGGGAATCAATGACGAATGTCGAAGGACGAATGACCAAAGGATGACGAATTCCTCAATGCCCAACCCGCGGTCCAGGTCGAAGTTAGGCTGTGGTTTATTCGAGCTTCGTCCTTAGTCATTCTTTCGTCATTGGAACTTCGTCATTCGTCATTGATCTTCATTGATCTCCTATCTCCTTGACAGCACCGGCAGAGCGGTAGCGTATTTAGGCCATGCAAACCACACTTTTCTCCAAAGGTCGTCCTCTCATCGCAGTGGCTTCCGCAGTTGCTTTCCTAGCGTGCCAGCTTTCGGCGGCCGAATCGCCGAGTCTCCAAAAATGGAAGAAAGGGCAAGGCTGGGGTTGGGTTTGGGGCAAAGGCGATGAAGTGGGCGCGTTGAACGAAATGAACGACGCTTCGCGGTTAGCCGCTTTGAAATTAGTCAAGCGCGGGAAGACCTGCGATCTCGGCGTTGTTTACGACCGGACTTCCTATAAGTGGCCGGGACACAGTCCGGGTGAGATCATTTCGTTTCGCACGCCCGAAGGAGTAAAGCGCCAAGCCGACCTGCCAGCCTTAATGAACGAGAACGCTTCGAAAACGGCATGGCATAGCTGCGCTTTATTCATGAATGACAATGTCGCGACGCAAATCGATGGTCTCGGCCACGCGACCGAGGGCGAAGATGACCATTGGTACAATGGGTTCACCGAAAAAGATTGGGGCGGCAATTGGGGGGTCCGCAAATGCGACGCCACGACCATTCCTCCGATTGTTGCGCGCGGCGTCGTCATTGACGTCGCGGGCTACAAGAACCTCGACGCGTTGCCGAGCAACTACATGATTACACCTGCCGACCTCCAGGGAGCTTTACGCAAGCAGAATACAACGCTGCAGCCCGGCGATGTCGTGCTCATTCGGACAGGAACGTTGCGTTTCTGGGGTGAAACTGGCAGCGACGAGAAAGGCCTGATCAAAGATCATGATTCGGCCGGAATAAATTTGGAATCAGCGAAATGGTTGGTTGAAGAGAATGGAGCGATGATGATTGGGAGCGACACGAGCGGCTTGGAGTACGTGCCAAAAGCTGAGGAGACGACCGCTTATCGAGCGAAGTACAAGTCATTCATGCCGGTTCACAATTATCTGTTGATCCAACAGGGGGTGCACATCGGGGAGTTCCATAACCTCGAAGAACTGGCGCGCGACCGTATCTACGAGTTCTGCTATATGTGCACCACGAGCAAGATCAAGGGAACGGCCTCGGGGTTTGCGTTGCGGCCCTTGGCGATTTACTAAATCGAAACAAGATTGTTGGCCGCGGCGGCTTCCGTGCGGAACCGATGAATGAATGAACTCCTTGCTCGCGGAAGCTCCCGCCAGGATCATCTTCACGGCGACAATGCGGTCCCGGCTGACCCGCCGCGCTTTGTAAACGGTTCCCATCCCGCCGCGGAGATTGATAAATCTTGCTCGTGAGACAAGGGTATCACCATGAAAACCGCGACTGTGCGTCAATTGCGCAATGATTTTGCCCGGCTTTCCAAGTGGTTGGAAAAGGGTGAGTCCGTCCAGATCGTCAAGCGCGGCAAGCCTTTTGCCCGGGTAGTGCCGGAACCGAAAACCAAGAGTTTCTTAGGGTGCATGAATGGCACTGCGAACATTCCGGATGATTTCGATGAGCCTTTGGACTTGGAGTGGGAGGCAATGAAAGGAGATTTCTCTTGGACACGAATGTCTGGCTCCGTGGGGCTGCCGAGCCGGCAACCTTGCCGGAAAGGATCAGGAGGTTACTCGATGCGCGAGATGGGCAGTTTGGTTTGTCTGCAATCAGTCTCTGGGAGGCGGCGAAGAAACATCAAATCGGCAAACTACATTTGAAAAAGGATTTGGGCGCATGGTCGAGAGAAGCCGTCGCAATGCATATTCAGTTGCTCCCGTTAACCCCGGAAGTGGTAACTGAGGCTGTTGAATTGCCGGATTTCCCGAACCGCGATCCTGCCGACGAACTCATCGTGGCCACAGCCCGTATTCACAAGCTGACGGTCCTGACCACGGACACAAAACTGAAGTCCTACCGCCACGCGCGAATTCAATACTTCACGCCAATCACCTGACTGATTCGATCCGGTCAAGGGGGAATAGCGGAGAGATGCGGGCAGCAACGGGATAGGTTGAAAGATACTCTGCTTGTGGCTGGGCCATAATAATAAACGGGAAATCGGGCACGCCCTTTTCCCGCCGCGATTTGATAAAGTTCCTGGTATGAGCCGCCTGCCGCCAGAATCTCGTCCCGATACACCGCGATGCAGCGAAACGCTATGCGCCGCTGGCTTTCAGAACTGCTTCGACGACTTGATCCACGGTGATTCCGCGCATGCAGCGGAAATCGATGGGACATTCGCGCAAGAAACACGGGGAACAGGGAACGTTGGCGCGCAGAAAGTGATTTCGGCTTTCACCGGGCAGGCCCGGGCCGGTCAGTTCGGGAGAAGTGCTTCCGAAAGGAATGATTACTGGCGTGCCAACCGCTGCTGCCACATGTGCTGGTCCTGTGTCATTGCTGAGGAGCAGCCGACATCGTTTCAATAAGGCGCATAACTCGCCAAGCGTGGTTTCGCCAGCCAAGTTCAAAATAGCCGAAGCAGGCAGATCCCCGTTCCTCAGGCCATGGACGATTTCGTTCCCAACAGCGATATCCGATTTTCCGCCAAAGATTAGCCACTGACAGTTCGTGTGTTTTTGAATTTCGATCGCTGAGGCGATGAAATCTTTGACGGGCCACCGTTTTGCAGGGCCATATTCCGCGCCAGGATTCAAGCCGAACAAAGAGGAAGAGACATCAAGCTGCCACCGGCGCACCACCGCGTTCATCACTTCGTCGGTCACGGCCAGAAACGGCGCAATCGGTTCGCTTGACGCCCCCAAGTGGCTAACCAAATGAAGGTAATCAAATATTTGATGAGCCGAACTGGTCAACGCGCGCGGTAACGGGGCCTCGGCAGTGCGAATCAAATCGCGAATTTCGGTCGTCGATTTCTTGCGCATGCGAACGCGATTTTTTTCAGGCGCCCTCTGGGTCAAAAAGAAATTGCGCCAAGGCCGGTCGCAGCCAATTCGGCGAGGGATGCCGGCGAGCCAAAGTTCGAGAGCAGACCGGGGCGAGTTTGGCAAAGCTACGCCAATTTCAAATCGTTGTTCACGCAATCGCCGGGCGATGCGCCAAGGGCTTTCGCCTTGGGAAAACGTCAGGACGGAGTTGACGGCTGGGTGATGCCTCCAAAGATCGGCCAGCTTTGCATCCGTCAGAATCGTAATGTTTGCATTCGGATGCGCTTCGCGAAGCCGCCACAACGCTGGCGTCGTCATCACCGCGTCGCCGAGCCAATTGACACCCCGCACGAGGATTCTGGCAGCCATTAGGACTTTGGGTTCGCTTCGGATTGCGAAAGCCGGATTTCGGATTTTCCGCTCTCTCGGTCACGATTGGAACTGCCCCGTGAGCGTCCGGAGTTGCGGATTCTGCGAGCCGGTTTCCATCGGTTATGAACCCAGAACCAGTTTGCCGGGTCGCGCCGGACGGCCCTCTCGAACGATTGGTTGACGTCGCGCATGATGGCTTCGACCGGCCGAGGCGAGCCATTGGCGCGCGTTGGAATTTCTTCGCCGACTTCGACGCGCCACTGCGCCAACCCAACGCGAAAGCAGAACCCGGTTGCCAAGTGGCAATTGTAGCGCAGGGCAAAAACTGCCGGAGCTGCGCTCGTCGAGCAATCGTGTCCAAGAAACGGCAACCGCAGCCCACGCCGTCCCGCATGTTGATCGGCCAAGAGCCCGAGCAGCAAACGCTCGGACCGTAACGCCGCTTTGAGCGCATCCGCATCGGTCCGTCGTTCAAAAAAGGTGCATCCGGAGCGGGATCGCAGCGAGAGCAGGAGACGATTCAAAACGGGATGGGGCAGTCCGCGGTAAGTGGCTACCGGTTTCAGTTGCGGAACGAGGTGACCGATCCGGGCGAACAGTTCGAAATTTCCAAAGTGCCCCAGCGCTATGATGACGCTGCGGTTTGATGCAAGCTTGCCTGCGCCGACAAATTCGACGAACGGCTTTAGTTCCTCAAACGACATAAATGCCGTCTTCGCCCCGCTGGCATAATTCTCGCCGATTCTGCGAAAATTCTCCCGGGCCAAAGCGCGTAATTCACGGGCCGTTCGCTCGGCAGCGAAACAGAGCTTTAAATTCCTCAAAGCCACGCGGCGGTGCCGAATATCGCACCAATAACAGATTTCGCCGCCGATGCGACCCAAGCGAGCTGCCCAAGGCAGCGGCAGAAATTGGAGCGCGCGGAGAATGCACCGCGCGAGCCAATCAAGCAAAGTATCCATGCCCTTAGCGGAACTTATTCAATGCACGATCCCCTCTCTATGAACTGCCTGGCAGGACAGCGCGTCTCGCCTGTCCAGCATCGGCGCACACCAAAAGCAGGACAAGCGGGACGCCCTGTCCTGCCAAGTTCACGGAAGAGGGGCAACGTTGACTGCATATTCACGAGCTTAGCGGAAACAAATCTGCCGGACGCAATCCTGAAAGTCCTTCGCGCCCCGCAGAATCTTGATTTCAACCCGCATGAAATAAATCGGCAAATCGCGCCGGTCGAGCTTCGGAAAGCGGACGGCGTCTTTTTGAGTTGTCACGATGATTTCAGCCTGACGTTTTTTGCTGCGATTGATGACGTTGAGTATCTCCTGCTGGGTGAATCGGTGATGGTCCGCAAACCGTTTCGGATAAACCAATTTCCCGCCGAGATTGACCAGGCTCTGTTCAAAGCTTTCCGGCTGCGCAATCCCGCTGAGTGAGGCAAGGCGCTTGTTCTTCAAAAAATCCAAACCTTGCCGCTCGCCCGTAAACACGTCCTCGAAGTAGAGAGGATGATGGACGCATTCGATGACGCTGGCTGTGGAATTATATTGTGCGATTCGTTTGCGCAAGGCTTCCGTGTTGCCATCGCTCTTCGTAATGAAAATCGTGCTGGCGCGCGCCAAATGAGATGGCGGTTCCCGCAGCGTCCCGCGCGGCAACAGAAGTTCATTTCCGAAAGGCTGCTGGTAATCAATCAAGACGATGTCGCGCCGGCGGCCGCGCAATCTCCAGTACTGAAAGCCATCGTCAAGCAACAAGGTGTCGCAGCCGAACTTTTCAATAGCGTAGCGTCCGCTCTTGACCCGATCTTTGTCCACTAGCACGACGACATCCTTGAGATTGGAAGCGAGCATGTAAGGTTCGTCGCCGGCGGTTTCGGAATCGAGCAGCAACGATTTGCCATCCGAGACGACGCGGGGTGGCGTGCTGTCTTCGCGGAAAAGCAACTTATTCAGCAGGCGCTTTCCCAGTGGGGGAGGCTTCGAGCGGTATCCGCGTGACAGGATGGCTACGGTGCGTCCTTGGTCCTGGAGTTCGCGCGCAAATTTTTCCACGACCGGCGTTTTGCCTGTCCCGCCGACGGTGAGATTGCCGACCGCGATGACTTGGACACC
The DNA here is from genome assembly GCA_016871515.1 of Verrucomicrobiota bacterium. GTDB lineage: Bacteria > Verrucomicrobiota > Verrucomicrobiia > Limisphaerales > SIBE01 > SIBE01. The sequence goes on from VHDE01000055.1 coordinate 9,634, forward strand.
CAAGGTGGAATCGCGGAGGATGCGCACGTTGTACAGAAAACGGCGGGTCTTTACCGCCACTTGAAAGACCTTGGAGAGCAGATAGAGAGCTGAGCGAGTCAGAGCCGCGCTCTTGCCGCGACGCTGCTCGAAAATGACCTCCAGGACAAAAGTCTCGAGACTTTCCGTCCAACCTCGTATCGTTTCGCTCATCCTAAGAAAGTCTGCCAATCCAACCGGATGAGGGCAAGTGCGAGCATCTTCTGGTCGTTATAGGGAAATCATCCTAGGACATCTGAACGCTTCACTAGGATGTTATCCAATGCTTCTTCGACCGTTTCAAAGGCGTCGAGGTAATCCTTCGCCCCACCCAACGCACGTCCCACATAATAAGTAAAGACCAGATAACTTTTCGACATGGCCACTTAGCAACCGATATGGCGGAGGCGTTAGAAGCGCCCACGCGTCCTGAACGTGCCTCGTTCTGAGACAACGGTTGTCTTTTATTGGAATTGGATCGCCCGGGCGCGATCAAGCGTGTCGGTCGGAGCGCAGCGTTTATGCGCGTTTACGCTGCGGAAACGTACGCAGAGTCGAAACCTTCCAACGAATTTCGAGCCGCTCGGCAATTTCACGCTCTGCAGCGTAAACGCTGCGCTCCGACCGACACGCTTGACCGCACTTATCGCACCCATCGCACCCATTGACGGATTGACCCGTTGCGGAAAAGCGATTACATGTAATCGTCAATCCATACATCCACATACAACCAATTGGAACTTATGCTTTCGTTGCATCTTAATGAATGGCCGGCGAAGTCAGGACAATCTAGGAAGCCTGGCTTTACACTGATCGAGCTTCTGGTCGTCATCGCAATCATTGCGATTTTGGCGGGAATGCTTTTGCCCGCTTTGAGTAAGGCGAAAGGCAAGGCCACAGCCGTCAAGTGTCTGAATAACATGAAGCAATTAACCTTAGCCTGGATCATGTACGCCGACGATCATGAGGATAAGGTAGTGCGAAATTATCTGTCCGACACGCGGGCTTGGATTGGCGGCAACGTTGCGGCATTGCCCGGCGCCACGAATGTCTTGGATATCAGGAACGGACGGCTCTATCCGTACAATCAGTCGGTCGATATCTATCGTTGTCCCAGCGATATTCTGGGATTCAAGCTTGGAAGCCGGCAGGTGATTCGCGTCCGGAGTTTCTCGATGAGCGGCCGAATGGGCGGCGACGTGGCCTGCTGCGATTTCGTCAATCCTGGGGTTCCCTTCTTTCTTAAGACGGCCGATATCAAAGATCCTAGTCCGACGAAAGCCTTCGTGTTCGTGGACGAGAATGCCGACAGCATCGACGACGGTTTCTTCGCGGTCCAAGCGAAAGTCCCCAACAACGGTTATTGGCAAAATACACCAGCGAGCCGCCACGGGAATTCCGGGAACCTTTCGTTCGCCGACGGACACGCAGAGAGTTGGCGTTGGATCGAGCCGCGGACGCAGAAGCTAAAGGGAGTGAACAATAACACTTCTAAAGGCGACCGTGATTTGGAGCGATTCCGGTTGGCGACTTACGTCCCGCCAGGCGTGGCAGCGCCCTAAATTGAAACGCAACACAACCGAATGGCGCTGCGACGCGCCCCAACGCTGAACGAGCGAACCTCCGCTTCGGTCTTCTGCTCGATTGTCGGGTTAAGAGTGACACCCAGGCGGTTTTGCATTGAAATGCTTCAATGCGATCCGGCAAATCGAAAGCAACTTCTTTCAAATCAGAGGGAGACCTAAATCTCTCGAAGCGGCGAACGGCCTGGCGGAAGAGTCTCAGCGCTGAAACGGCCGCGTGGTTGGACCAGGACGAGAAGTATTTCCTCCATCAAGCCCTCTCCACACCCTGCCTGAATGTGCTGCAAGGCTGTCGCGGAACGGATTTCCAAGATTTGCAAAGCAGGGAGTTTCTCGATTTCCACGGAAATAATGTTCATCAAGTTGGCTTCGGGAATCCTCATGTTATTCAGGCAATCATCGGACAGCTTGAGGAAATCTCATTTTGTACACGCCGTTACACGAATATTCCCGCGATCAAATTAGCCAGGAAGTTATGCGAACTCGCTCCCGGAAACTTGAAGAAGGTGCTGTTTGCTCCCGGCGGCACGAACGCCATTGGAATGGCGCTGAAGCTGGCGCGAGCCGCGACGGGACGCTTCAAAACAATTTCCATGGGGGACTCGTTTCATGGCGCGTCGCTCGATGCTATTTCCGTCGGAGGCGAGGCGAGTTTTCGCAGCGGCATCGGCCCGCTTCTGCCGGGCTGCGAGCATGTGCCGCCACCCGGCGCAGCACATTGTCCATGGAGTTGCGGAGGTGTATGCAATCTAAAATGCGCTGATTACATTGAACACGTTTTGGAAAAGGAAGGAGATGTCGCAGCGGTTATTGCCGAAACCGTGCGATGCGCTCCATTCATTCCCCCGCTCAATTATTGGAAGAAGATTCGGGCCGCCTGCGATCGTTACGGGACACTTTTAATTCTCGATGAGATTCCGACTTGCCTCGGGCGCACAGGCAAGATGTTTGCCTGCGAGCATTATGATGTCGTGCCGGACATGCTTGTCATTGGCAAGGGTCTAGGCGGAGGAATAATGCCGCTGGCCGCCCTTATCGCCCGAGAAGATCTGAACGTAATGGCGGACAAGGCCCTGGGCCACTACACTCATGGGAAGAATCCGGTCGCGGCGGCTGCGGCTTTGGCAACAATCGAATGCATAGAAAAGCAATCTCTCTTAAAAAATGCGATCGCGCTCGGTGATTACGCGCTCAAAAAGTTGCAGGCAATGATGTCGCGTCACGAACTGATTGGTGACGTGCGGGGCATTGGATTGTTGATGGGCCTTGAATTGGTGAAAGATCGTCGAACCATGGAACGGGCGGCCGATGAGGCCGAAAAAGTAATGTATGAGGCTTTGAGCCGCGGGCTGGATTTCAAGTTGACGATGGGAAATATCATTACATTGACGCCACCTTTGACCATTACGCAGCGAGAGATGAAGCGGGCTTTGGACATCCTGGACGTGTGCTTGATTGAAGTCGAGCGCAGGAGCAGGCGGCGTCAGTAACGTCCGAGTTCAGCATGCAGCAACCGCGTTGCTGAGTCATGATCGAACGCTTTTTGTATTTGCCATTGTGTTCATCTTGCCCACAATTTTTTGGACCTGTGAAAAGCTCTGATTCACGCTGGCTGGTGTCGATGAGCCAATGTTTGCTCGCATGCTTCTGCGCGCAGACCTTTGTTGCTTGGAGCGCTGCTCCCAATCTTCCTGCAAGTCGGGATCTTCCCGATTGCCCGCCGGAATGGAAGATCGAAGTGGTCGCGGCGCCGCCGAAGATTCGGCATCCTTCGGTCGTCTGCAGCGCACCAGATGGGCGAGTGTTCGTGGCCGAAGATCCGATGGACATCAGCGCCCCATCAGCGGATTTGGCGCTGGGCCGAATCGTTTGCTTTCATCCAGACGGACGAACAACTCTCTTCGCAGACAAATTGTACGCCGTCTTCGGAATGCAATATCTGGAGGGGCAGCTTTACGTCCTGCACAATCCGAAACTCAGCGTTTTCACGGACGACAATGGGATTGGCCGGAACCGCGTCGATCTCATCGCGAGCACCAATCCAAATCCGTGGGCGTTGAACTGGAACGATCATGTGCCGGCGAATTTCCGCTTGGCGATGGACGGTTTCTTCTATGTGGCGGTTGGCGACAAAGGCGTTTATGGGGCGATCGGCAAGGATGGCAAACGGGTCAATCTTTACGGCGGCGGCATTTTGAGGCTTCGCCCGGACGGCGCCGAACTCGAGGTCTATGCCACAGGCGTCCGCAACATCCTTGATGTCGCGTTGAACACTGAAGACGAAATTTTCACTTACGACAACACCGACGAACAACAATGGATGTCGCGCCTGACGCACATGGTGGACGGCGGCTTTTACGGATATCCGTATGATTTCATCCCGCGGCGGCCTTACACGCTGTGGATGATGGCAGATTACGGAGGCGGCGCGGCAACGGGCACGCTAGCTTACAATGACGATGCGCTCCCGCCCGAATACCATGGCAACTTGTTCCTCGCTGACTTTGGGAAACGCCAGGTGCTCCGCGTCAAGATTGCGCGTGAAGGCGGCGGCTTCAAGGCCGTTTCACACCAAGATTTCTTTTCGAATGTTCCGACCGATTTTCGGCCTGTGGGAATAGGCTGGGCGGCAGACGGCCTCGGCTTTTACGTTTGCGATTGGGCTCATCGCGATATCAAAGCGCAAGTCGAAGTCGGCCGGTTGCTGAAGGTCACGTACACAGGGAAAAGCCACGCCGCGGTCAAGCCAGACTGGTATGTGCCAGCGGCAATGGGACGCGCGTTTGAAGCCACAACATCCGACCTTGCCAAGGCGTTGTCTCATCCAGCGCACAGCGTTCGAATGGTGGCGCAACGGAAACTGGTCGAGCGTGCGCGTCAGGCCAAGAACAACTCCGATGCCGCCAACGTTACTGCGCTTCTCACCCAAGTGCTCGGTGACCGACAGAATAGTTCGCTTGCGCGATGGCACGCAATTTGGGCTCTGGACGCCATCGATAGCGGTGTTGCCACTCGCGGTGTTATTTGGCTGTCGGCTGATGACGCCGATGTTTCCTTGTGCCGTCAAGCGATTCGGCAATTGGGTTTGCGTCGCGCTGCTCAAGCCGTTCCGCTGCTGGAACGGAAACTTCGGGATAAGGACGCGTCCATCCGATTTCAGGCTGCGACGGCACTGGGACGCATTGGACAAGCTGCGTCTGTGAATCCCTTGTTGGGGGCTCTGGCCGAAGAGGATCTCTACGTTCGCTACGCTGTTTTCACAGCTCTGAATCGCATTGGGCGCGCGAACCCGCCGGCGTGGAACGCAATTGTGCGCGGGTTGGAAAATTCAGATCAGAGGATAGTCGAAGCCGCAGCTTTTGCGCTGCGCGAGACATACGACACGACGCTTGTCGATGCTTTGGCAGCCCTTGCGCGCGACGCGGCAAAACCTTCCGGCAGCCGCGAAGCAGCGATGAAGCTTGCAGCAGCCTTGCATCATGAGCGGCCACCATGGAAGGGCGAATGGTGGGCCTACCATCCGGTGAACGCGCCACCGCCGGCCAAAACGGTCGAGTGGGCCGGCACGCCCAAAATCCTCGCGACGTTGCGCGAAGGGTTGAACGATCCCAACTCGCGCATCCGTCTAGCCAGTATCGAGGGTTTGCGCGAGGCACGAGATATTAACGCCGCGCCAAAGCTGCGCGCGCTTTTTCTCGAGGAGACCAATGCTGAAAACAGGCGCCGAATCCTGAGCGCCCTGGGATCGATGAAAGATGCCTCTGCCTCTGGCTTGATCGTTTCCGTCCTGAAATCGCCCGAACAACACAGGGACCTCTTGGAGGCATGTTTGGAATCTGCTGAACAAATTGGAGGAGACGAAATCTCGGAGGCACTGTCGGGTTTTCTTGGACTCGGCTCGGCGGAGAAGGGTGTTCTTTTAAAAGCCATTCAAGCCGTAACCAAGTTGAAACTAGCCCAAGCTAGCGCGTTACTCGTTCCATTGGCACGACGCGCCGATGCCGAAGTTCGAGAAGCGGCTTTGGACGCATTGGCGAAGATCAATCGTGCTGACGCATTATCGCAGATTCTTCCCTTGCTCGATGACTCGAACCCATCGATTCGCCGTAGTGTGATCAACGCCTTGAGCGCCCTCAAATCCAAAGCGTCAGTCCCTTCGCTGCTCCGCGCTTATCAAGATGCCGCCACTCGGACGGAAGCAATTGTTGCGCTCGCTGGCGTTCCAGATGCACGCGCGAGCGATGCGTACCTTAGTGGTCTCATGGAAAAGAATGCTGAAGTGCGCGAGAAGAGTCGCAAGGCAATCTCGATGCTTCGAAATGAACTGCTCCCCGAGATTGAAACCAAGCTTTCGCAACTGCCGCCGGAAGTCATCGCTCAATTGCAGGAGGTCTATCGCAATCACGTTGAAGCGAAGAAAGGCCGACTCTTTGCCACGGCGGCCAAGAAGCTTGAACCAACCGATTATCTAGCGTTCGCGTTAAGCAACAAAGGAAATGCCGAGCGTGGACAGAAGTTGTTCGCCGATTTGGCGGGCGCCGCATGCGTCAAGTGCCACGCCGTAGCCGGGCAAGGCGGCCAGGTGGGCCCTGACCTTTCTACGATCGGAGCGCAAGGCGCCCGAGAAACTCTGGTGGACAGCATTCTTTTCCCCAGCAAGGCGGCCCGTGAAGGTTATCAGCAAATCATCATCGAAACCAAAGATGACGAGCAGGTAGCAGGGCTGCTGAAAACAGAAACGGCTGAGGCATTGGTTTTGCAGGATGCCGATGGCAAATTGCATCCGATCCCCAAGGCAGCGCTCAAAAACCGCCGATCGAGCGAACTGTCGCTAATGCCGGAGCGTTTGCATGAGATTTTCTCGCTCGAGGAATTTGCCGATCTTGTCGCATACTTGGAGAATTTGCGTGGAGACCGAGGAGTTCCGACTAAACCATAGGGAAGCGTGGATTTTCGATAGGCTTTCCTTTACGCTCCGGGAATCATATGGAATCCATCTCGCTGGGTAATAGTCCGCTGAGCGGAAGCCGGCTCGCTTACGGCTGCTGGCGTGTCCTGGGACCCTCGGAATCGTGCGAACCGACTCCAGAACGGCAGGCACAAGGCCGCAAGGCGGTCATCGCTGCTTATGAATCCGGCTACACTCTTTTCGATCACGCGGACATCTATTGCGCGGGCGAGGCTGAGAAACTGTTCGGTCAAGTGCTCAAAAGCGTTTCCGGAATGCGCGAACGCATTGTGATCGCTTCGAAATGCGGCATTCGCAAACCGGGCGAGCCAGATGCGGATTCGCCTTATCGATACGATTTTTCCGCCGGGCACATTATCTGGTCGTGCGAACAATCGTTAAAGCGTCTGGGCGTGGATATGATCGATCTGTATCAACTGCACCGTCCGGATTATTTGAGTGATCCGGAAGAAGTGGCGCAGGCGTTTGCACGATTGAAGCAAGCTGGCAAGGTTTGCGAGTTTGGCGTCAGTAATTTTCGTCCCGTCCAGTTAACGACATTGCAAAAAGCCTGCCCAATGCGATTGATCGCCAATCAAGTCGAAATCAGCTTAGCCAAATTGGACTGCCTTCACGACGGGACCCTCGAGCAATGCATGACCGAAAAGATCACGCCGATGGCCTGGAGTCCTTTGGCGGGCGGACGACTGGCTGTGAACGACCCCATTGATTTGAGAGATCCAGATCATGCGCGGCGCTTGCACATCCGAGAAACCTTGGACTTGGTCGCGCGGGCGCGTGGCTCGACGCGGCCTATTGTAGCGCTCGCGTGGCTGTTGAAACATCCGAGCAAGATCATTCCAGTCGTTGGTTCAGCCGATCCGGAAAAGATTCGGGAATTGACGAAAGCTGTGGACCTGGAATTAACCCGCGATGAGTGGTATCGGCTCCTGGAAGCGGGGCTGGGACATCGGTTGCCTTAGTAGGTTGCGAGCATGCTAACAAGGACGCACATTGGCCCCATGTACCATTGCCACGCTGGCAGGGCGGCGTTGCCGCGCCGCCTGCATCGCGGGCCTAATAAGCCGGCGCAGCAATGCCGTCGTACCCTTGCGTGTAGGGAAAGCCTCGATTTCTTTTGGACACGCATCGGGACCATGAACCGTGCTGTAGCGGCGTCTCGTAAGAGCGCCGCAAACTCGATTGCTTTAGGAATGGCGGCGCTCTTACGAGACGCCGCTACAGGAGGCAGGTTCATGGGGAGCGGCGCATGAAGTCTCAGTCTCTCCCCCCAGCGCAACTCGGCTATCGGATGCCCGCCGAATGGGAACGTCACGCCGGCAGTTGGTTCACTTGGCCGCGTCCGGAAGGCATCAGCTTTCCTGACAAGTATGATACGGTTCCGCCGATTTATGCGGAATTGATCCGGCATTTGGCGGAGGTCGAGGAGGTCAACATCAATGTCTGGAGCGCCGAGATGGAAGCGTGGGTTGGGGAATCGTTGCGGTCGCACGCTGTGCCGCTGGACCGCGTTCGATTCCACCGCTTTCCTGCCTACGAACCATGGTGCCGAGATCACGGCCCGATTTTCTTGGTGCGTGAAATCGGCGGGCGTCACGAGCGTGCGATTGTGGATTGGGGCTACAACGCGTGGGGCGGCAAATATCCTCCGTTCGATCTCGATGATGCCGTTCCCCAACGAGTCGCTGAACTTCGCAGGCTTCCGCTTTTTTCTCCGGCCATGGTCCTCGAGGGCGGATCCATCGAAGTCAATGGCAGCGGGACATTGCTGACGACCGAAGCCTGCTTGCTCAATCCCAATCGCAACCCGAATCTTAGCAAGGCACAGATCGAGCAATTCCTGCGCGACTACTTGGGCGTCACGAATATTCTCTGGCTGAATGAGGGGATTGTGGGAGACGACACCGACGGACACATTGACGATCTCACCCGATTCATTAATTCGACAACTTTGGTCGCCGTCGTTGAAGATGATCCGGCAGACGCTAATTACCACATTCTGCAAGATAATCTGGAGCGACTCCGAACGTTCCGCGACCAGGATGGCAACCCGTTTCGAATTCTGGAATTGCCTATGCCCGGCGTTGTGGAACATGCAGGACAACGATTGCCGGCCAGTTACGCCAACTTCTACATCGCCAATGAGCTTGTACTCGTGCCAACCTATCGCCATGCAAACGACGCTCGAGCCGTCGCGCTGTTGCAGAATGAATTTGCGGACCGCCGCGTCATTGGGATCGATTCTACGGAATTGATTTGGGGGTTGGGATCGTTTCACTGCATTTCCCAACAGGAACCGGCCTGATCCTTTGCCTGACGTTTCATGAATCCCGAAGGCCAAGCACCGTCCGTGCGCGCCTTCGTTTCCATTTCGCCCGAAGCTGAACTGATCGCTGAACTGCGGAAGCTGCAGGAAACCGTAGCGCCAGATTGCGAGCGCAGGCTGGTGAAATGGACACGCCCCGACCAGATTCACCTCACTTTGCGTTTCCTTGGAAATGTGCGCGCTGAGCAGGTGAATCCGTTAAGCGAGGCGCTTCGGCGCGCTTGCGAACCGTTTCAGCCATTCGAGATTCGTGTTGATCAAATCGGATGCTTTCCGTCGCCTCGCCGGCCCAGCGTGATCTGGGTCGGCATCGCGGGTGACTTGAACCAACTCCAAAAACTGCAAGAGGCCGTGCAGCACGCGACCGAGCCGTTCGCGAGGCACTCCGAGAACCGAGCGTTTCATCCTCATCTGACGATTGGCCGGGTCAAAGCGCGCGGAGGCGATTGGGGGAGTGGCGACTGGATCCGGCAAGCTCAAGTAACGAGCAACGGAAAATGGAGTGTCACCGAAGTGAAGTTAATGCAGAGCAAGCTTGGCCCGGAGGGCAGCACCTACACCGCATTGTTGACTGCTCTTCTCGCTCGCTCCAAGGACTAAATTGTTTCTCGAAATAGGCTTCCGGAAAGGTGGGGCAACCTGCGGGTTTGCTGTTAACGCGGCAGCGTTTCCGTACCTTTCCGGAACTCTATTTCGAGAAATGCTATAGCACTACAATTCCGTTGCATTCGTTCCGCAACCCCGGTAAATCGTAAATGTGCTCACGACAAAACCTTAATCTCTATGGCTGAACTTCGCGTTTGTCGGATAACTTTGAGCTTCAGCCTGGCGTTAGAAGCATGACCACGACTCATTTCCAATTCAAACACCAACTCTAATCCGCTATGTCCCAACCCTGTTTTCACCCGAGTGTCGAAGGAGCCCAACACGGGGCCAAGAGTCTGGCCGATTTCCTGGCGTATGCCAAACGCTCCGGCGCCAGTGGCGCGCAGCCGTCCAACTACATGCTTCAAGGTGGAAAACTCTTCCAAAGCGCCAGAGAAATTAAGCAAAGGTTCGACGACGCCGGAATGAAGCTGGACGGCGTTTCCTGTCATTGTCCAGTTTGGGTGCACACGACAGCGTGGACCGGCAGCCCATCGATTCGCCCGTTTATTCCAGGGGACGTGGCCAAAAAGTCCGCGCAGGAAATCGAGAAGTGGGCGGAAAATTATCTTTTGAAGCTCATGGATCTCTGCGTCGAGTTAGGCGTTAAGATTTTGCCCATGTTCTGGGGCGTCGCCTTTGGATGGGAAGTGGCTTCCGGCTATCCTTGGGGTTTCTGGAAAGGCGGCGATTACGATCTGATCAAAGAAGGCCAGGAACGCTTCGTCAAGAAGACCGCGAAGATTCGGCAAAAGGCCAACTCTCTCGGGATCAAGCTGGCTCATGAAATTCATCCAGGCACAGCGGCCATGTGCGCGGACGATTTCAACATGCTGGTAGAAATCTGCGATGGCGATAAATGTCTGGGTGTGAATGCAGACCCGTCGCATTGTTGGGAAGGCGAAGATTGGGAGACGCGATTCTTGAAAGTGGGCCGGCGCGTTTACGCCTGTCACGTTAAGAATTTCGTCGTCCGTCGCGGCCTGCCGCTTCGGATGATGGCCCCCGACTGGCCGAAGCGAGCGATGCAGTTTGTCGATATTCCGAGCGGCGACCTAAACATGACCCGCTACGTCGAGTTGCTGATTCATGTCGGCTATCCGCAGCGTTATCGCGAGATTATGGGAACCGCCACAGCACCGCTGATTGTCGAAGCAGAAAGTGCTTACCGTGATCTCGATGCGACCAGCGCCAATGGCATCCAATACGTTCGCGATAATCTCTGTTTTCCAGTGGCCGGCGGCTCCTTCGAAGAAGGGATGGGCGCTTAGGATCTCGCCGGAGCGGACGTTGTCAGCCGCTCCAGTTCCCGCTGGTATTGCTCCTTTTCGCTTGGCTTCTTGAGCTGTTCTGCCAACAGGACCAGCTTCCGATAAATCCCGGCGATGTCAGGATAATCTGAAAAGGTTTGCACAAATTGTTGGTAGGTCCGGTAAGCCTCTTCAGGTTTGCCCGCGAATTCATGCCCTCGTCCGGCCGCCAAAGTAAGACGAATCTTCTGTTGCTGAGAGAGGGACAGTTCAGCCGCCTTTTTATACGCTTCGGATGCATTGGCGAAGTCCATCTTCGAAAAATAAAGATCGGCCAGTTTCTCCAGCAGCACCGAACTCTCGCGAAGTTCCGGCGTGTTTTCCAAGTAGCGAATCAAATCGGCTTCCCGAAGGTCGCCACTTAGATTGATATTAACGACCTTCAAATACGACCACTCGATCAGCTTGCTTTTCTTTTGGATCAGATGTTCGTGCTGAACCAAAGGCGGTCTGGCATACGGGCGATAAAGCGGGTCGCCAACGACCGTTGTTTGCCACGATAAATACGGTTGGCTGGCATAAGCCGCTTCACCGAAACTGAAGCTGAGATACGTCAGGCGGTGCAAGAACGCGGCAATGTTCGGCGTGAACTCGAGGTACGGCTCAAACACGCAGCCCATCGTGGCCGTAACTCCTTTGGCCAGAAATGGGCCAACCCAATTCTGCGTCGGCGATCGAATCGTTTGCGCGCTGAACGAGTGCAAATGATAAGCAAAGGCCCCAGGCATAAATTCCACTCGCGGCCGCGTAAAGGGCCCGGAGACTTGCCCATCGTACTCATACCAACCCGCGTAGAAAGCGATATGGCTCATCGGGAAAGCCGCCGGGAACCGCTCATCTTTGTCATCTAGAATAGTTTCGAACCCATGTTGGCGTGTCACTTCCGCCGCTCCCTTGATCCAATCATCTCCGACTTTTGTGCTGCCATTCGTCAACCCCCGCGCATCAAAATACGCGCGTCCCCAGAGCCCATCCGTCTCCGCTTGAATCGCCCGATCGACCAAACCACGAGCGGCCTCTGCTGATGGACCATCCAAACGGGCCACCATGAGAACACCATTGGTCGGATGAATAACGGCCGCGTTGGTCACGCCGTAAGTCCGGTTTCGCAACGGACCAAAATGCGGGAGTTTCGCGTCCAGCAAAGGCAACAGCGCCAGCTCGCTATCAACGGCGGCCTCATTTCGCCGCAGCTCCGCGCGGAGCCCGTCGGGCATTTCTTCGTCCAATTTCGAATCTGGCAGAATCCTCAATGGAACCCCATAACAGAGAACGGCGTAGCGCACCTTGGAATCCGTGGGGACAGGAAATGCATCCGCAACACTATTCCCGGCGGGTGCCTTCGCGGTGGGTCCAAACGTGACGAGTTTCCCTCTTTCCAGCCGCCTCATCAGAGGCCGCTCCAAGCTTTCCCGAAATTCCTTTCGCGTGATTGTTTCGTTTGTGTCCAGCGCAAATCCGAACACTTGACTCGTGGGGACTCGGCGAACCTTCGCATAGTACTCCGCCAAACTCTTGGACTCCGCCATCCTGGAATTAAACACAACCACAACGGAATCACCCTCACTGGCAATTACGACCGGCGCAATTGCGGCGAGAGCGAGACAAATAAGCGATTGCCAACTAACTTTGCTCATCAAAAAAATCGCGATTCGAGTCCGGTGGGCGCCAAAACTTGCTCGTCGCACCAGAACTCACCAATCGCAACCAACCCGCGGCCGCGATCATTAATCACGCATCATATATAACTTTCAATCCGTCATACGCAAATTCGACGCCGGGAGGCATCTCGGACTGATCCAGATCATGATCGAAATCATCGGTCAAGTGCGTCAAAAACACTCTGGGCGACCCAATCCGCCGAGCTGCGGTCAGCGCTTCATCCAGGCACATGTGCGTGGGATGTGGGTTCCGCCGCAACGCGTCGAGCACGACCACTTGAGATCCAGCGATTTGCTCGACGACGTTGGCCGGCACTTCCTTGCAGTCGCTGAGGTAGGCCAACCGCTTCGTCCCGTTTTGAGTGAAGAGATAACCATAGACGGTCAGCGACCCGTGAGGCAACGGTAGCGGTGTGATCGCAAGATCGCCAAGCGTAAAGGGGCCTTCAATGATATGCGATTCGGGAATAAAATAGCCTTTCGGGTAAGGACCGCCATTAAACGCATAACTAAAAACCCGCCGGAGGGCCGCCATGGTTATTTCGTTGGCGTAAATCGGCAAGCCCTTGCCTCCCCGCAGATCACAAAAGCGCCGGCAATCGTCTAAACCCAGAATATGATCGACGTGGGAATGCGTAAAAATCACCGCGTCCAACCATCGAATATTCTCCCGTAACATTTGCAGCCGAAAATCCGGAGTCGTGTCCACGACTAATTTGACTGCCTCGGTCGCAACATAAATCGATGGCCGCGTCCGATGGTTTTTGGGATTCGCCAAGAACGAAGATGGATAATCCTTTGCGATCAGAGGAACGCCAACCGACGTTCCCGACCCAAGAAAAATGAACGAAAAAGCCATGTTGGCGACAGGTTTGCGAAATCAGCAGCGCTTGGCCAGCCCGGAATCTTCCTGACAGCGCTGGCTGTGGTATGTAGTCCCGGCTTCAGCCGGCTTCAGCCGGAGCGATTGCCATCCGCTTTGGCGCCAGCAAATGCTGCCGCCTCAAAGCCGGACTACATACCGGGCTGGTTCAGCGCATTGGGACCATGAACCTAGCAGGACAGGGCGTCCCGCCTGTCCTGCTTTTGATGTGCGCAGATGCTGGACAGGCGAGACGCACTGTCCTGCCAGGAGGCGCTGGGAGGGCGCCTGGGCGACAAATCTCTGTCGGATTCAAATTTCTTTTGCGGAATCAAACTCCATTGGCCAAAGTCGAACAAACAATGTTAGCGGTTTTACGGATCAAAAACCTGGCTCTGGTGGAGGATCTGATTCTTGAACTCGAACCAGGATACGACGCCATCACGGGCGAAACTGGCGCCGGAAAATCAATCATCCTCGGCGGGCTTAATCTTCTCCTGGGAGAGCGCGCCGACCGAAACCTCATCCGCGCTGGCAGCGATAGCTGTTCCGTAGAAGCGATCTTCGACATCTCGCGGCTTCGCGCGCCTATCGCATCATTCTTGCAGGACAACGGGCTTGAACCGTGCGAAGAGAATCAGCTTTTTCTCAAACGCACCATTACATCAGCCGGAACCAACCGACAGTTTGTCAATAGCTCCCCGACATCTTTGCAAATCCTCAGCGCCATCGGCGAATGGCTCGTCGATATCCACGGGCCTCACGACCATCAATCTCTTTTTCATCCCGCCCGGCAGCTGGCCATTCTCGATGCCTTCGGAAACCTGCAAGCACCTCGCGACTCTTTTGCCGCGTTGGTCCGCCAACGCACCGCACTCGAAACCGAGAAAGCCGCGCTAATCGTCGATGAAAAGACCTATGCGCAACAGCTCGATCTGTTGCGATTTCAGGTCGCCGAAATCAAGGCCGCGAAGCTGCGCCCGGACGAAGAGCCCGAGTTACGGGAGGATCATAAACGGGTCAGCAATGCCGCGACCCTTCTCCAGCTCAGCCAGACGGCTCTCAGCCTCTTGAACGATGACGAGCATTCGTTGCTTGCTCAAGCGGGCATTCTTGGCCGCACGCTGCAGGAATTGCAGAAAATCGATGCCGGCGCAGCTCCTCTCCTTTCTCTGCAAAGCCAGATCGTCAGTCTGCTTCACGATCTTCAAAATGACATTTCGCATTACGCCGACCGGTTGGAAATCGATCCCTCTCGTTTGCAGGAACTGGAGGAGCGGCTGAATTTGGTCCAGTCGCTCAAACGTAAATACGGTTCCAACCTGCAAGAGATTATTTCTTTCGGTCAACAAGCGCTCGAGAAACTTACTCAACTCGAACAGCGCGACGCCCAGCTCCTCCAAATCAATGCCGATCTCGCCAAGCTTGATCACGAACTGTTACGCCAGGGCGAAGCTCTCTCGACGCAACGCCGCAAAGTAATCCCGAAACTCTGCAAGGCTGCATCGCGCCAACTCGCGGACCTGGGGTTCAAACAAAGCCAGTTCGGCATCGCGATCTCGACCCAGGCTCAGATTTCAAATTACAAGTCTCAGATTCCGCCCGTCGGGTTCGACACCATCGAATTTCAATTTGCCCCCAATGCTGGCGAACCAGCACGACCGTTGCGAGCCATCGCGTCTTCAGGGGAGATGGCCCGGGTTATGTTGGCTTTGAAAACTGTTTTGGCTGCCGAGGATGAAATCCCGGTTCTCGTATTTGATGAGGTGGATGCCAACGTTGGCGGCGAAACCGCGCACGCGGTGGGGCAAAAAATGCTCCAGATCGCACGCCAGCGGCAAGTGCTCTGCATCACACACCTCGCTCCGGTTGCGGCCTATGCTTCCACGCATTATCTGGTAAGCAAGCAACTCAAGAGCGGCCGAACCTTGTCGGAAATAAAGCGCCTTGAACCGAAGGAGCGTGTTGATGAATTGGCCCGAATGCTGGGAGGACAATCCGAAGCTGCCCGCAAACATGCCGAAGAGTTATTTAAAACGGTTCATAACTCATCCTCACGATCCGAATAAAACAATCGCCGCGCCTTCTCGTAGTCCGCTTCGGGAACAAACACTTTCGCCAGTCTGTTTAGGTCACCGTCGTCGGGTTCATTCGGATCGACGAATTCTTGCTTAGCCGGAATGGCGTGCTTTTCGAGCATCACGACGAGCATTTCCACATTGATTAGAGGTCCCGTGTAAAATAGTTTCACCAACTCATTTTCCTTGCAGCTAATTCTTCCGCGCCGCCGCCCATCACGCGCCAGCGGCTTGGATTGCGTCCGGCTTGCCGGCGCTTTGGCATCGACCGGCGCGCTCGGAAAGCCGGAGCAAGCTTCACGCGCTCCAAACGCTTCGCGCCAACCGCAGTCGAATGTCCGTTCATGCTGGCGGTGAAACTAGCGGAGCGAACGACACCCGCCAAACGGGGCGTCGGCGCATTGACCCACCAAAGTGGCGCACGCGGGACTTTGGAATCAAACACGTAAGCCTCGCCGCTCTTCCACAACGCGCCGGCGCGAGTGACGTAGTCAATCGGAATTGGATCTGGCGCCACTGGCCAAGTCGTTCCGTTGCGCCACGCCGCCCCATACGCCGTCACTTCGCCAATCGAAATGCGATTATTGGCCGGGCTGTTATCAGCCGGGTGCAACAGGGGCATCAACTCGATCACGCTTGCTCCTTCGGCCGCGCTGTTAATTCCATCCGCCGACGCCGTGCCCGTGAAGGTCTTTCGGCCAGTCTCGCTGTTGGGTGGAATTACCTCGTAACTTAGTATGCGAGTATTCGAGTCGAAGTATGGACCAAACCTGACCTTCTTCGTTGCCGTATCAAACGAGCCACTATCACTGATCGATCCGATATTCCAGTTTGCTGGAGGAAACTCCTCAATGGCATAGACACTGGTTCCATTGGGAGGTGCAGCCTTCAAGATCACCTTGAAGCCCGCGCCAGGCACATAACCGCTGGGAAGTTCACGGACCACGAATGCCCTTCCGCCGCTCGGTTCCCCGACCGTCAACACCGCGGGCTGGCTAGTCACGGCCCTGGTTTGATTGGAAACAACCACCGTGTAACTGCCGGCGTGTGCAGCCGCCACATCATTAATGGTCAGCGTCGCTTTCGGCGCGCCGTCGATCTTAACCCCGTTACGATGCCGCTGATAATTCAACGGCGTTGTTCCTGTTGCGGTGACCGTAAATGTTGCTGTGCCTCCGGCCGGAACGGTCGCGCTCTTCGGCTGGCCTGTGATCTCGGGCGCGAACATTCCCCACGAGAGGAACGTTCCGGCAATCGGCGCCGACCCGTTCACTGGAGGCGATGCCGAGGGCCTTTGCCAGGCTACCGAGATATAATCACCGCCACCGCCATTTTTATGCGGAGCTTCGACGTAATAAGACCGGCCAGCCTCCATGTTCACGGCGGCTGATTTATTTTCGGGCCGGCTGGCGGTGCGTCGAGCCGTGCCAAGGTAATCGCGGTACTGCGCCCATTGCGGTTCAAACGCAATCCGGGGTTTGTCAGACGGATTGTCATTTGGACTCCCATAAAGCTCAGCCTGATCATCCGCAGCGATGTAAAAGACATAACTGCCAGTCGCTGTCGGCGTGACAAACCCAGTCAATCGCGTGCCGCAATCCGGTCCCACATCCCGTGACCCGAATGAACTCACTGTATCGATGCGATCCGGTGAGTTTGGGTATTGGGGACTGCGAGTAAAATCATCGATCGTATTACCGGTAATGCTTCGGTAAATCTCGCGCCGCAACCCGCCTTGAGTGATTAGCCCCGTCGTGACTTTCACCGTTGCAACATTACTCGTGACCGAGCCATTCGCGTTTTTCACGACGACCGTATAATCGCCTTGGTCGGAAATCTGACATCATTGAAGCGCAGCGTGGCACTCGTCGCCCCGGCAATATCAGCGCCCTTGAAGCGCCATTGATAACTCAAGGGCGCAGTGCCAGTCGCTGTAACGCTTAAAGTCACGGCGGTTCCCACCAAGACAGTTTGGCCGAGCGGCTGGCTTGTGATCGCTGGGGGCAAGGCCGATTTGACCAAGGCAAGCTTTCCCAGGCCAATTAGGTTGGCTGGCGGCAGCAGGCCACCTCCAAGCGTAATCGTAAACGGATTTGATTCGTAAACGACCGTCGAGTTCTCCAATGAACTGCCGTTGAAAGCTCTCATGACGAGTGTTGCTTGGATGCCCGGGGCGACGCCCGGCACTTCCACCGGCAATGCCGGCGGCGCAACATAACCGGCGGCTGCGCCCGTTCGAAAAGTGGTTGTAGGCAACAACGGAGACATCCTGCCGCCCGCGGGACCGCCAAAGAGTTGCGCCGTCCAACCCGTGCTCGCAAACGTCCCATCCTCGAGAAAGACCCGAGCATCGACTGAGCCGATAACGCGAATGTTAAACACAACGGATTTCTGGCCGTAACTCGTTACAAGTGTGATGACCATTGCCAACACCAAAAGAAACGTTTTCATGTGTGAAGGATTGAACCAGTTTAGAAAGGCAAATATCGGACTAACGATCCACGCCGGTTGCTACGCGGTCTTTATACCAAAAGGCCGGTCACGAATCCATAACAAAATGCCGTCGTGCGTCGTGCGCGTCTCTATTTCGGCTTGCCCAGTTCCGACAAAAAGCGCACCAAATCGCGGAACTCAGCGCGCGTTAGTGTGTCCGCCAAACCCGCCGGCATGACCGAACCGTTCAGCTTCTTCTCTTTGATCGCATCGCGCCGCACGCGGATTTCTTTGCTTTGAAGGACATCGCGAACTACGATTTCATCTCCGGTCTCACGCAATTGATAGCCTTGATATTCCTCGCCGGTCTTTGTGGTCACCGAAATGGATGTGTACCCTTCCTTGATTTCCTTTTGCGGATCGAGAATTGCGCCGATGATGAAGTCAATGGGCTGGGCTGTGCCGAGATTGCTCAACTCAGGGCCAATGTTTCCGCCCTGGCCGTGAACGGCGTGGCAAGCGACACATCCAAGTTCGGCGCGACGGAAGATTTCGGCGCCTCGTTGAGCATCGCCTTGAGCGTGAACCTCGTCGGTCAAACGACGAATATCTGCGGTCGCTAAGTTCCTGCCTTCCTGGTTGAACCCGGCCGCGTCATTCAGCAAGCGAGCAAGCGTTTCATCGCGCCGACCGCTGGCGCTCATTACGCGCAGCCCTGCTTCCGCAGCGCGCTTTGGAGGACGAGCCGTGGAAAGGGCGCTGGCAAGCGCAGCCGCGCCGCCTTGGCGTTGCAAGAACGCGGAAAAGATTTCGCTCAGCGGCGCATCATCCTGCAAGCGAGCCAAACCCTGAACGGCCAAGGGCGTGGCCACTGCCAAATCCAGTTGAGTCAAACCCGCGATGGCGGCAGCTTGAATAGAAGGCGCGCCAACCGTCGCGAGTTGAGACAAAACTTTCCGCGCTGAATCACCGCCGAACAGCGCCAAAGCCTCGATGGCCGCTCGACGTAAATGCTCGTTTGATCTCGTATCGAGCGCAGTTGACTCGGCCTTGTCGCGAACCCCCTCGCATTTCCATGCGCCAGCCAATCGGAGCGCTTCTGCTTGAACTCGCGTGTCTGGACTCTCGACGAGCGGACGGATGAGATACGAAGGATCTCTGTTAAGACGAAAGCTTCGCACTCGATTTGGCGCGGCCCAAATGGGAAGCAGTCGAGCTTGAAGCGATGTATCGCTCAGCTTGGCCAACTCCGAGAAATCATTGCCGTCGCCATGCTCGGCGAGGATGCGCAAATAGACCTCCTTCGCTGAAGCTTCCATTGGCGTCGCACGAAGAATGTCGCGCACAGCTTGCAGCGTGTCAGCTGTGCCGTCTGCACTAACCAGCATGCTGAGCCGCGACTGTTTGTTTTCGAGATTCAGTTTGCCGGCCTGGAACGGCGCAAGCCAGCAAGGCTTGAGCGCGAAGACAACTTGATTCAAAGCGTAGGTCAAAAACTTGTCGGTGGGAAAATCGGCAGCAAGGGCCGCAACTTCCATTGCTTCAGCTTTAGGAATGTAAGTGCAGGCAACAACAGCCTGCAATCGCACACGAGCATTTTCATCCTTCGCCAAAGCTCGCAACAAAGTGAGTGGGTTCGACAACCGATCCGCCCAAGCGCCAACAACGCCAGCGGCATAAGCGCGAGCGTTCGGATCAGCAGCTCGACACAGGCGCTCCAGTAAATTCGGCGCGACGATTTCGTGGCTTTGATAAACGCCAAGCGCCTCCTTCAAGGCATGCTCGGACAGTCCAGGTCTGGCAACGAATACCTTAAGCGCGTCCTTAACTTCGCCGGCCGGCCGATCGGCCAGGACTCGCTTCGCGAAATGCCGCGTCCATCGATCCGGCGACTTCAAATGCTCAAGCAAGTCTGGCAGCGACGCGTCCGCGAGTAGCGGAGGTTTGGTTAACGACCGGCCCTTGGCAGTAATTCGCCAGATACGCCCATGCGTCTTGTCACGGTCTGGGTGCCGAAAGCTGGCCTGATAATGGCCGATGATTGGATTGTACCAATCGCACAGATAAAGCGCGCCGTCTGGACCGAACTTGGCATCGACCGGCCGAAAATAGCGGCTCGTTGATTTGATCAACGGCGGCAAGTCTTCGAGAACAAAACCGGCGCCGTCGTCGCTTATCTTGAGTGTCCAAACGGCATTGTTGATATAGCCGGCAAGAATGAGCGCGCCTTGCCATGCCTCTGGAAAATGCGCGGCGCCGACGATATCGCCGCCGCCCGCTTTGCGGCCTTGACCGTTTTTCCAGATGATTGCCGGCGGCGCTTCCCGGCGTTTCGCGGTCATTCCCGGCACGGGATAGATTGGCGAACTGTTGTTTCCCGCGAGGACGATTGGTTCGCCCCAGTCAGTAAACGCGAAGCCCCACGGATTCTGCGGTTCGTGCGCGGAACCATAAAAGCCTTCGAGCTTGAGCCGGCGTGTCCGTAAGCGCCAAATGCCGGCCTGTTCGAGATGTTGAATGCCCCAAGGCGTTTCAACATGCGAGCGCGTGTGCAACCCTTGGCACATCCAAAGTTCTCCCCCGGGACCCCAGAGGAATGAATTGATATTTTGATGATTGTCGCCGGTGCCAAACCCGCGCAGGACGACGCGCGATTCGTCTGCTTTGCCATCACCGTCTGTGTCTTTCAGAAAAAGCAAGTCTGTGCCGTGTCCCAAGTACACGCCACCATCGCCCAACTCGATTCCGGTCGGGATCATCAAGCCGTCCGCGAAAACGGTCGTCTTGTCGCAACGCCCGTCGCGGTCGGTATCTTCGAGCATCAAAACCTTGTCATTCGGGATTTCGCCCGGCTCGATCTGCGGATAAACCGTGCTGCCAATCACCCAAAGCCGCCCGCGCGCGTCGAAACGCATCTGAATCGGCTTGACGACGCCGTCCTTCTCCGACGCGAACAGATTCGCTTCGAAACCGTCGGCGATTTGAAATGATGCGAGTTCGACGTTGGGATCGTGTGTGTCAGCGGCACGGGCGCGGGAAGCCGCTAGAACCAAAAACAGAACGAGAATGCCAGCCGCCCGTAGCGCCGACGATATCTTGGACTCTTGATCTTTCATGAAATCTCTCATGGCAGTTTCCCGGCTAACTCCGCAATCTCCCGTTCTTTCGCTTCAATCAACGGCACGAACTTTTCCATTTCGGCCGGGAACCAACGGACTTTAGGATCACGATGATCTCGGCTGCTGGGTTGGTTAATACGGTCGCCGCCGAGGAACGCCCAGTTTTGCGGGCGCCAATAGTCGAACCAAAGCCGGTTCTTTGCGACGACAACCTGGCGGAGCCGCTCGAATGCTCCGTTGGGCCAGGCGCCTGCCTCATTCGGTTCACCTGCGACGCCGGCTATGCTGCCAAATCCAAGCTGACGCACGAAAGCCCGCGCAACGAGAGCCTGCCCGCGCGGCGTGAGTTGCAGACCGTTGTCCGTCAGTCGCGATGTTCCATTCGCGTCACGACTCAGTTCCGTGAAAAGATCCACAAGCGGCAAGTTACGTCGACGCGCCAAATCGCGAATCGCGCCGGCATACTCGGCGAGCTCAGGGTTTCGCACGGAAAGGTTGGGTAACAAGTCAGGACCGCGTTCGTACAGAGGCGGCGTAACGAGAACCATTCGCGGTGTTTGTTTAGAAAACTCGTCGAGGAGCTTTTCGTATGCAGAAACGAATCCTGGCAAAGCTTCGCGCCCATCGAGCGCTTCACTCCGTCCAAACTGAAGGACGATCACGGAGGCGCCAGCACGCTCCAAATGGATGCGAAGCGGAGGAAAGCCGACGTCCCGTGGCTGCGCAAATACGGTGTCCCCTTCCCAGCCGAAATTGCGGAAGCGCACCCCTCGCCCACGGTGCGTCGCCGTCAGCAACGTCTCGAGGTGGCCCGTGTGCTGCGCGGCGGCCACGTCTGCCCCGCCAAGGAACGCGACGACATCGCCTTGTTCCAAGCTGAAACGCCGATCCGGAAATGGCTTCGAGCTTCCGCCAGTGGCCTTTTCTAATACGGAAGCGCTTTGAACGGCAGCCACAGTTCCTAAAGCGATTGAGACGAGAACAGAGGACAACGAGATACTGTGAACCACTTTGTTGGCATGAACGATTTCGACTCTTCCAGGGTCCTGGGGCATGAGTGACACTCTATGTTACAGAACGCAGAACGGCGATCTAAAAGAGAGTTCTGCGCGCCGTCACCACCACCGAAATAAGGTCAATATCCAACCACATTCAACCCAGGGATTCTCTGAAAATGTTGCCTATTACCTGTGACAAGGGGCAGACCGTGGTAAAGTGCAGTCGACGCGATCAAGATGTCGCTGTCGCCGACGGTTTGACCGCTGCTAACCCGGAGTTGACGCGAAATCTGTCCAGCCTGCCACGCGATGTCACGCGTGAGATCAAGCACGGTGTAATGGCTGAGGCAGAGCCAGCAGTCCTGCTGTTGGAAGCCATTGAAGCCCTCGGCGAACTCACTCACACTGATGATGCTGATGTAAAGTGGAACATTCGTGTGTTGTGTCAGGAAGCCAGGAGCAGCAGGACGGTTGCGTTTGACCTCGCGCTCAAAGTCGATGAGGAATGTCGTATCGAAAAGCATCAGCCCTCATTCCAATGCGAGGGTGCACGCGAGGGATGGTGTTGGGCTTCGGTCAGACGATCGAGGGCTTAATCGCTCAGCGGCGAATGGCCGGCGCGCCGCTTGAAGTCTTCCCGCAACTCATGAGCGAGATGAGGGTGCTGCGGAAATCGGGCGCGCCGCACGACATCGGAAAATGTTTCGTGCGGAGTCAGCTTAGCCGCAGTCAATTTCTCAACGGCGTCACGCTCCAGTTCAATCGTCACTGTTGCCATGAACAGAGCTTGCTTGAAAAAAGAGCTTCTTTCAAGGGTGTTGACCTGGAGGTCTCTGGAGGTCTCCGCCCGCGCTTCAGCTATTTCACGAAGGCGTTGGGAAAGATGGGAGTCACATCTCTTCATTTGCATTTAACAAAGCGAGCGGCCCGGACGTCTGGGCGCATCGCCAGACCTGCGCCTAAAACACATGGGCGAGTTGCCGGGTGGATTGGATTTGCGACCGAGGGCAGTCGATCAGCCGTTCTCGGCGCAGGTCAAAATTCTCGTGTCACCGAAGCAAGCTGCGAGGCGTGAGCAGGTTGAGTAAAATTCGGTCGCAAAAAGAGGCCTTAGACGCTGAGGAGGCGGATCAAGACATCACCCGTGACACAAAATCATTCACGGCCGCGATTCGAACACGCGTCTTTACTTTCCTGCGGGGCTTGGCCAGCGACGATTACGAAGAAGCACTTTCGACGCTG
>VHDE01000056.1 GCA_016871515.1 Verrucomicrobiota bacterium
ATTAGACCACGCGACGCCGTTCGACAGCCGTCCTCGTTCGTCATTCGGAATTTCGTCATTCTTTCGTCATTGGTCGTTAGCCATTCGTCATTAACTGAACATTACCGTCATCACCCCACCGCACCGCTGCTCACATTGACACGTGCCAGAGCCGCTGTTAGCTTGGGCGTTCCTGACCGAAATCGAATGGATTACAAGAATACACTTAATCTGCCGAAGACCGACTTTCCCATGAAAGCCGATCTGGTGTCGCGCGAACCCCAGCGCTTGGACAAATGGCAGGCCAGCCACTTGTACGAGCGCATCCAAGCCCGGCGGACATCAGCCGAAACATTTATCCTGCACGACGGCCCCCCCTTCGCCAACGGCGATGTCCACATCGGCAATGCTCTAAATAAGGTTCTGAAGGACATCATTGTCAAATATCAGAGCCTCCGGGGCAAAAGCGCGCCTTACGTTCCAGGTTGGGATTGCCACGGCTTGCCCATCGAATTCAAGGTCAGCCAGGAGATGCGCAAGCGGGGCGACACCAATGTCGATCCCGTCACGATTCGGAAAGCTTGCGATGAGTACGCTCGCAAATATATCGACATTCAGCGGACTCAATTCAAACGGCTCGGCGTGTTGGGCGACTGGGATAATCCGTATTTGACGCTCGACAAAACGTTTGAAGCAAATGAATTGCGCTTGTTCGCTGACATCGTCGAGAAAGGTTTCGTTTACCGTGGCAAAAAGCCGGTGTACTGGAGCATTCCCTGCCGGACCGCGCTTGCCGAAGCCGAAGTCGAATACAAGGATCACGTTAGCAAGAGCATTTACGTGAAGTTCCCAGTCGTCGGGCAGCCGAATACGTTCGTGCTGATCTGGACCACAACGCCCTGGACGTTGCCCGCCAATCTCGCTGTCGCATATAACTCCACATTTTCCTACTCGCTCGTGCATGTGCAGGGAGAAAGCTACATTCTCTCCACCTTGCTGCTTCCGACCGTTGCGCAGAAGTCTGGCTGGACCGGTTACGAGATTCAGCGAAGCCTTGATCGCGACGACCTCGGCCAGATCGAATTTCAACATCCGTTTATCGCGCGCAGCGGACGGCTTCTTGCCGGCGATCACTTCGTCGATAACAGCACTGGGACCGGTTTTGTTCATATCGCTCCGGGTCACGGTTTGGAGGACTACAGCCTCGGCTTGCAACAAGGGCTGCCGATCTATTCGCCAGTCGATGACGACGGCCGATTTACGCACTCGAATGAGTTGCCGCTCGAAAAACAAATGCCCGCGGAATTGTTAGGCAAAGCGATTATCGAGAAGCAGGGAAAGAGTGAGGCGAACGAAGCTGTTCTCCAAATTCTGCGCGCCCGCAACGTGCTGCTGCACGAGGAAGATTATCTGCACAGCTATCCGCACTGTTGGCGCAGCAAAACGCCGGTCATTTTTCGCGCGATGGATCAGTGGTTCATCAAGATCGATCATCAGAATTTCCGCGAGGCTGCGCTGCAAGAAATCGATCGAGTCGATTGGATTCCAGATTGGGGGAAAAATCGGATTGAAGCGGCCGTGAAAGGCCGTCCCGATTGGTGCATCTCCCGGCAACGCACGTGGGGAGTGCCGATCCCGGCGTTTTACGACGCGCAGGGCAAAGCCATTCTCGATCCCGCGATTGTTCGCGCGGTGGCCGACTTGGTTGCCACGCATGGTTCGAACGCATGGTTTGAAAAGACCTGCAGCGAACTCTGGGCAATCGTGCGTCCCGCAAATTGGAACGGCCCAGAACCGGTCGCCAAATCCAACGACACACTCGATGTTTGGATCGATTCCGGTTCCTCATCCCGTTCTGTTTTAATGCAGCGAGCGGAACTCAAACGCTCCGAACGCGACTGGCAGGCAGACATGTATCTTGAAGGCAGTGACCAGCACCGTGGCTGGTTTCAATCCTCCCTGTTGTTGTCACTCGCTGGCAATGGCTCGGCTCCGTTCAAAACCGTCCTGACGCATGGTTTTCTCGTGGACGCCGACCGCGAAAAAATTTCCAAGAGCAAGCAAGGCCAAGGTGGATACGAAAAACCACAAACCTCCGAAACCTACGTCCAGAAGCACGGGGCCGACATTGTCCGCCTCTGGGTCGCTTCGCAGGATTTTCGCAACGACATCGTCGTAAGCGAAGAACGCGTCAGCAAAGTCGGTGAAACTTACCGGCTCATCCGAAATACGCTTCGGTATCAATTGTCCAATCTGTACGACTTCGAACCGGATAAGCGCTCTGTGCGAGACGAGCAACTCACCGGCCTCGATCGCTGGATTCTGGGCGAGTTTGCCAAACTCGAAGCCGACGCCGCCGCCGCTTACGATGCCTCCGAGTTTCATGTAGTCTATCAAAGGCTCAGCCAGTTCGCCGCCGTTGAACTGTCGGCAATTTACCATGACATCGTGAAGGATCGGCTCTACACCGACGCAGCGAATTCGCATCGCAGGCGATCGACACAAACCGCGCTTTACCGAATGATCGTCGGTCTTTGCAGCATGCTCGGCCCGATTCTCGCCTTTACCGCGGACGAGGCTTGGGAGTTTGTGCCGGGGGATGCCATGGATTCGGTTCATTTGGCCGATTGGTCGCCGGTCAATTTTCCGAGATCCGCAGCCGAGCAAGAGACCTGGAAGACTCTTTTTGCTATTCGGCAAATGGCATTGCCGGAGTTGGAAAAGGCGCGCCAAGCCAAAGTGATTGGAAAGGCATTGGAAGCCAAAATCAGCCTGATTGGCCGATCGGAAATGCTCGCTGTCGCTGCCGCGGAACGCGAGGCCCTGCGCGAATTGCTGAACGTCTCTCAGCTTGAAATCGCCAACTCCGGGTCGAATGACATCTTGTTTCAGGTCGTCAAGGCCGACGGTCAGAAATGCGAGCGCTGCTGGCACTGGGAAGCAGATGTGGGTCGCAATCCCGATCAGTCAACGATTTGCGGTCGTTGTGTCGAAGCAGTCAAAGAAGTGTTGGAAGCCGCGCATGCGTAGGCGAACACAGACTCCGCGGTTCGGAGAGAGTCGCGCTCAGGCGCGTTATATGGAACGAAGAGAACGCAATATCTGTACTTAACCCGACGCATTTTATCGAAACCGCGATCGCTGGAATGGCGTCATTACGAGCAGAATCCGATTGAAACAGTCCTTTAGAGCTTGTGTCGTTCATTGAGTCTTTCAATCCGTATCAGCTGGCGGCCGGACGTGACCTGGACGCACATATTCATTATCATGTTCTGGGAAATCCTCCGTCGCACAGCATTCCCAATTACTCCACCGATCCATCGGAAGCCGACAAACTAAAACAAGCCATCGAAGCGGAATATGAGCTGACGATCGAAATCGGCCAAAGTCATGTTCGACACAAACCATGGTTTGCGCGCTACGAAGTGAATGAGGGCAACCCCACGGAAGTCTTGGCCGAGTCGTATCCTCTCGCGATTTGCCGTCTCGTTATTCTGCGCGCCACCAGAAGCTGATCCAGGACGGGCGTCTCGCCTAAGACGTGTTTGTTGCGGCGTTGTAGCGCAGATTTGCAATCGGCGCCGCGTCCGCACCTTCCACAACGCCTGAACTTGCGGAAAGTTCGCAGAATGCGTACGTGTTTAGCGCGCCTGCCATCGTCGTAACGCGGACTTTCAGTCGGCTGTATCACTGATTTGACGGCATACCGTCCGCATCTTCCGGGACGCTCGAATTGGCGGACGATCCGGAGACTACAATTAATACAATTCTGCGATACAACAGGCTGAGAGTCTGCGCTACGCTATATACGGACGGCGGGACGCCTGTCTGTGTCGGTGACATTAGGTCAGCAAGCAAACTATGTTAAAAGATCGGACGCGAAAGCGACGGATAAGACGCACCAACGCAGTGGCGAAAGGCGCGCCAAATTCCAGTCTTGGCTCTAAACTTGCCCGAGTTAAGTTGCTGCTTTGTGACGTGGACGGTGTGTTAACAGACGCAACCATTGGCTTGGGCGATGTCAGCGAAACCAAGCGTTTCCACATTCAGGATGGGCTTGGCATGCGTCTCTTGCAGAGGGAAGGCATTAAAGTGGGCTGGATTTCCAACCGGCCGTCGTTTGCCACGACGCAAAGGGCTGCCGAGTTGAGAATTGATTTTCTCCATCAACGCGATGGAAACAAAGTTGTGGCTGCCGAAGAGATTCTGGCCAAAACGGGGCTGACTTGGGCACAAGTCTGTTTCGTTGGCGACGACGTCGTTGACCTTGGTGTGATGAGGCGCGCTGGAGTTGCGATTGCTGTCGCCAATGGAATCGCCGAGGCAAAACTCGCGGCCGACTACGTCACGATGGCGTCTGGCGGTGGCGGCGCAGTGCGCGAAGTGGTCGAACTTATCTTGAAAGCGCAAAAAAAATGGACTCGATTAATCAAAGAATACTCGGTGTGAACCAACGCCTTTCAACTCGGCTTGCTGTTTGGGTGGCGGTCTTCCTTTGCTTCGCGGCATTTGGCGGATTTTCGTATCGCGTCCAGTCGCAAGCTCCCTTCGGCAGCCAATTCAAGGACTTCACCGCTCCAGCTAACGATGATCAAGGCAAGCGCCGGAGCATCCTCAAAGGAAGATCCGGCAAGCGATTGGCGAACGGCCAATTGGAAATCCAGGGCATGACGGTCGAAACATTTCGCGATCAATCCAAGGACATGATCATCGAAGCGCCACAGTGCATCTTTGATCCGAAGACGAAAATTGCGTTTTCTTCCGGTGAGCTGGTCGTTCGCACGGTCGATGAACGATTCTCGATTCAAGGTCAAGGCTTTCGCTGGCAACAGGACGATTCGCGCTTGGTTATTTCAAACGAAGTCCAAACGGTGCTTCGCAAGCGGCTCGTAGCCGCTGCATCACGATTGAATATTCCCGCGACTCAAAACGTTCCCAAACCGTCCACGAACACAACGAATGGATCAACCCAGACGAACCGAGTCTCAGGAGCGAGTGAGATTCTGGAAGTTCAGTCTCATCGGTTCGACTACCGCTCCGATCTGGCTGTCTTTCAGGAGAATGTTCGGGTCGAAGACGAACAAGGCACGTTGACTTGCGGAATTCTGAAAGTGTTTTTTGCGCCGACGGACGGCAAAGCTGAACGCATCGAAGCCGAGCGGGATGTGCTTTTCGACAAGGACGACACGCGTGTCACCGGCGAGAAAGCCGTCTACCTGCTCAAGGATAAATTGGTGACGTTTTCTGGAAATCCGAAATGGAAGATCGCCGAGAAGGAAGGTTCCGGCGATATCATCATCCTTAACGATGAAACAAGGTCATTCCGTGTCGAACGGAATGTCTCAGTGAAGCTGCTCCCCGATAAGATGGCACCGCTCGACTGGCTGGGCGCGCGTGCAACGACCAATGCTCCACCGGAAACTGCTCGGCCAGTGACAGTGTCCGCCGATGCATTGGAGTACAACGCGGAGCTGGCGGTTTTCCGAGGCAACGTCCAAATCGCGGACCCGCAAGGAGCGTCGCTGTTCTGTCAAACACTCACGAATCGTTTTAACGCAGCAGATGGCAAACTGGTGGAGCTGATTGCGGACGCCAACGTGCAATTCAAGCGGGACCAGACCATCGCCCGCGGCGAACGAGCCGTGTACCGGACCGCCGAAGATATAGTCACCATGACGGGCAACCCGACATGGAAGATCGAACAAGGCGAGGGCAAGGCGGACACGCTTATTATGATCCCCAAGACAAACAAGATTCGAGCGGAAGGGAATGTCGCGATGAAGCTGCTTGGTCCGGTAGTCCGTTCGTTGGATTTTTCGTTGCTGAAACCTGGCAGCCAGACGAATGTGCAGACGCAGGAGATCGAAATCTTTTCGGACGAACTCCAGTTCAAAGCCAGTTCGGCCATCTTCCTGAACCGTGTTCGCCTGATTCATCCCCAGCAGCGGGATCAGGAAGTGACCTGCACCGTTTTGGCCGCGTTCTTCGTCGAACCTGATGGCAAACTAGACCAGATCATCGCGGAGGAAAATGTTGCCGTTCGGCAAGGAGACCTTCGGGCCATTGGCGAGAAGGTTGATTATTGGGTGGCAAAAGGCACGATGGAGCTGACCGGCAAACCGCAACTTTCCATGCCCGGCCGGCGTTACAACGCAGAACGGTTTATTCTCGACCGCGCCAATGGCACGTTCGGCATGAAAGGAAATTATAAGGTTGAAATCGAGCGCGATGCTGTCGAATCCGCGCACTTGCAGTTAGCGCCGGGAAAATGAATTAAGCTCGCTATGCAATCCGAGGCGCCCAACTTGGCAGGACAGCGCGTCCAGCCTGTCCAGGTGCACCTCTCCGTTTGGACAGGCGAGACGCACTGTCCTACCCACTGGTTCATGAGGAGCCTCCATTTCTTTTTGACACGCATTTGGCCCGTGCACGCGCGGCGGAGCGCGGAAATGATCTCATGAGTCTGATTACTACTGAAGACCTTGTAAAAGCCTATCGCCAGCGGCGCGTGGTGAACGGTGTCTCCATTAATGTCTCCGCCGGCGAAGTGGTCGGATTGCTTGGACCAAATGGCGCCGGAAAAACCACGACATTTAACATGGTCGTCGGCTTGATCGGCCCGGACGAAGGCCAGGTCTCTTTTCAAGGGAACGACATTACACGTCTGCCCATGCATCAACGCGCGCGTCTTGGGATAGGTTACCTCACTCAAGAACCGTCCGTTTTCCGCAAGTTAACAGTCGAGCAGAATATCCTGGCGATCCTGGAAACGTGCCGGCTGGACAGAACAGAACGGCGGGTGCGCTTGAAGCATTTGCTGGATGAATTGGACTTGTCTTCGCTCGCTCACAACAAAGCTTATACGCTGAGCGGCGGGGAGAAACGCCGGCTCGAGATCACTCGCGCTTTGGTCACCAGCCCCAAGTTGCTGTTACTGGATGAACCGTTCAGTGGCATCGATCCGATCGCCGTCTATGAGGTGCAAAAGATCGTCCGGCGTTTGAAAGAACGCGGGCTGGGCATCCTGATCACCGACCACAACGTCCGTGAAACATTGAAACTCGTGGATCGCGCGTATCTGATTCACCATGGCCAAGTCGTTTGCGAAGGGAGCGCGGAATTTCTGGTGAACGATCCGAAAGCGCGGGAAATCTACCTGGGCCCGGAGTTCAATTTGTAGGTCAGCTGAAACCGAATGCGAAAGTGGCAACGCCGTCATAATCCCAGGATCGGTTTGTCAGCTTCCACAACGGCGCCTTCACACACCCTACGATTCCCGCGAGCTTGGCTTGCGCTCCAAGCCAAAGGAAATCTGTGGACGCCGATGGGGCGGAATCTGGATAGCCTCCAACAACGAATTGACGCTGCTCGAAAGCAACAAGAAAAACGCTGTTCACGGCTGTGGTTGGATAACGTAGCCGGTCCGATGCACATCGAGGAGGACGGCACGGCTTGGATTGGAGACCGACTGGATTGAATCGGTGGCGGAACGGGCAACTGTCCGGCATCACGCCCGCCGACGGTTTGTTCCGCGACGTGCTCATTCGATGCCTCTTATCTTACCGCAACTTGCCGCCCGGCTCTTACCGCTTCGAAGTTCAAGCCTGCAATAACGACGGCGTCTGGAGCACAACAAGCGCCTTGTTCGCGTTCGTGATTGCTCCGCATTTCCATTCAAAGTGGCGAGTGGCGCGCCGCACCGAATGGCGCCGGCCAATCAAACAGTCCTGAAAGCTCCCCGAGCGCCGGCCTGTTTGATTAAAAGAGTTTGGCGGCCAGTTCGGCATCCTTGGAAGCAAAGAATCGAGGGTTGCAACGACCTCGCGCGCGGCAGATTCCGCAGCCGGCGTGATGGGGCTGCGGAGGAACTCTCCCCAGGCCACGGCACTCATTCCGAGAGGTTCCGTCGCGGAAATCCAACCATCGATCTTAAGCGCGGCAGGTGAACCCGGAACCAGCGCGTCCACGAGATAATTGGCATCCAGATGAATCATGAGGCTGACTCAGCGGCGTGCAGCGCCGATGGAAGCCTTCCATTGTTCGGCCTGTTCCCGAGTAAGCTGCATTTCGCGTTGCAGTCTTTTGAAAGCTTCTCTAGCGGTCGCCGGCGCTTCCACCGGCTTCTGCGACTCTAGAATTGTCAGCAAACCACTCCCGGCGGCAGGAAGCTTTTCGGGTTGGGAATAATCTGGCCGCGGTCAATTTCGACTTCGAGCGTCACGTAACTCATGGAGGCACCTTAGCGGCTGAGATCGCGCCGTGCGACCAGAAATTTCTGCCTGAGACGGCGAGTCACGCCGGCATGACACAAATGGAAATTCTATAGCCGCAATTCTAACCTCACGCCGCTCTGGCCTCAGGGTAGATAACAACGCCTTCGCGCTCAATTCGTTCCTTCAATCGTTCCCCGGTCAGTCGTTCCGGGCGGACGATGTCCAGTTCATAAATCAAAGGAGCATTTTCCAAAGCTCCGCAAAGCTCGGCCCATTCCGCAGGCGTCGCGTCCGGTGCGGAAATCGCTAAGTCCAAGTCGGACGCGCGGTGGGCTGAGCCAGCCGCGCGAGAACCGAAGACGCGCACTTCGTGGACAAACGTAAACTCCCGGACGGCGTTTCGCAGGACCGCCAAATCTCTTTCGCGGAGCGCAAGTTCTTTCATGCTCAGTCCCAATCGAGGCGGTTAATTCTTTCGGCCATGGCGCCAAGAACCGTGACATAATCTTTGACAATGTTCTCATAAATGCGCTGGGCCAAGGCTTCATCGTAGGCATGGCTAGTGAGATTGCGGTCTTCGAGCAACTGCAGCCAGACGTCCGCTTCCTCATGAGACCGGATTAATCCTTCCGCGAAGGCCTTTTTTAAAGTTGACCGAGGCCCACCGCATTCCAGTCCCTGTCGTTCGAGGTAGAGCTTGAGGCATTTCCAGACGAGTTCGAACGTGAACTCAAACCGCTGAATAACAGCATCGCGGACCAAACCGCTTTCGGGTTGCGCGACCGCTTCGCGCAACCGATCGGCGGCCCGTTGCAATTCCGCGTTCCGTTCGGCAAATCGCTCTTCGCTCATGCGCGCAACATATCAGTTTGAATTTCGGACGGAAAGCTTTCCAGCGATTCGATCGGTACAACCGCTGGCTGGAAGCCAACCTCGATGAAGCCTGCCAGAAATATCCAAGGCCGCTGCATCGCTGGTTATCGGGACGAAATCGTCGCCATCGGTGATTCGCTCCAGGAGGTCTATCGGATCGTGCGCCACAAAGGTCTCCCTGAAGATTCGTGCGCGTTCCAAAGTTCTATCTTGCCTCCGTTGCCTGGCGAAACACCCAAATGAATGACTTTCTTCGGCTCATTGCCCAACCGAAACACATCTGCAAAACCGCCGTTGCCGAGTGTTCCAAGCTGAACGGTCATCCTTGATCCGTCCTTGATCACTAATGACCGAGCTTCAATCTTTTCGAATTTCCCGGCCGACACCATGGCAACCGCGTTTGTTAGATCGGCGATAAGAATTTCCGCGCGCTGGTTGTGCTCACGAAGTTTGTCCACTTCCAGCGTAACGCCGCCTCGCAAGATATTCCAGACTGTCTCAGTTTCGGGCGGCAACAAGGGCGAGGCCTTCGTCGATGTTTTTCAGGATACGTTCCACTGAACTCCGCGCGCGTTCAGTTTCTGGCGCACCTTCGGCTAGTAAAACGTTCCACTCCTGCCGCAGGCGTGGGGGACCAAATTCGAGTGCGATATCGAGCAACCGCTGGAATTCGGCACGCAACAGGGCTGCGCGGATAAAAACCGGATCATCGGCTTGCGGATCGGACCAAACCAATCCTCGGTGTCGTTCCCCAAAATCGCGCCGCGCCTGTGTCATGGCGGCAGCTTAGCCTGGTTCAAGGGCCAGCGCAATTCGCCGAAAAGAACGTCCTCGCCTACCGTGATCCCTTCGACGACTGCCGAACAAATCCAACGACGGCCCGCAAATCTTTCCTTTACGGAACACGCCTCTCGCAGCACGCTCTCCGCCATGCAGCGCGACGTTGTCACCGTCGAACGATTTTACACCGAGCACGCCAGTTCATTGCAATTGCACCTCGTAGCCGGCGCCAGCGGGCTGAAGCGCATTATTCGCGAGCCTACGGTGAATCGCCCTGGGTTAGCCTTGGCGGGCTTTACGAAATATTTTGCCAGCAAGCGCGTCCAAGTGATTGGCAATGCGGAATCGCACTTTCTCAAGTCGCTTTCTCCCGAGGAACGCGCCCATCGTTATAACACCTTGTTCAGCCACAAAATTCCCTGCCTTGTGTTTTGCCGCGGCTTTCATCCGGACAAACTGTTTCTCAAAGCTGCCGAACAAGCGGAGATTCCAATCTTCAACACGCCGTTGATCACGATGAAATTCATCAACCTCGCCACCCTGGCGATGGAGATGATGTTTGCCCCTCGCGGGACGGAAATGGGAAGCATGGTCGATATCCTTGGCGTCGGCGTGATCGTCCGGGGCGAAAGCGGCATTGGCAAAAGCGAGTGCGTGCTGGCTTTGATCGAGCGAGGGTACAGCTTGGTCTCCGATGATATTACGAAAGTGACGCTGGTTGATGGTCGCGAAGTCATCGGCACAAGCGCTGAAATCACCCGCAATCACATGGAGGTTCGAGGCATCGGCATCGTAAATGTGGCGGCGATGTTCGGCGTGAAAAGCATTCGAAGAGAAAAGAAGGTGGACCTCGTAGTCACCTTGAAGGCTTGGGATGATGTGCCCGACGTTGATCGGTTAGGCATGGACGAAGACCACGTTAAGATTCTGGGAGTGGCCGTTCCCCAGATTACAATTCCGGTGCGGCCAGGCCGGGATCTAGCGAGGTTGATCGAAGTTGCGGCTTTTCAAACGAAGTTGAAGGCATCGGGTTACAATCCGGCCAAAGAGTTGAATGAGCGGCTCATTGCGAAAATGTCCAAGGCGACCTCTCTTTAGCCCAACACCCGACGAACTGACTCCAAAAGGCAAAAATTCGTTGGCAAAACCGCAGAGTTTGCCTGATTATTTCACACGGTTACAGCAATGAGTGCAGTGCGGAAAATAACAGAACATGCGGAAATCACCAAAGAGTTCGTGGTAACGAACAAATTGGGTGTTCACGCCCGCCCGGCAGCTATGTTCGTCAAAACGGCCAATCGTTTTGACTGCGAGATTATTGTCGAAAAGGATGGAGAGGCTGTGAATGGGAAAAGCATCATGGGAATCATGATGCTCGCGGCCGGGCCCGGAAGCAAATTACACGTCCACGCCAAAGGCCAAGACGCTGCCCAAGCACTGGTCGAGTTAGAAGCGCTGCTCAAACGTAAGTTCGACGAGGACTGACGAAGAACGTGATGCGTAACACGTGACACGTGATGCGTGACACATGACGCCTGCACCTGGTCACGCATCACGATCCCACGATCCACGTCTCCCTTGCCTTTTCGATCTTCGCCCCGCACAATTCAGCCATGGCTGCTGTTGATATTGATGTTCATTACGTAGCTCATTTGGCGCGTATTTCCCTCGAACCCGAGGAAGCCCAGAAACTGGGCGCTCAACTTGGTCAAATTCTCGGTTACATCGAAAAGCTGAACCAGTTGGACGTGACCAACGTCGAGCCGACTGCTCATGCCGTTCCTCTCGTCAACGTGACGCGACCGGATGACGTTCGTCCTTCGCTCCCCAATGACCAAGCGCTTGGCAATTCACCTGCCAAAGCCAATGGATTGTTCGTGGTTCCCAAGATTGTGGAATAGGCAAGCTTCGTGATCATTCACAAACGAAACGCCTGAATTTGGTTCCACACTCATGCTCAATCAACTCACGATCTCCAATCTCGCTGCTAAATTGGCGAAACGCGAAGCATCCGCTCGTGAAGCAGTGCAATCGTGCCTCGACCAAATCGCTCGCGTCGATGGCCGAGTCGGCGCCTTCCTGAGCGCCGATCCTGCCGACGCTTTCAAGCAGGCTGACGCGGCCGATCGCGCATTGGCCGAAGGAACCACTCACGCGCAAAAGCCGCTCTTGGGTGTTCCAATTGCGATCAAGGATGTCATCGCCGTCAAAGATCAACCGCTCTCCTGCGCATCTAGAATCCTCCAGAAATATGTTTCGCCCTACGACGCGACGGTGGTTGAAAAGCTCAGGGCTGCCGGTGCGATAGTTTTTGGACGCCTGAACATGGATGAATTTGCCATGGGCAGTTCCACGGAAAATTCCGCGTTCGGCCCGACAAAGAATCCGTGGGATACCTCTCGTATCCCGGGCGGTTCTTCAGGCGGTTCGGCGGCCGCCGTGGCAGCTGATGAATGCATCGGAAGCCTCGGATCAGACACTGGGGGATCCATTCGACAGCCAGCCGCTCTTTGCGGGTGCGTCGGTTTCAAGCCGACCTATGGCCGGGTCTCGCGCTATGGATTGGTTGCCTTTGCATCGTCTCTCGATCAGATCGGTCCGCTAACGAAAGACGTTCGCGATACAGCGACGTTGTTGGAAGTGATCAGCGGGCTGGACAATCGGGACTCAACTAGTGTGCCTCAACCCGTCCCGCGTTATGCCACGATTATCGGAGAGGGGATTAAGGGCCTGAAACTCGGCCTGCCCAAAGAGTATTTGGTGGGAGGAATAGACCCGGATGTGAATAACGCGGTTCGCATTGCCGTCGCTCAACTGCAAAAGCTTGGCGCTGAGATTCAGGAAATCTCGCTGCCACATACTGATTGCGCGGTGGCGACCTACTACATTGTCGCAACCGCTGAAGCTAGCGCGAACCTCGCCCGTTTCGATGGAATCAGGTATGGTTTGCGCGTTGATGGGACGGACCCGATTGAACTCTATGCCAAGACACGCGGGACAGGATTCGGAGCCGAGGTCAAACGGCGCATCATTCTGGGAACGTACGTCCTGAGCAGCGGCTATCACGATGCTTATTATCTGCGCGCCCAAAAGGTCCGCACCCTGATCCAGCAAGATTTTCTGAAAGCCTTCGAACATGTGGACGCAATCGTGACACCGACGACTCCCACGGCCGCATTCACGATCGGAGAAAAATCGGGCGATCCGTTGCAAATGTATCTTTCAGACATTTTCACGATCTCGTGCAATCTGGCGGGGATCTGCGGCATTAGTTTGCCGTGCGGATTTACCACTTCGACGCCAAAGCTTCCGATTGGTCTCCAGTTGCTCGGGAAACCGTTCGGCGAGGAAACCATTCTCAAGCTTGCCCACGCCTACGAGCAAAGCACAGGGTGGCATCGAGAAAAGCCGCGGCTCTAACTCGGCACGAGAACGGTGAAGCAAATCGTCCGTTTCAGCGATGTTCGTTTCCCGCGGGCAACGAACCGAGCGAGATGATCTTTATGCCTGGCACTCGGAAAATGGGTTTTCCCGGCAGCTCGCTAGTGATGAACTCCTCGGCGCCTTGACGAATAGCCGCCGCGACGTTCAGAGCGTCCCCCGCTGAAAGTCCATATTTTTGGGCCAGCGCGAGAGCCTCGTTTCCAAGCTCTGGACTGAAAGGTTCACTCCTGACAGTAGACCGGAAATGTTCATTGTAGAATTGCAGTTCTACACGTCGTTTCTCATAAGTCGGTTTCGGCAACAATTCTAATTTCACATTATCGGAAGTAAAAAATGCCCGTTGGCCATCGGCCATAATGTCCAGAGCAACCTCCGCCAGCACCGAAAGTTCGCCGCGCCAGGCTGTCAACAACACACCCGAATCGAGAAATGTCCTCAATGCCACCGCCCTCGTCGTTCCGCCAGTTCCCTGGCAATTCCCTCCTTGTCTAGAAATGGCGCACGTTCCCGGCGTCCCTTTTCGAGCAAGGCAGCTAAACGCCGTCCGCGTTCAGTCTTCGGTTTCCATTCCGGTGAACTTCGCCGCGAAATCTTTTCTTCCAATGCATCAATAATGAACCGGCTGCGTCCTTTGCCGGCCGGCGGCATGCGCTGCAAAACATGTGCTGGAATTTTGACACTAACAAGTTTCGTTTCGGTCATACCTTTTGGTATTACCGAGATTTTCCCGGTCTGTCAAACTGTCGAATCCGTCAAAATTACGGCAACGAGCTGTGGGTGCCGTCGCAGAACGGCATGTTCTTGGAATGTTTGCAGGCGCACCACGCAACGGTTTTCGCCTCGGTGATTTCGATCTCCTTCGGTTCAAGCCCTGTGCCTTTGTGCGAACCATCGCAAAACGGCTGACTTGCGGAACGACCGCAAGCGCACCACCAATAAGTTCCAGGCTCGACCTTTTGCACAATCGGTCGCTTCTGGAAAATGACAGGTTCATTCATACCTCACCCATTATAACGATGTAACCCATGTAACGATTTAACTCATTTAGTTCATGGCACCGGCTACTTCTTCTTCATCGATTCATCCACCTGCGCCGCCACTTTGAGACGAAGTGCGTTTAACCGGATAAATCCAGTGGCATCGTCCTGATTGTAAGCTTTGGTCGGGTCGGCTTCCATGGTCGCGATGTTTGGCCGGTACAGGCTGACTGGTGATTTTCGGCCAGCGGTAATTATGTTGCCCTTGTAAAGCTTGAGGCGCACCGTGCCCGTGACATTTCTTTGGCTGTCGGTAACCAACGCTTGCAAGGCCATCCGCTCAGGCGAAAACCAATACCCGTAGTAAACAAGTTCGGCATATTTGGGAATGAGCGAGTCTCGCAAGTGCATGACTTCGCGATCCATCGTGATGCTTTCCATTTGCCGATGCGCGAAATGCAGAATGCTGCCACCGGGCGTTTCATAAACACCACGCGATTTCATTCCTACATACCGATTTTCCACGAGATCGACGCGGCCGATGCCATGTTTGCCCCCAAGCCGATTGAGCGACTTCATCACCGGGAGCGGGTCCAGACGCTTGCCGTTCACTCCGACGCAGTTGCCGCGCTCAAAATCGAGCGTGACATACTCCGCTTTGTCCGGGGCGTCCTCAGGCGAAACGCTCAGCTTGTACATGTCCTTATGTTCTTGCGCCGAAGCATCGAGCCACGGGTCTTCCAAAATTCCGGCCTCGTATGAAATGTGCAGGAGATTGCGGTCCATCGAATACGGTTTCTTGGCCGTAGCTTGCACCGGAATCTTCTTCTCGTCGCAATATTGAATCATCTCCGCCCGCCCCGGGAATTGCGCGCGAAATGTGGCGTCTCGCCACGGGGCAATCACTTGCAATTCGGGCGCGAGCGCGGCGGCCGTCAATTCAAAGCGCACTTGATCGTTGCCTTTGCCGGTTGCGCCGTGCGCGATGTAATCAGCCTTCTCCTCGCGCGCGATTCCAACCATCCTTTTCGCGATCAGCGGCCGCGCGATGCTCGTGCCAAGAAAATACTGGTTCTCATAAACGGCGCCAGCCTGCATCATCGGAAAAATGAAGTCGCGCGCGAATTCTTCCTGAAGGTCCTCGATGTAGACTTTCGAGGCGCCCGTCTTCATGGCTTTCTTGTCGAGTCCCTTGAGCTCCTCTTCCTGGCCGATATTCGCGCAGAACGCGATCATCTCGGCGTTGTGTTTTTCTTTGATCCACGAAAGAAGAACCGACGTGTCAAGGCCACCCGAATAGGCTAGCACAATTTTCATAGTTCAATCCAAATCCAAATCCGCTCGAAAAAGTTCAGCCGGGACTAAAAGGCAAATCCAACCAATAGAAAAGAAGATTATTCTAAATCAAATGACAAAACATCGCGTCACGCAACTTGGGTTCGAACCATGTGCTTTTCGGAGGCATAATTCCGCCGGCATCAGCAATGGTGATCAAGTCGTCGATGCTGGTGGGAAACAGGGAGAAGGCGCACGCGCAACCGCCGCTGTCCACCAACTTCTCCAGCTCGGCGGCGCCGCGAATCCCACCGACGAATTGGATGCGCTCGCTCGTGCGCGGATCGTCCACGCCGAAGAGCGGCGCGAGCACATATTTCTGCAGCAACGTCACGTCGAGTCTTTCGATCGGGCCGGTTGTCGCGGCAAACTTCGGCCGGAAACTCAGCGTGTACCACTGCCGGTCGAGGTAAAAGCCCAATTCATGCTTTCTGCGCGGCTGGGGTGAGCCCGGCTTTTGAAAAACAAAAATGACTTCCAGACGTTCGAGCAACTGGGCCGCGCTTTGCCCGTTGAGGTCTTTTAGCACGCGATTGTAAGGCAGAATTTGCATTTGGTTGTGCGGGAAGATCACGCTCAAGAAGAAGCCGCTCGAACCAGCGCCTCGTCGGCTCTGATACACACGGGCGGCTGCGGCGCTTCGATGATGACCATCCGCAATGTAGAGCGCCGGGATGCGCGCAAATGCTTGCTCGATAAAGCGAAGATCAGCGGGACTCGTGATGGACCAGGACGTGTGCCTAACTCCGTCGGGCGCCGTAAAATCAATTTCTGCGTGGCTCGACGATTTTGCTCGAACCAACTCGTCCAGCTCCGGCTGCGCGCGATACGTCAGGAACACGGGCCCAGTTTGAGCGTCCAGCGATTCCATATGCCGAACGCGATCATCTTCTTTGTCCGGACGCGTCAGCTCATGTTTTTTGATAATGTTGTTCAAGTACTCTTCACAACTCGCGACGGCGACAATGCCCGTCTGGCTGTGTTGACCCATGATTTGGCGGTACAGATAAAACGACGGGCGCGCGTCCACTGCCAAAGCCGATTCGGCCTGGAGTCTCGCGAAATTCTCGCGCCCCTTGGCGTAGACGTCGGGGGCATAAACATCGATGTCGGCCGGCAAATCGATTTCGGGTTTACTAACGTGAAGAAAGCTTAAGGAATTCCCCGCCGCGATTTCGCGAGCTTCAGCGGAAGACATGACATCATAGGGGAGTTCGCAAATTCGAGCGGCCAACTCGGGTTTGGGCCTGAGAGCGCAAAACGGTTTGATCGTTGCCATAAATCTGCGGCGAACATAGATATGTCTCCGTTGAAACGCACGTTTTATTGAACCACTAGTAATCGATTCTTCGGCTCTGCATTATGAAGTGGTCATTTAGCTTTCTGTTGATCGGCGCTTGCTTGCTCACGTTCCATCTCTGGTTGAGTCTGGAAAGGCACTGGATCGCGGTGAGCGCTGCGTGTATGGCGGCGCTGCTAAACGTGGCTTTGGTGCGAGCGCAAAAACAGGGATACTTCGTGAACGGCTGGGATATGGTTTTTCACGGCGCAGGGATCCTAGATATGCTTATTGAAGGCTTGTTCATTCCGATCCACGACAACTACGGTTTCTATTTTTGCGCTCTCGGATTTGTGGCGGCGTTGGCCGCCTATCGGGCCGTGGTTGCGCGGCGGAGAACCTTCCAATGGTGAAGGCTTAAGATTCGGGAAACAACCGGCCAATGGCTCTTCGCTCTTTCTTGGTTGGCCGGCCGAACCCGGCAGGTCGAACGAACACAGGTTGCTGGCTTTGTTCCTTCAGTTTCTCGTACTCGGAAGCCGGTGTTTGGTCCTCGGCATGCTGCGGAACCAGCTTAGCGCCCACCCGCTTATCGATCACTCCCACGACTTTCAGGGTCTTGGTCATGATTCCGATCTTTATTGCGATGACCTCATTGGCTCGAATCTCTCGCGACGGCTTAATCGCCTGTCCAAGAATCTGGACATGGCCTGCTTTGCAAGCCTCTGACGCGAGAGTTCTCGTTTTAAAAACGCGGACCGCCCAAAGCCACTTGTCAATTCTGACAGCATCCATTTTGCAGGAATTTTATCCTTTCCGCCACCCAATGAAAGCCCATGTGAGGTTTCGCATGAACAAGACCGCATCTCTTCTTGCAGACAAGGCTCACTAGGCATTGCCGTTGGGATTCATTCCACCATGGATTGCAAGAAACTGAGATGCGCAGCTAGGCAGACGGTAGTATTCGAACGTCGGCGGTGCTTTCCGCGACGAGGATGGCAGTCTTGTTCACGGAGCGATAGATCACCGCCGAAACCCGACGTGCTCTAAAACACGCGTCACCTTTCAATACACAATGTCGTAAAAGAGAGCCGCATTCATCCCAAAGGCTTTCTCCTGGATGCGTGCTGGATAAGCGTCGAAGTAACTCTTCACAATTCCAAAGGCCTCGCCGTAGCTTGCGGACAGCAAACAAACCGGCCAGTCCGTGCCAAACATCAACCGATCCTCGCCAAAAGCGTCGAAAACAACGTCAAGATAGGGACGGAAATCCTCCTGTCGCCACTCCCTCCATTTCGCCTCCGTTGGCAGCCCTGAAACCTTGCAGAAAACATTGCCGCACCGGCCGAGTTGGCGAATCTGATCGTCCCATGGTGAAGTCGTCCCGCTCTTGACAAGCGGCTTGCCCATGTGATCGAGAACAAATTTTTGCTTCGGAAATCGCTCGACAACTTTGATCGCCGCTGGCAGTTGTTTCGGATAGACCAGCAGATCGTAAGGGAGATCGAACTCTTTGAGGCAACCGAGTCCGCGCAAAAACTGAGGGCGCAACATGAATTCGTCGTCCGGCTCATCCTGAACGACGTGGCGGACTCCAACGAACTTTGGGTGCCTCGACAGTTCGGCCAGCTGATCCGAGACCCGTTCGGACTGCAAGTCCACCCAGCCGACGACACCTTTGATTAAAGAATACTGGTCCGCCAACGTCAGGAGCCATCGAGACTCTTCCAGGGTTTGCCGCGCTTGCACGACGATCGAACCGTCCAGCTTGGCTTGATCAAGTTCCGAAGCTAGGTCGGGCGGCAGATAGTCTCGTCGAAGGCGGCTCATTTGATCCGTCATCCACGGGTAGTCGCGAGGCTCGTACCGCCAGAAATGCTGATGCGAATCAATTCTCAATCCGATCGGAACCATTTAATTTAACGATTTAACCATTTAGCTCATTCAACCTAGTCAAACCCATTCCCCTGCTGCCTCACCAATGCCACGTCACCGCCTGACACTGGTCCGTTCTTTCAACCATTGAAAATCTGTCGTCGGTGTCGCGTCAAAGGTCCCGCCCACACCGCCCTTTCGCGGTGGACGAACGGTGCCTCCTGCACCGCCCACAACCCATTTGCGCACTTCGGTGTGTCCATCTGTGAATGAGAGACTGGCCGCACCGTTATGATAGGACGCGGGCAAGTTGCCCCACTTGTATTCGTCCAGATTGTTCACGAAGAATCCGTCATTGATCGTGTCCGGATGTTCGTCGATGAACAGGAATGTTCCGGAGGCATTCACGAGTTCCGCTGACTTTACGAACTGCTTGTACTCGGGATTGAATCGGTTCGTCAGAATTCCCGTGTTACCCACCATCGCATTCATCGACATGCTCCGGATGCGTGGTCCATTCGCGGCGAGCGATTTGTCTGACGGACACTTGAAGACGGCCGCTGACTTGTTCGCGTACGAGGAAAGCTTGGCTTCCGTGAGGAAAATCAAGTTTGTGTTGTCATCGCTGGCCTCCCAATCCTGCACATTGTTGGCCCAATTCTGGCGTGCGGATCGCACTTCGTCGCGGCCATGATTGTTGACAAAAAAATCGTCGTGATCGTCGGCATACAGCGACCAGGCCAGCGTCAATTGCTTTGTGTTGTTGAGGCACATGATTCCTTGAGCCTTCGCCTTCGACTTGCTCAGCGCGGGCAATAGAAGTCCTGCCAGTATGGCAATAATCGCGATGACGACCAGCAGTTCGATCAAGGTGAAGCCCGCAGCGAAACCAGCGAGGCGAGGCTCCTGCCGAGTTCTGATATCGCGTGGGAGGTTGCCAGAAATCAAAAGGGTTCGGCGGGAACCGCCCCTTACCGGTCGGTTGCCGCTTCGCCACTTCGCGCTGCGTGAGTCGTTCGTCATGCAGTCATTCTTTCGTTGTCGTCATTCGACATTGGCCTGAATCATTGCACTTCCACGATGGCCTTGATTACCCCTGACTCCGGCTTAAGCCAGCGCGGGAACTCGCCGATCACTTCGTCAAACTTCGCTTTGTGCGTAATCCAAGGACGCGTGTCGATTTTTCCGTCTTCAATCAATTTGATGATGCGCGCGAAATCAGCGGGCACGGCGTTGCGCGACGCGAGGAAGGTCATTTCGCGACGATGCATGATGGGATGGCTGAAAGTAATCTCCGCCGTCGTGATGCCAACAAAAACCAGCTTCCCTGTGTGAGAAACATAATTAACCGCGTTAGACATCGACTTGTTGCTGCCGGTCGCGTCGATCACAATGCTGGCGAGCGATCCATCCGTGATTTTTTTAAGTTCCTCCAACTCTGAGCCGTCACCCTTGGCCACAATCGTGTGGTCCACGCCCATTTTCGTTTTGCAAAAGTCCAGACGCTGCTCGTTCAGGTCCAACACAATCATGCGCGCTCCCGTGAGCTTGGCAAATTCAAGGGTCGAAAGACCGATTGGACCTGCGCCGATGACCAGAACATTTTCCTTCGGCTGGGGCTGGCATCGGTTCACCGCGTGGCATCCGATGGCGAGCGTTTCCACGAGAGCCAATTGCTCAAGGGCGAGCTTGGCCGATTTGTGCAACTTGCGCGCCGGAACGATGAATTGCGGTCGCATCCCGCCGTCGGTGTGGACACCCAAGACTTGCAGTGTTTCACAGCAATTGCTGCTGCCACGCCGGCAAGCGAAACAGGTTTGGCAATTCATGTACGGCTCGACCGAACAACGATCGCCCGCCTTCACGTTCGTCACGCCTTCCCCCACTTCTGCGACTTCGATTCCCAATTCGTGTCCGGGAATGCGCGGATAACTGTAGAACGGCATCTTTCCGAGGTAACCCGAGTAATCCGTTCCGCAGATGCCGACGCGCTGCACGCTGACAAGCGCTTCACCCACGCCCGGCTGACTTGGTGGATCAATTTCGATTTGACGAAAACGTTCCGGTTTTTCGAGTTGTATAGCTTTCATGCAAAATATCCGACAGCCTTTCCGACTGGCAGTGGCGAGAGTCTGCCGCAGAACCAAGGCTCTCGGCAACAATCTTCCCCGCGCCGAACCGCCCTCCTCCGTCTTCCGTAGCGGCGTCTCGGCAGATCGCAGCAAAAACTCGGGTTGTTTAGCAATGGCGACGCTCTTCCGAGACGCCGCTGCGGCCCAGACAAAACAAACCATTGTCATTTGCCTGTCGATCGGTTTTGTTTAGGTTAGCTTGGATGGCGAAGCAACGGCCGGCGCGGCATTGCTTATCCGATTGTCATAACTATGAAATTGCACTTGTCTTTCGATAAATGTCTTAACACCTCCGTTGTTCTCTGCTCATTCGTCGCGGTGATGTTCTTGGTCGGTTGCGGCGGGCATGAATCCCATGACGCGACTGCCGCCTCGACTCAGGAACTCGAACGGCTGCGCGAGGAGAATAAGGAGGTTCAACGCTTGCGCGCTGAGAATCAGCAACTTCCTCAGCTTCGCAAAGACAATGCAGAGGTTCAACGGCTCCGTGCTTCCCAGGATGAACTTGCGCGGCTTAAGAAAGAAAACGAAGAGTTGCGCATCCAAATCGCGCAATTGCAGCCGACGAACCGGCCACCGCAATTGCTTCGGCCCAGGCCGACTCAGCCTTAAGGCCCATTTGCTCGCTTCACCTGTAACG
The DNA here is from genome assembly GCA_016871515.1 of Verrucomicrobiota bacterium. Lineage (GTDB taxonomy): Bacteria > Verrucomicrobiota > Verrucomicrobiia > Limisphaerales > SIBE01 > SIBE01. The sequence goes on from VHDE01000056.1 coordinate 21,528, forward strand.
GCGTGTTTCCTATGTCCCGCGCAAGCGCGCGCGGTCGTTCCCAGGACCTCTGTGACCACATTGTTCCGAAAAAACTGGCGAAAAAGGCGAAAAAGGATTTACCCGGTGGACACGAGATTGACCTGTGTTAAGTTAGCGTCCCCTAAACTAAGGGCTTCTTTTAAACACGCTGTGCCCGCCCGGAACGGAGGGGGCGGGATTTTTTCGGCGCCGAAAGCCCTTCTGAACCTCGCGATGACCGCATTCGCCGTCGCGCCAATGTTGTGTGCTTCGCTTTCGGGACGCCTTGGGCGTAACGCAGACTTGTAGTCTGCCGTATCGCCGACTTGCAGTCGGCACGGCTTTAGCCTTGTCGAACGTTCGGGATCTTGCAGAAGACTGCGGATTGAAAATAATTGAAAATCCGCGATACAGCAGAGTGAAACTCTGCGTTACCACCAAGGCGCGTTCGAACGGGTGGTACTGTCGAAGATGCGCCCCGGCACGCACATCATGGCAAATCGCTCTTGGCAGCCTGAACCGCTTTTGATTATCTGGGCCCGCCGAATGAACAAACTGCGTTGGCTCCATCTGCATTTCGCATTTCTTCTTTGCTGGGCCGCCTCGGCGCAGGAACAAAGCCAAACACAGATCGTCATCGAGCCGTTAGTTTCTAACGCCGAGAGCGAAATCCGTTACGATTTCAACCGTGGTTTCTGGGAAGGAACCAACGGCGTCGTCGTGCGATACAGCACAAACACTGTGTTAACTGCCCAGCGCGTCAGCCTGGACGAGAAAACAGGCGAAGCCACGGCCCAAGGCGACGTAAAGCTCCAGAATGAGGACCGACTCTGGCGGGGCGAGAGCATCGTGTACAACTTTAAAACTAAACAACTGCGGGCCGATGCCTTTCGCCTGGGCACGCCGCCATTTTACGCGTTCGGGGAAGGCCTCACTTCCGCAGGCACAAACCAGGTTTACACGGCAACTAACTCCTTCCTGACCACGGACGACATTGCACAGCCCTCCTATCGCATTCGAGCCAAACGCCTGAAACTGATCGCTGGTAAATCGATTGAGGCAGAACAGGCGACATTTTATCTGGGTGATGTGCCGGTCATGTTTCTTCCCTATTACTCGCGCAGCTTGGGCCCGCCTCCAAATCATTTTGTTTTCACTCCGGGCTACCGAAGTCTTTTTGGTCCGTTCATGCTCGGTTCTTACCAATGGCGCTGGAGCACGAACTTGAGCGGTGCTATCCACTTGGACTACCGGCAAAAACGCGGCGTCGGCCTTGGGCCGGACTTGGAATATCAATTGGGCCCGTGGGGGCAAGGCAGCGCCTCTTTTTATTATTTGCGCGACGAGGATCCGGGGCTCGACCCGGATAATCGACCCATTCGCGAAGATCGGCACCGCATCGCCTTTGCCCATCGCGCGACGCTTCTCACGAATCTCACCGCGAAACTGGTCGTTAACGAACAAAGCGATGCTCAAGTCGTGCGAGATTTTTTCGAGTCGCTCTACCGCGATGATCCGCAGCCGAAGTCCTTTCTCGAAGTCAATAAGCTTTGGCCTAACTACAGTTTGAGTTTGCTGGCTCAACCGCAACTCAACGATTTTTTTCAAACCGTGGAACGTTTGCCGGACGTCAAGCTTTCGGCCATGCGCCAGCAACTTGGCATCTCGCCTTTCTATTATGAAGGCGAAAACTCGGTGGGCTATTTCCGTTTCCAACCTGCGGAGGACTCGGCCACGAACGACTACGCCGCTTTTCGATCCGATTCCTTTCATCAGTTGCTTCTGCCGCAAACCTTTTTCGGCTGGTTGAATGTGACGCCACGCGTTGGCGGACGCTTCACGCACTATCGCGAGACGGAAGGCCGGGGGACAGATTTCGACGAGCGAAATCGCGGTGTCTTTAATACCGGCGCCGAAGTGTCGCTCAAAGCGTCTCGCGTTTGGGGCGGAGCGCGCAGCAAGTTTTGGGAAGTCAACGAACTTCGACATATTATTCAGCCTTCTCTCAATTATGTATTCGTCCCCTCACCCAGCCGAGCTCCGCGCGAATTGCCCCAGTTCGACACTGAGATTCCTAGTCTCCGGTTGCTGCCCATTGATTTTCCTGATTACAACGCGATTGACGCTATCGACAGCCAGAACGTGCTCCGGTTGACCCTGCGCAACAAAGTGCAAACGAAGCGCAAGGGCGAGGTCGACAATCTAATTCATTGGGCATTGTACACAGATTGGAGACTCGACCCGCGGCGCGACCAGGGAAGCTTTGCCGATCTTTTCTCTGATTTGGATATAAGACCGCGGTCCTGGGTCACGCTGAGCTCAGAGTTGCGTTATGATTTGGAAAACGGACACATCAATTACGCCAATCACCTGGCGACCTTGCAGCCGAACGATGTTTGGGCGCTGTCGCTGGGACATCTCTTTTTTAAGGATAACCCGGCGTTCGGTCCCGACTCGGGGAACAATCTATTTCGCAGCAGCCTTTATTATCGATTTAACGAGAACTGGGGCGCACGCATGACCCATCACTACGAAGCGCGCGATGGCATGCTTGAGGAGCAGTATTATACGCTCTACCGCGACTTGCGAAGTTGGACGGCGGCGCTGACCTTTCGCTTTCGCGAACATCGGACTCGGCAGGATGACGTCACAGTGGCAATTACTTTCTCTTTGAAGGCATTTCCACGCTACAATCTGGGCCGAGACCGCGACAAGCATTGGTTGTTGCTGGGAAGTTAACGCAGCCGCGTAGCTGCGTTGGACTTTGTGGATTAATGCTACGGCTTGCGTCGATCTTGCGGTTCGGTCGATTGATGGTTCAGCGGTTCTGCTATGTGGATGGATCCAATAATCGGTAATACGTTGATTCGCGGCATCAGCGTTGTACTAGGAAGCTACGCGTTGGGTTGCATTGCGACAGGCTATTACCTCGTCCGATTCTTCACCCGGGAAGATATTCGACAACATGCCAGCGGCAGCATTGGAGCCAAAAATGTCGGACGCCGCCTGGGCACATTCGGATTCGTCGCAACATTTCTGGCAGATTTTGCCAAAGGCGCTTTGGCTGTCTGGTGCGCCCGCCGGCTGACGGGTAGCGAGCCTCTCGAAGCTGTCGCGTTGTGCGGCGTCCTTTGCGGTCATCTTTGGCCAATTCAGCTTGGCTTCCGCGGCGGCAAAGGGATGGCAACGTCCGCAGCCGGTCTTTTAGTTTTTGATCCAATCATATTCTTCATCATGGCAGCGGTTTGCCTCGCGGGCCTGGCTTTGCTGCGACGCACTGTCATGCCGGCTCTCTTCTCCTACGCGATCGCGCCTGTCGCGAGCGTTGCCCAGCTGCAACCGCTTGCGCACACGGCTGGAATCTTCGCTGTGAGCATCCTCGTCTTGATTTCGCATCGCGCGAATCTCGCCGAAGAAATCGCTGCGATTAGCTCCGATCGAAAACTCAAAACCGATTCCAGGAATCTCCCTTCGCAATCGTTATGAAAGCTTCTTCCCCATTTGAGTTCAAAATCGCCACGGAAGACTGGGAGTTCGAATTGGTTCACCGGCTCAATTACAAAACGTTTGTCCAAGAAATCCCTCAACATGAGCCGCGCGAAGCGCCGCGCCTGGTGGATAAGTTTCACGCCGAGAATACATATGTGCTCTGTCTGTCCGGGCGGGATCTCGCAGGGATGGTCGCCGTGCGCGGGAACCGCCCCTTTTCGCTGGATCAAAAGTTGCCGAATCTGGAAAGCTACCTCCCGCCTGGACACACCATTTGTGAGATCCGCCTCTTGGCTGTGGAAAAGAATTTCCGGCTGGGACCTGTCTTCCAGGGTTTGCTCGGTTTCGTGGGGGAACACTGCAAACGCCAGGGCTATAATATGGCCATCATTTCTGGCACAACGCGCCAGCAGAAACTTTACAAACACATCGGCTTTGTTCCTTTCGGTCCCCTTGTCGGCACACCCGAGGCAATGTTCCAGCCGATGTATCTGACATTGGAGGCATTTGACAAGAACACCCGTGAACTGTTCGGCGCCAGTGTGTAGGACAGGGCGCCTCGCCTGTCCTGCTTGCGGTGTACGCAAATGTTGAGACAGGCGAGACGCCTGTCCTGCGTGCTTTGCATTTATTTATTCATCGCATGGCCAATGCGGCGAGGCCTAAAAAGAAAAAGAATCCGGCCACATCTGTGACCGTCGTGACAAGGATGCTCGAAGCCAAAGCCGGATCGATTTTGAAAGCTCGAAGCGTGTAGGGAACCAACACTCCCGAGAACGCCGCGGCAATCATATTCAGCACCATCGCCATCCCCACAACAACGCCCAAGACAACACTGCCCTTCCACAGGAAGCTGACCAATCCCACGATCAAGCCAATGGCGGCGCCATTCACGAGGCCAAGGGTCAATTCCTTCAGCAACGCTTTCTTGCCGTCACCAATCGAGAGCTCGCCCAAAGCCATGTCTCGGATTATCACGGTCAAGGTTTGCGCGCCGGCATTCCCGCCTTGACCCGCGACAATCGGCAGGAAAATCGCCAGCGCGGTCCAGGCCGCAATCGTGGTCTCAAAAGCCCCCACCACCGCGCCCGCGAGAAAGGCTGTTGCCAAATTGATGCACAGCCATGGAAGCCGGCGTCGAATCGACTTCTGCCACGGCGTTAGCGCGCGTTCTTCACCCGAAAGCCCAACCATCAATTGCATATCTTCGGTCGCCTCTTTTTGGACGATGTCAATGACCTGATTTGCGGCGACGATGCCGACTAATCGGCCATCCTGTTCCAACACGGGCAACGCCATATAATGATAATGTTCGAAGAGCTGCGCGATTCGCTCTTGATCATCCTCAACGCTCACGTGCTTGACGTCACGATTCATAATTTCTGCGATATCCCGGTCCGGTCGTTGGAAAACCAGGTCACGCATCGACACGATCCCCGCAAGCTTCGACGCCGAGTCTGTCACGTATAGATACGAAATCGTTTCCGGGCCCATCGCTTCCGCTTTTCCCCGGAGCAGCCGCTGGCATTCCTCGACCGTTTGATCCGTGCGCAACGTCAGGAACCGATTGCTCATGATCCCGCCCGCACTGTCCGGACGGTACTGCATCAGCGCCGAGATATGTTTGGTTTCTTCAGCGGCAAGCCCCCGCAGCACGTCGCCGCGGTGCTCGACTGATAACGTCAGGAGGAGATCGACCGCTTGAGGGTCCGGAAGTTCGTGGACCAATTCAGCTAGTTCCGACGCGCTCAGCTCGGCAACGAGCGTCGGCCAAGCCTCGGCATTTAGCTCTGCCAACACAGCAGCGCCCTCTTTTCGCGGTAACTGCCGCAAAACCTCTCGCGCTTCCTCGGGCGGCAACCGCTGCAATTGATCCGCAACATCGGCTGGATGGGAGATGGGTTTTTCCATAGCGCACTCACTATGGCACGAGACGCCTAAGCTGTCCTCCTATCTATCTATCTGTCTGCCTATCGCACCCTGTCGGACCTTTCATTAAGACTTGCGCTGCCAAACCACGGCTGCGGCGCCAACTAAGCCTGCATTCACGCCGCAAGCTGCGGGGAGGATAGGCAAGTTGCGATTTGTCTCCGACCAAATGTGTTCGCGCGTCGAGGTAATGAGCGCGTTCCAATACAAACCCCCAGCCAGTCCAAGCCCGCCCCCAATCACGACGGCTTCCGGATCAAGGACGTTAATCATCAAGCCGACGGTGGCGCCCAATGCTATGCCCGCTGATTCGACAACTTCGACCGCGATCGGGTCGCCCGCCGCTGCTCCAGCCAAGACATCCTCGGCGCTGGTCCGTCGGGATGGACTCCGCACGTCGCTCGACGCCGTAGAAAAGTGTGTTTCGTCCGGAACACACTTTTGTGCGTAGCGCGCCACCAACGCGGGGCCTGATGCAAGCTCTTCCAAAATCGGCTCTGTGACCTTGCCGCACTCCGTGCAAACGGTCGTTATCGAACTGCTCGCCAACGTGCCGGCGCATCCTCGCGCGCCGGCATAGGGACGTCCGTCCTGAACCAGACAACTGCCGATTCCCGTTCCAATCGTAACGAAAAAGAACGACTTGAAAGGTCGCCCAGCTCCGAAAATCGCTTCACCAAGAGCAGCCGCGCGGGAATCGGCCTCCACGAATGTCGGCGCCAGATGCGAGAAATGCGAAGAAACACAGACGCTACGCCAGTCCACGGTGCTCGCGCTAATCAACTTGCCTTGCAAGTCCACAAGTTCGGGAACGCAAAGGCCGACTCCATCAATTTCGTAACCGCAAGATGTCGCATCCTTGGTCAGGCTCTCCGCGAGCGCTACGGTGTCAGCCAAGACTTTATTGCTGCCCCGTTTCGGTTCTGTAGGAATGGCGCGCTGACGCTGAACATTTCCATCCCGCGTGACAACGCCACCAGCAATCTTGGTCCCTCCGACATCCAGCCCAATCGCGCATCGATTCGCGGCATTGCCTGATTCCAATTCAGCCATGCGTCATGACTTTTCCGCCAGGCCGCGGGCCAAAGCGCGGATATAAGCGGCATTGCAACCGCAGCAACCGCCGAGATAAGCGATTCCTTCGCTTCGCGCCGACCGAGCAAATTCGCGAAACGTCCGGCGCGACACCTGGATTGTCTCAAGTTCGTCCGGGAACTGCCGCATTCGCGTGAAGCAAGGTGTATCATCCGTTGTCCGGAAGGCTGCTGGTTGCGCAGCGACCGGAACTCCACCGGCGTCTCGCATTTCGCGAAGGATCGGCAACATTCGCGCCGGCTCTTGTTCACAGTTGGCGCCCACGGCATGCGCGCCCGCTGCTGCCATCGTTCGCGCACAATGGGCCGGCGAATGACCATCGCTACTCTCTGTCAGAACAGGACGAAAACTTAACGTCGCGACAATCGGCAATCCGCTGGCGCGCGAGCATTCGAGGGCAATCAACATTTCATCCAGACGAAAGAACGTTTCCAAGATTAGAAAATCCACGCCCGCATCTTTCAGCAACCGGATTTGTTCGGTCAGAAGATCGCGGACATGAGCGGCGGCCGACGGACCTTCGCGTTCGAACAATTGCGTCCGCGAAACCGAGCCCGCCACGAGAGCGCGATCGCCTGCAACCTCACGTGCCAGACGAACCGCGGCTTGGTTGATTTGTTCAGTTTGCGCGCCGTAACCGGCGCGGCTTAGCTTTTCGCGCGTGCCGAAAAAGGTCAGCGCCTGCAAAACCTGCGAGCCGGCCTCAAGAAATTCTCGATGCAGTTCGCGCAACGCTTCGGGATGTTCGATGGCGGCCTCAGGCGTGAATTGGCCGCTGCCACGCCCCGTACCGACTTTCTCGCGCTCTGAACCGCTGTCCACATAACCGCGGCGTTCCAATTCGATTAAGTAGCCACCATCGCCCAGCACGACGCCGTTCTTAATGAGTTCGGTAATATTTTGTCGCATAGTTAATCCGCAAATCTTTAGTTGATGCAGTAGGACAGGCATCTCGCCTGCCTCAGCTAATCCGGTTCAGCGAACAGCAAGACAGGCGCGACGCCTGGCCTACCTTTGAATTTGCTCGTGTGTCGCATCACTGGCCGCGCTTTGACTTGCAGCCGGCGCAGTTTCGCGTGTCAGCGCGATCACGCCGACCAGACTTAACACGATGCCGGCAATTTCCCGACCGCTCACGCGCTCTCCTAATAGTCCAATGGCCAGCGGCACCGTGACAATCGGATAAAGACTAGCCAGCGGGGTGACAATCGAAGCTTTTCCGCCACTGCCATAGGCAGCGATCAACGTGAGATTGCCGAATCCCAAAAGGACGCCAAGCAAAATGACGCAAAGCCAGTCTTTGCCAGAGAGGCTCCAGTTCATCGATTGTGTCGCCACTATGACAACCGCAATGGGCACGAACGCGGCTAAAAAATACAAGGTCGAGAGTTCATTCGAAATAAACTCCGTTGAAACCTTTTGCAGCAACGCACCCAAACCCCAGAGAACGATTGGAATCAGGGCATAGATGAATGCGCTCGACGAGAAGGAAAGTTCGCCCCAATTAAAAAGGCTGATGGCGGTCAGCGCGATGACAGCTCCGGCCACTTGGACCGTATTCAATCGCTCTCGCAGCAAACGCATGGCCAGCAGCACCGTGACCAGCGGATAAAGAGCGGTGACCGGAACAAGCGTCGCGGCTTTGCCTCCGCGCGCCAGCGCTTCGTAAAGCGCCATATTGCCGAGACCCACTAGAATTCCAGCGGCGAACGCGTAGAAAAAACCTCGGCGTTTGTCCCGGCCGACGGCAATCTTCTTCGAGAAACCGAGCGCGGCCATAACCGGCAGAAGGCCGAGGGTTGAAAGCGCCTGGCTTTGCGCAGCTGACATCGAATTGCCGATGACTTTCGATACGACTCCCCAGCCGCCCCAAAACCACAAAGTCAGCAACGAATAGAATAACCATTTCGGCATAACCTCATTTCTTCCGAGTGCGATCGTGAACTAAGTGGGCTGGCTCCGCTTCGATTCTCGCTTCAAAGTGAAGCGGCTCAAACGTGCTCTCGATGGCCCTGGCCTGTCCATCGCGGCCTGAAGCCTGCGCTTTGATCATGATTTCCAAAACATGAAAAGCATGTTCGGGCGTGACCACAGGGCGAGCTTTCCCACGAATACATTCTACGGCGTGACGCAGCCCGTCGGTCCAAGGCCAATCAGGATCGGTTTCTTTAAAGAGTTGCCACGATCCCATATTGTTTTGCCAGAGTTCGTAGCCGTCCGGGTCCCAATCGTCCCCGAGCATCTGCAGCGTACCCTTGGTGCCGTACAGTTCAATCGCAGGGGAGCGATATTGCTGCAACGTAAAGCCCGTCGTCACAACGCCAAAAGCTGACTCGCCAAAATCGATCAACACGTGTGCGTTATCTTCGGCTTGAGCGCGCATCGTCTTGCCGTTAACAACGCGCTCAGGAATGGCGATTCCGGTCATTGCTGTCACGCGCTTCGCGGGACCAAGCAGACCAGTCAACGTTGTGATGCTGTACACTCCCAGGTCGAATAGCGCTCCACCGCCAGGACGATAAAACCAACTGCCCCAAGACGGTCCAGCCCATCCATACCGACCGCGGGCGGAAACGACTTTGCCAATGTCTCCGCGGCGAATGCGGCAACCCATTGTTTGAAAGGTGGGACTCAATACCGTAAAAGGAGCGCAGAACAAGTGCCGTCGGCTCCGCCGCGCCAATTCAGCAAGCTCACGCGCTTCCTCGAGGTCAACCGACATCGGCTTCTCGACCAGCACATGTTTGCCCGCCTTCAACGCTGCACGCGTGAGCGGGCCATGCGCTAGCATCGAGGTTAACACCAGAACGAGCTCTACATTGCGGCGCTCAATGATTTCGTCGGCGTCGGTGGTGAAGTTTGCGATACCTAACTGCTTCGCGATTCGACGTTGATTGCGGCGTCCGCAAGCGGCGACAATCTCGGCCTGGCCTTTCGCTTGGAGCCGTTCGAGCAACTTCATGTACGCGCTCAGCACGCTGCCGCAACCGATAATGCCGATCCTGACTGGTTTGGATTTCAAGCTCTCTTCGTAGCGCACAGTTTCACTCCGCTGTATCGCCGACTTGCAGTCGGCAGCGCGTTCGCTGAGCGTAGGCACTCAACCCTGCGGGAAGGCCACAGAATGAGAATCTGCCAAGCAGCAGGTGAACGTTGCCCCTCTCCCTTACCCACTCCCCATCCGATGGGGCGAGGGAAAAGAAAAAGAGTTTTTGCGAACGGTCAATGTCCGATGGCTGAACGCGCTCAACGTTCAGGTCTTTTCCCTCCCCCCATCGGATGGGGAGTGGGTAAGGGAGAGGGGCAACGCGACTGTCAGCTACTGCAGTCTTCCGTCGCCCAAGGGCGGCTGAAAGTCTGCGATACAGCGGAGTGAAACTGTGCGTTACGAAGAGCTTCGGTTGCATTCTTACGGCTTGGCTGAAGCGGCGTTTTTTCTCACACACCGAAAGCCGTAGATATCATAGCCGAAGCAAACGTCCGAGTAGCCGGGGTTCTCATTGTAACGATAGCCCGATCGGCAACTCTCCGCGCTGAATCGCCAACCGCCACCGCGCAGCACCTTATTCTGGCCTTCGTTAGGCCCGCGCGGGTCTTGCTGCGGTGATTCTTGATAATAGTCCACCTTGTAGAAGTCGTTGCACCATTCCCAAACGTTCCCGCAAATGTCGTAGAGGCCCCAAGGATTGGGTTGCTTCTGTCCAACCGGCCGCGGGTGGCCGCCCGAACTTTTCTCAAACCAGGCGTAATCACGAAGCTTTGCAGGGTTACTGATAGGCATTTGCTTTTTCGACGTGGCTGAAGTGTGCCTGGCTGGGGGTGGCCATTCAAGGCGAAACGCGGCAGAATTGTCGCCCCTGGCGGGTGCTTGGTCGGCCTTCGGGGCTGCTGGGCGGCCGCCTGCCCGCCTCGAAGGCGGTCGTAGCCTCCAGCAAGGCCGCTCAGGGCACCACATCGGCTGGAAACGGTGTTGGCGCTGACCGTCCAAGGTGCAGTTCACCGTCGAGCAGATGCCCCGCCGCGCGCGCGGCGCCACTGCTCCACCGGTTCCGCTGGCCCTGAGCCTCAGCCCGCAACCGAGACCTTCGCCGAGGGCGGGGCGCGTGCCGCTTGCTCCTCCCACAGTCCGCAGTGGCGCAGAATTTTCTCGATCACCTCGGTCTGATGCCGCTCGATGAAGGCGATGATTTTCATCTCCGCGCCACACTGGGGACAGCGAATTGGGTCCGACGCGTACACCTGTTTGATCAGCGCCGCCCAGCCTCTGCGAGCCTCCCGCGCTGAGGGGGAACGGGCGGGAATCCCCGTTCCGCCCGGCGTCGGTTGCCGTTGCGCCCGCTGGCCCCGCGTCTTGTTCGAGTACCCTCCGTAGTAGCGCACCAGATGGCTGCC
>VHDE01000057.1 GCA_016871515.1 Verrucomicrobiota bacterium
TTCCTAAACCGCGGATCCCAGTTCAATTCTGGGCGGGGGTACCAGTTTCAATCCCATTCCCCTCGCAACTGTCGGGTGCGATTTGCTGGCCTCCGAACTGGAAGCAGCGTTTCCCGTTTAGTGAATTCAACGGCGATGCAGCAGCATGCCAATAATCAGGCCCAGTGGCGCAGCCATGCCGACAGCTTTCCAGGAATTATCATGCACGTCATGGATCGCGGCATTTTCCAGTCGTCTTTCGCCGGAGCGCTTCTAGACTCTTGGCGCATGGCAAGCATCACAAGGATTGTCGAAGCATTGCTGCAACCCATTGGTTTGATTTGGTTTTTGAATTTGGCGGTGGCGGTGTGGGCGGTCTATCGACGTCAATGGCGGCCGGCGATTTTTTGTGGAACGATCGCTGTTTCGTTGTTTATCACCGGCGCCACTTCTTTGCCCGTTCAGTTGCTGGCTTCGTTGGAGCGACCTTACGCGGAAGTAATATTGACGAATGTGCCTGAGGCTGATGCGGTGGTTATGCTGGGCGGCGCGCTGGGGCCGTCGAGCAGAGACTCTTTTCGCATGAATCTTTCAGAGGGCGCCGATCGCATAATAAGAGCAGTCGAATTAGCCCGGCAAAATAAAGGGCCAGTTCTGGTCCTTGGCGGAGGTGGCAGGAACGACTCCGAAACAAACAAATGGCACGAAGCAAAATTGATTGAAGCCTGGCTGGCCACTTGGAACCTCACCAACACCCCGGTAATTTGTCTCAATATCTCATCCAATACTCGAGACGAGGCAGTCCAAGTCCGAGCGCTAGCCAAGGAACGGGGTTGGAAACGCATCATCCTTGTAACCTCCGCCTACCACATGAAACGCTCGGAAGGGATTTTTAGACAGCTTGGCCTTCCCGTGGCGCCAGTCAGTTGCGATTTCATAGGACTCAGCGCCCTGGAAAGAGATGGCCGCTTCAATCCCATACCGCGATCGTCGCGTCTTGAGCAATTGCACGTGTACCTTCACGAAAAAATCGGCTGGTGGTACTACCGATGGCGCGGTTGGGTCACGGACCGTCCTCAGTAGTCCGCAGTAGTGCGATCCTATTGATTTTGGTGGTTTTCGGAGTGTCGCCGGACTAATCTCATTTACCAACGCACCTAAAGTGGTCCGCCTGTCGTTCGTTGCTCAAGCCAATTATGAAGTGTTCCTTTTTTCTCATCCTGGCCGTTTCTGTCGTGAGTAACGCGGGGGTAATTATAGAGGGCATGGTCAAATTACCTGCGGGACGGTCGAGTGCGGCAGCAGCGGCGCGCTACCAGCAAAAATCGGGAGCCGTCGCGCTTCCGGAGCCACCCAGCGCCGTCGTCTTTTTGGAGGGGTCGTTTCCGGCGTCCGCACCGCCTTCCACGCCAACGAACCAAGTCAGCCAAAAGAATTTTCAATTCATGCCGGCGCTGCTGCCGGTCCGGACAGGCGCTTCGGTCGTATTCCCGAATCTCGACGACGACTTTCATCACGTTTGCTCGTACTCGAAGACAAAGAAGTTTGATCTGGGACGTTATCGAAAGGAAGAAGAGAAGCAGCCCGTGGTGACGTTCGACAAGCCCGGAACAGTGAAGATTGGCTGCGAAATCCATGACCATATGCAGGCCGTGATTTTGGTGCTCGACACGCCGCACTTTGTGAAAACCGATGCTGAGGGCAAGTATCAGCTGACGATTAAAAATATTCCTGCTGGCAAGTACGTCCTAAAGGCGTGGGTGGATGACCGAAATGTGCAGCAGCAAACAGTGGAGCTAAAGGAGGGGAGCAAAGTGCGCGCGGACTTTCCCGGCAAATGAGTCGAGCGCTTTTCCATTGGTTCCATGCCTGCCCTTAGTTTTCCAATCAGGCTGCTTCTCGCGATGATGGTCGTGGTCGCCGGCGTGACCGGCGCAACGCTGTCGATATCGCAAAAGAAATTTCAGGAAAGCTACCGGGACCTTTATGCCAGGCTTTTTCAAAGCCAGAACAACGCGTTTGCGAACAAACAAGGGTACGTGCTCAACGGCTTCAAGCAAACATCAGCGGGCTTTGTCAAGACCAGGCGCTTGCAGCTGGCTCTGGAAGAAGTGGCCGACGGAGAAACAGAAGACTTGTACGACACAGCTAAAAACGAACTCGATATCCGAAGATTGATCGAGTCGGATGCCGCCGACACGAATGCGCTTCGTGTAACCTTTTACCTTTTTCTGGGAACCAACGGTCAAGTCATTTTATCCCCTTCCTCCTCGACAAACCTGACATTATTCACGAGTCAGAAACGGTTGAAACAACAGCTCGGGCAAGCGGGCCAAGTTCTCAACAAAACTGATAAACAGGTCGTGATCTACATTACCCCGGAGAATAAGGATGGGCAGATGGAACTTCAGCAAGCGATCCCCACCAAAGTCATCGACGCCGCCAGTGGTAATGTCCTCGGGGCCCTGGCAGTCGGTTTTCCCACGCCAGATTTAGAAGGAGGAAACGAAATGAAGGCGGGCATTCTTATTTGAGGATCGCATCTATTCGCAATCGATTGCTGGCGTTAGACGCGAGAGTCTGGCCAAACGCGTTGGCGAACACTTGAAGCGCACTAGTGAAGCCGAGGACCTGGTCGAGGACTTTGACGGCGATCCGCATCGGGTCTTTTATCAGGCGCTAAATCCCGACTCGCATCTTGCCAAAGCCTATTTGGTCGCGCTCATTTCCATCCGAAAATCTTTGACAGAAGAGCGCAATCTTCGGCTGTTGATCTTCTCGACGGGCGGTCTCGGTTTGGTTGGCGCATTAGCCATGAGTTTTCTGCTTTCGCACGGCTTATCCGTGCCAATCCGCGAGCTGGTGCGGGGCACCAATGAGATTCAGCGCGGCAATTTTGGCGTGAAAGTGCTGGTGCGTTCGGGAGACGAAATCGGCCAATTAACCGCTTCGTTCAACGACATGGCAAAAGGTTTGGCTGAAAAGGAAAAATACCGAAGCATACTAGAAAAGACCTCCGACAAAGCCGTCGCCGAGGAACTCATGCGCGGCAATGTCGCGCTCGGGGGGCAAACCCGGCAGGCCAGTGTGTTCTGGCATGCCGCGGGGTTTGACGAAGCCGGCGGAACACAGGTCGCGCCCTCGGCAGGCCGCATCACGTCATGGGCAGTCACGCTATCCAATTCCTGGCCAGCATTGAGATATTCCTTCAAATCGTGCAAAGCCACCACGCCCAGCAAACGGCTCTCAACGTCTACGACCGGAAGGAAATTGTTTGGGCTCGTCAGAAAGCGGTCGGCGATTTCCCGAAAACCAGCTGTCTCGCGGAGCGGCTTCACGGGTTCGCGCATCAGTTCACCAACCGTTTGCAGAGTGGCCGCGCCGATTTGCTGGCTTTCCCGCTCTACATCGACGCCCTTGCGCCGCAGTGGTTCCGTGCAAACGGATTCCGGATGAAGACGGCGCGCCACCAAAGTGGAAATCACGCAGGCCAACATTAACGGCGGCATCAACGTGTAATTAAGCGAAATCTCGAAGATCATGATTAACGCCAGGAGCGGCGAATGAACCGTTGCTGCCAAGACACTCCCCATCTCTAGTAACGCAAAGGCGCCCACATCGAGATTTTCCGCCCAGCCAGCCCGATGCAGGATTGTCCCAAACAAGCTGCCAAGCGCAACCCCCAGAAACAAGGTAGGCGTGAACACCCCTCCGACGGCGCCGGAGCCAACCGTGATCACCGTGGCCAAAGGTTTAGCCAGGAAAATGCCGAGCAAAAACCAAATGGGAAATTCCCCTTGCAGAATTCGATTGGCAACGCTGTAACCATTTCCCCAAACGTCCGGAAAAGCGAGCGCGAGCGTCCCAACCATTAGTCCGCCAAGGGCAAGCCGTTCGTAAATCGGCCGGGTCAAGCGCGCGAACGCTTCTTCGCTATAGCGGAGCATTTTCAGGAAGACAGCTCCCAGCCCTCCCGCGAGCATTCCCATCAACAGAAACCAAAACAGTTGGGTCACTTCACGGAATTCCAACGGTGGCGCCCGGTAGAGCGGATCGATCCCGAAGAAACTGCGTGATACCATCGTCGCCACGACTGACGCGAAGACCAGCGGCGCAAACAGGTTCATCGCAAAATTGCCGAGGGCAATCTGCGCGGCAAAACGGCGCCCGCCACGGGAGCGTTGTAAGCCGCAGCCATGCCCGAGGCTGCTCCGCAGGCCACAAGCAACCGCAACCGATAGGGCTGCCAATCAGCGAGTTGACCGGCTTTGGAAACGAGTGTTGCGGCCAATTGAGTGATTGATCCCTCGCGGCCGATCGAAGCGCCCGTGCCAATGCTTACGAGCGATGAAGTTGCCTTAACTAAGGCGCTGCGCATTCGCAAGCGTCCATCTCCGGCCACGACTGCTTCGAGGATGTTGTTAGAGCCCTGCGGACCAACGAGGCGAAGTCCCCAATAAAGCACCAATCCGCCCACGATTCCTCCCAGGCCGGGAATAATTAACCGTTGCCACGGAGCAAGATTGTGCGCTATCTCGATCAGGTTCCCTGAATGTCCGAGACTCAAGGCCTGAACAAGGTCGATGCATAGGGAGAAAACCAGGTTGGTAATTCCGCCGACGACTCCGACTAGGCCGGCCAGAAGGAGATGGAACGCTTCTTCGCTGAAGCGCAAGCGTTCCCGGATGCTCAGAAGCCCCCGCCAATGACGCCGAATGAGGGTGGCCGCAGCGGTGAAGATTTGGTGTAACGCATCCGGCCACATATCCATCGTAATATAATATTAATATGAACTTTTGGGCGCTCCGACGAGTCAGCATTTTTGTCGGAGTTTCGATTTACATGAGTAACCCAAGCAGATACCATAGTTGATACGTAAACGTATCATGAATAAATGGATCGTTATTTTGGCGGTCGTTCTGGCCGGCGGTTTCCTGGCCTGGCGGCAGTGGCCTCAGTCGCAAAATTCTTCGCCACTCGCCGCTGCGTCCGGGCGGCCAACCACCGCCGTGGTCGAAAACCGGGACATTAACTTTAAAGTGAGCGCCGCCGGCGACATCGGTCCAGCCGAACAAGTTTCCGTTCGGCCCGAAGTGAATGGCAAGATTCGCACTCTGCCGGTGGATATTGGCGACAGCGTCAAGAAAGGCGATGTGTTGTTTACGCTGGATGACACCGACCTTCAGATCGAGAAAGCTTCCAAGGAAACCGAGATTGAAGGCGCCGAACTGCAACGGGCCAAGACGGAGCGAAATTATCATCGCAGCAAGGAACTCTTCGAAGAGAAACTGATTTCTCAGGAATTGTACGAAGACACGAAAACCGAATACGAACTCGCGAAGAACTCCCTCGACCGAGCCAAGAAGAGCCTCGAACTCATTAAGGATCGACTGTCGAAAACAAAGATTAGCGCGCCATTTGATTGTACGGTTCTAACGCGCCCAGTCTCGATTGGTCAGGCTGTTTCTGGTTCGGGTGGATTCAATAGCGGAACCGAAGTTCTTACCATCGCCGATCTAAACAAAATGATTATTAACGCTCACGTCAATCAGGCGGATGTCACCCGGCTTTCGCCAAACCAGGAGGTTGACATTCAGGTCGAGTCGGTCCCGGGCCTTACGATGCAGGGAGTTGTCGAGCGCGTTGCCCCTCAATCGACGATCAAGAATAGCATTAAGGGATACGCCGCTCGCATCCTGATCAAGGACATCGATCCGCGCGTGCGTCCAGGCATGACAGCTAATCTGGCCATTCCGGTAGCGTCGGTGGAGAACGCGGTCGCGGTTCCGCTAGCTGCCGTCTTTACCGAACAAGGGGAACGATTTGCTTACGTTAAGAACGGAGAGGATTTTGAAAAGCGGCCCATTCGAATTGGAATAGCAGATTATGATTTTGCCGAAGTGTTGAGTGGTCTTGCCGCTGGTGAAGTCGTCTCGTTAGAGGACAAAAGGATGAAAACAGGGGCGCAAGCATTGACTGGACCCAAGGCTATAATTGCCGGCCCGCGAGTCGGAGGCAAGTCTTCCAGCAATCCAGTTTCAGCGAGCGGAGCCACAAAAGCCGCCGATGCCGGGGCGAATAACCAGCGCCTCGCGGGACCGAGCAACTCTAGCTCCAGGGAATCTACGTCTGGCGGCAGCTCCGGCGGACAACGATCTGGTGCGGCGGCTGGCGCCAAAGTCTCGGGGGGTGGCACAGGCGCGACGCGCTAAAGCAATATGCAATTGTCCTCTCTCTATGAATCGGTCGCAGGACAGGCGTCTCGCCTGTCTAGCATTTGCGTACACCAAAAGCAGGGACAGGCGGGACGCGCTTGTCCTGCCAAGTTGATGCGTGCCGTGCGCGAAATTGAGGAAGGATATGGCTCTCGTCGAACTGCGTAACGTCAGCAAGATTTATCACTTGGGAGGCGAAGAAATTCGCGCCTTGGACGATGTCTCGCTCGACATCGATACGGGAGAATTCATATCGATCATTGGACCCTCGGGCAGCGGCAAATCAACATTGATGCACATTTTGGGATGTCTCGATTCTCCGACGCGGGGGACGATTCAGCTCGATGGAACGAGGATTCACAATGCCTCGACGCGAGAACTAGCCGCGATTCGCAATCAGAAGATCGGGTTTGTCTTTCAATTCTTTAACCTTCTTCCCAAGCTCAATGTCCTCCAAAACGTGGAACTGCCAATGGTCTACAGCGGCATCTCCGGACGGGAACGGAGAAGGCGAGCCATGGATGCTCTGAAGCTCGTGGGCTTGGAGAACCGCAGCAAACACCGTCCGATGCAGCTCTCCGGCGGCCAACAGCAGCGTGTAGCCATCGCCCGCGCCTTGGTTAACAGTCCGAGAATCGTCTTTGCCGATGAACCAACGGGAAACCTGGATTCGAACACGGGCGAAGCGATTCTAACCCTTTTCCGTCAGCTCAGCCAGGAAGGCCGAACGATTGCGCTCGTCACGCACGATCCTGAAATTGCCGCGGTCACTCCCCGCCGTATCGAAATCCGCGACGGCAAAATCGCGAAGAACGTGGATCCGAAGCTCGCCGGATTGGCTGCGTCACGATTTACGGATCACGCATCACATTCACGCAACACAACAACTCCGCCGCCATTGGGCTAAATCATGAACCTCTGGAACGCCATTGTTATCGGATTCAAAGAAATCTGGGCGCATAAGTTCCGTTCTGTCCTCACGATGCTCGGCATCATTTTGGGTGTCTCCAGTCTGGTGGCGATGTCAGCCCTCGTCAAAGGCATGGAGAACGGGATGAAGGAAGCGCTCGTGGCCATTGGAGGTTTGGAAAAAGTGGAGATTGAGGCTCAAGATGTCCCGATACATCAGAAGCATTTGGAGGATCAAGCTGTCGGCTCCACGGTTCATGATGTGTACGCCCTGCAGCGAAGCGCGCCATTGATCAAACTGGTCACGCCCGAGATGAGAATGTCGTTCGGGCGTGGCTGGGGTGGCGGAGGCAGCAGCAGTTTGGCGACGAAGGGCACACGCGCCGTTCGCGAACGGCTCAATCTTGTCGGCACTTTGCCGAGTGCGATTGAGATGAATCAGCATGTGCTCGAGTACGGCCGGATGTTCAACGAGGTGGATGACGAGAATGCGTGGAATGTCTGTGTGATTGGGGCCGCGATTCGCGATCAGCTTTTCGGTTCGCCGGAAGAAACCGGATATGACATCAATCCGGTCGGTCAAACCATCAACATTAATAACCAGCCCTTCCGTGTCGTTGGCATGTTTCAGAGGTACGAAAGCGAGCAGGAGAAAAAGCTGCGCGAGATCGAAAGAAATCAGCCGAAAGTAGCGCAGACTGGTCCCGAACGCCGGCGCGGGTGGGGCGGTGGCCGCGGCCAGAATAGCTGGGTGTACGGCTGGAAGAATGCAACGGTCTACATTCCGCTGAACACGATGTGGATCAAGTTTCGTTCGGGAGGCGCCGGCACGAACTCGGTGCCGGATCCGCGGCTATCCACGCTTTTCGTCAAGGTAGCGGACATCGAATTGCTCGAACCCGCATTGCAACAGGCCAAAAACGTTCTCATGCACACGCACAAGGGCATTGAGGATTTTTCCTTCCGGACGCAGGAGAATTGGTCGGAAGGAATCACCACAGCGATTCGCAATGCGCGAATGAGCGGTGGTTTCATTGCGGCGATCAGCCTGTTGGTCGGTGGCATCGGGATCATGAACATTATGCTGGCCAGCATTACCGAGCGCATTCGTGAGATCGGCATTCGCAAGGCGATCGGTGCAACCTTCAGCGACGTTTTTATTCAGATTCTCGTCGAGAGCATCGTCATCGCAATTCTCGGCGGCATCGCCGGCATCGCCACCTCGTATGCCGTCGTGCATTTGCTCACCGTAATTTCGCCAACCGAAAACACGCCTGTCATTACTTTGAATTCGCTGGCGATCGCGTTCCTCTTCAGCGCGTTTGTCGGTGTACTCGCCGGCTTGTTCCCGGCCATAAAGGCGGCGCGGTTGGACCCCATTCAGGCGTTGCGGTACGAGTAACGTTTGAACGGGATGGGCCGTTTAATGACTAGCAAAGTATTCAGTGCCGTGACCGAGCACGCGCAGCGTTTGGACTGCGTCCGGCGCGCTGGCGCTTTCGCATAAACTGGGCCGCCACGCCCCCAAAAGCGGGAGCAAGCTCCGCCCGCTCCAAACGCGTCGCGGCAGACTTCGTTGCGAAAGTTCACTCCAGGCTTCTTTGCGCTTGAATCCATCCTTCAACCGCCGTTCTATCCGGTTCACACACTATGGCGCTGAATGCAAACATCCTCGATGAGCTGCGAACTTTGGCAGGACCGGGTAACGTCTTAACCTCGCGTGAAGATATCATTCCCTATTCGTTCGACGGCACAGCAGCACTGCAGCAAATGCCGGGCTGCGTGGTCTTCGCCAACACAACAGAAGAGATCTCAAACGTTCTGAAGCTCGCGAACAAGACGCGAAGCGCCATTGTCACTCGCGGTTCCGGCACTGGGCTCAGCGGAGGCAGTCTTCCCAGCGCGGATTGCATTGTCCTTTGCACGGTCAGAATGGAGAAAATCCTCGAACTGGACCGCGCCAACCTGACCATGCTCGTCGAACCGGGCGTGACGACTTTGGCAATTGCCGACGCTGCGGGCGCCGCCGGTTTGTTTTACCCGCCAGATCCGGGTTCAATGAAAATTTCGACCATTGGCGGGAATGTGGCCGAAAATTCGGGCGGATTGCGCGGTTTGAAATACGGAGTTACGCGCAATTATGTCATGGGGTTGGAGATCGTGCTGCCAACGGGCGAGATCATGTGGATGGGCAACAAGTGTGTGAAGGACGTGGCGGGTTATTCGTTGAAAGATGTGTTTGTCGGGTCCGAAGGAACACTCGGCATCATCACGAAAGTTTTGCTGCGGCTGATTCCTAAGCCAGCAGCCAAGAAAACAATGGTCGCGACCTTCGCCCAGATGGACCATGCTGCTGAGGCGGTCTCGGCTATCATCGCGGCGCAAATTATTCCTTGCACGCTCGAGTTTTTGGATCGCACGACCATTCATTGCGTTGAAGGTTACGCGAAGATTGGGTTGCCGCTCGATTGTGAAGCGCTGCTTCTTATGGAAACAGATGGACATCCCGCCGTCGTCGCCGAAGAAGCCGCTCAGATGGAGAGCATTTGCCGCGAACGCGGCTCGCTGGAAGTCCGCGTCGCCCAGGACGAGGCCGAAGGAGTCAAATTAGCCAGCGCGCGGCGGTCCGCCTTCTCGGCGCTCGCGCGCGTGTCTCCAACAACCATCCTCGAGGATGCCACTGTTCCGCGCAGTGAACTGGCGAGGATGATCCGATTTGTCGAAGCCGTCGCCAAGAAGTATCGACTCAAGATTGGAACGTTCGGGCACATGGGCGACGGAAACTTGCACCCGACATTTCTGACGGACGAGCGCAACAAGGAGGAGATGCATCGCGTCGAAGAAGCATTCAAGGAAATCTTCGACGAAGCGATTCGCTTAGGGGGCACTATCACCGGGGAGCATGGCATCGGGCTTGCCAAGAAATCATTTCTTCCCAAGTTCGCCGGCGAGGCTCAAATGCGCGTCATGCGCGAGCTTCGCCGCGCCCTCGATCCAAACGGCATTCTGAATCCAGGGAAAATGTTTGATTGACGTGATAGGAGCGCGGACCGCCGAGTCCGCGCGTTATTTGGCATGCCCAAGTTCTTTCTCGCGGACTCGGCGGTCCGCGCTCCTATCAGCCTCCAAATGCCTTTCGCAGCATCTCAATGCTCTTCGACACACCGCTGTCGGCTGCCTCTTTGCCTTCGAACTCGAGCGAGATGTATCCGTGATAATTGACTTCCGCGAGCATCGTTGCGATTCGGCGGTAATCCAAATCGAGCGTGTACCATTCGCCGCCGCCGTAGTAGGTCTTGGCCTGCACGAACACAGTTTTGGGTGCGATCATCTTCAGCTTTTCATACGGCTGCTCCAAAAAGTTTCCCGTGTCCATCAGCACACCGAGCCACGGCGAGTTAATAGCGTTGACGACGCGCAATAGTCCCTCGGGCGTCCGGGTCAAACCCCAGTGATTTTCCAATGCCAGCAACACACCACACTCAGCAGCTTTCGGCAGGCATTTCTCGATGCAATCGATGCACCACTTGAATCCGTCATCCTCGGTATAACCGGGCAGGATCGGCTCTTCTCCGCGCGCTTCCATCAGTTTGTCAAAGGACGCGATGGTATTCCAACGGCCGGAATTCAGGCGAATGCATGGAATGCCCATCTGGCAGGCGAGTTCGATGCAACGAATCGTGTGATCAATATCCTTTTGGCGCACCTCGGGTTTCGGATCGACGAAATCTTGATGAATCGAAAGACAAATGAGATCGATTCCATGGGTGAAGGCATGGCGCTTCAGCTTTTGGAGGTACGCGCGATCCTCGCCGTCCATTTGCCGGTGCAGGACATCGACACCTTCAACGCCAAGTCGGCTGGCTTTCTCGATGACCGTTTCGATTGGGACCTTTGGCGTCCGAAAATGCCAGTAGGAGTAAGTCGATATTCCGAACTTAACTCTTCCCGTCTTCTGCGCTGCGGCAGCGTGTGGTTCAGCGCCCGAGACGGCAGTTGCGGCCGCGGCCGCGGCCGCGCCGAGAAATGATCTCCGAGTGACTTTCATAGTTCTTCCTCTTTCACTTCTGCTTGTTTATCGAATTGGGTTTGGCCTCTGACAAATTCAAGTAATGTGCTCCGTTGTCTTGCGGTTCATATCCGATCAATTGCCGAGCATTGCTGAGGTCCCAGAAGCGCCCTGTGTTATTCGACAGACCAAAGAAAATTCCAAACTGAAGATCAGCGCGAATGGATTTCACGATCAGTTGCGTCAAGTCGCGTGGGCTGCACCAATGCGTCAACATCTCGGGTTGGTTGCGCAGCCCCGGGCTGTCATACGGCTGGAACCACGCCATGCGCAGGCAGACCATCGACATGCCATGGCAATCCGCATAATGCCGCGCCAGCGCTTCGCCAAAAACCTTCGTGCAGGCATAGATCGTGCGCGGACGGACCGGCATTTCGGGGGTGACCCAGACACCGTCGCCGTAGTTCAATATCGTTTGGCAAGTGCTTGCAAACACGACCTTGCGCAGACGCGCTTGACGGGCCGCCTCGAACGCGTTGTAAACACCGAGGAGATTCATCGGCAGCAAGCGCGTGTGAAAATCGGCTTCGTCCGAAACAGCCGCAAGGTGGACCATCGCGGCCACGCCTTCGCAGGCTTTGCGTAAGAGTTCAAAGTCACGAATGTCCCCTTGGACAACTTCATCATCGCCCTCGGACGGCAATGCCTGCGCATCAAGCAGGCGCAAGGAAAAATGCTCGCGTAGCAAAGGAACAATCTGCGTGCCGACACGGCCGCCTGGGCCGGTGATTAATATCCGCTCGCGCATGATGATGAGCCGTCGTGTAACAGGTCTGAATGGCAAAGTCGATTCGGATGTTGCTCGTTTCGCGCTTACGCGCGATCATTCAGCCAGTAGGACAGGTGTCTCGCCCGTCTTGATGGGCAGGCAGCAAAATCTTTTTCGAAAGGTGGAATATTGGCGTGACGTGCGAGCAATTCTCGATCGCAGTTGCGTGGGTTGCCATTCACGAAAGCTCGGTGCTGGGCATGAACTGCCCGGCAATTTGGATTACGATCCGGCGAATCCGAGCGCGCGAAGGTACGGTTGGATGTGCGATGACAATCGGCCGGTGCTGTCAGTGACATATCCGCGGCCCGGCGCAAACGATGTTCTCTCTCGGATTCTCGTCGGAATGCACGACTACGCTTCCGGTCTCGATCCAACCAGCTTTCATAGGAGCTTAATTCAACGCCAGCAGGACGCGTCCACAGCTGTGCTTTAACGAAAGTCCGCGTTAGAGCGTTTCTCGAAACGGATTTCCGGATAGGCAGGGAAACGCGGCCGCGTTTCCGGCAAACCGCAGGTTTGCCCTACCTATCCGGAAATCTGTTTCGAGAAACGCTCTACCTGCATCTATTCAGCGAAGCGGATCGTAATAAGCTTAAACGGCGAAACTTGCCAAAGCCCATGTGTCTTGCTGTTGACTGTCGCGAATGGATGGCTCCCAAAGTTCTGGCTGAAGCCTTACTTCGGGTCCAGGGGTTTCATTCGCCACCTTCAGCTATGCCGGAAGCATCTGAACCAATCGAGGTCCAACTCCTGCGTGAGATTGCGCGAGGGGATGCGCAAGCGTTTACCAAGTTCGACGATCAATTCTCCGCGCTTCTCTTTACGCTGGCCCTCCGGATTCTCAATGATCCCAAAGAAGCCGAGGACGTGGTTCAGTTCAAGAGGTCTTTCTGCAAATCTGGCAAAGAGCCGCGCAATTTGACGCCGCCCTGGGCAAACCGGCCAGCTGGCTCGTCACTCTTACGCGCAATCGGGCGATTGACCGGTTGCGGTCTTCGCAGGGGCGTTTCCGCTTGATCGAAGAGATTCTTGACGAATCCGGCAGTTCAGTATTGGCGCAGCCGAGTTCGGACCAGTTAGCCCAAAGCGGAGAGAGAGCAGCGCTCATTCGGACGGCTTTGGTCTCGCTCCTCCCTGAACAGCGGCAAGCGATCGAATTGGCCTTCTTTGGCGGGTTGACCCAGACCGACATTGCGGAGAAGTTGGGGCAACCGTTGGGCACTATCAAAGCCAGAATCCGGCGCGGGTTGCTCAAGCTTCGTGATGCGTTGGAGAAATCCTTGGGAGATCATGGGCGGAATTAGTATATTGATCGGCGCAGCGACGTGCGCCAGCACAGTGATGATTGATCCACAGCGTTTGCAAGAGTTAGCCGCGCTCCAGGCGACCGGCGCCTTGGATGGCGAGGACGCGCAAGAGTTTCAAAGGCTCTTGTCTTCGGGTGAAGTTGCTCTCAAGCAAGAAAGCTCAGCCTTTGCGGACGTCGCGGTTGCGGTCGCCGAATCATTGCCCCTGCAACAAGCGCCCCATGGGTTAAAGGCCAAACTGCTGAAGCAAGTTGAACCAGCGGACCAGCCCTCAGCAGCCGGGCCCGGTTATCGATTGATTCGGCAGCACGATCAAACCGGGTGGCGAAACCTTAAAGTGCGCGGAGCATCGGTCAAATTGTTGTCGCTTGATTCGAATCGCGGTTACGCCGTGGTGATGGGCCGGCTTGAGGCGGGCTGCCATTATCCGGCCCACACGCATTCTGGGCCGGAAGAACTCTATGTCCTTTCGGGTGATCTCCATATTGAAGGACGCGTTCTGCGCGCCGGAGATTTCCACCATGCCGACGCTGGAACCTCGCACGGCGAGAATTTTTCCGAAGAGGGTTGCGTCATCCTGGCTGTGGTGTCAGCTCAGGACCTGTTGGCGCAGATGTGATTTCGACATTCCAGTTCGATCCGGGCAACGAGTGCTGCGAATGCGTGGGGAACGCAAATGCTTGAAACCAGGCAGAGGCTATGGCAAACATGCATCGATGAAAGCGGATGAACTCAGGACACTCCTGCGAACAAGCCCGTTTCGGCCGATTACAATCTGCACGGGAAGTAAAAAGAGATATACAATTCCTCATCCGGAGTTCGCTGCGTTGTCGCCAGACGGCGACACGCTGATTATTTTTCTCCCACAAGGCGGA
This sequence comes from Verrucomicrobiota bacterium, assembly GCA_016871515.1. Taxonomy (GTDB): domain Bacteria; phylum Verrucomicrobiota; class Verrucomicrobiia; order Limisphaerales; family SIBE01; genus SIBE01. Next base: position 14,127 of record VHDE01000057.1, read on the forward strand.
CACGACGTGGTTGATGTGCCTTGGATTGAACGCGTTGAAGTTCGGCGTCGATCTTCCAGCCGCTCTTGAAAGACGGTCTTGCGCTCTTACCGGCTTGAACTGTTTCGCCGTTTGGCAAAGTCCTTTCGCTGCGCTTCGGACAACGCTTCCGGTTTGTAAAACCGATCATAGAATTCGACATCCAGATGTGCAGCCTGATAGGCCACGACGGTCCGAAACGGCGCCACATGCGCAGGGAACCGCCCATAACGATCCCACACATATTCGCAATAAGCCGCGGTGGCTGCGATGGCCTGCTCGCTAAGGCCTGGAATTTTTTCTGAGACAGCCTCCGCGTCGCGCCACGCTGGATTGCAATCCTTGTTACGGAGAACTCCTTGTAGTCCGAATTTCATATTCACGACGGCACGCACGGCATCGGCCATCGAGGAATAGAACGGCGGCGCGCAAGGTTTGAGGACTGCGCAGCCGTCCACTTCCAAGCCAAGCGGGTAAGGAACCAAGGGGTCGCGGCCGAGCAGGCGCATTCCCAATGCCGTCGGCGCATTGGCTCCCAAATACTGGCTGGCGCGCATCCGGCCCATTCTAAATCCCAACGCTTCAAACCAGCCGTACTCGTGGTTTGCGAAATTGGGGAAGCCGCCTAGTCCGAGTGCTTGCGACATCAAGCCGGGGTTTTGCAACATCATGTCTTGTTCGATGGCGACGAACTCCGCGACCATCAGTTCGACATGTTTGATCGTGGCGAGACGGCCTATGCTCGGATCGTCCTCGAGATGTCCGCCGGCACTGCGCGCAAAGCGTTTCAAACCCGCGGGTCGAAAGTTGGCTCGCTCATCGACGATGAAGGCGCCGGTAGATTCACTGAGCACTTCCAGCAGGCCGTTAATGTAAATTAACGTCAAATCACTGATCGGCAAAAGCAAGTCGTGCCCAGAGCGTGCGCGGACCACCGATTGATCGGGACGTTAAAAAGCGGATTCACGGAGGGCGCAACGCGGCCATCTTTGATTTTCATTCTGCTTCGCCGATATGTTTCCGTGAATGCGCCTCGTTTGTTTGAATCAATGAACTCGGTGACCTCGCGAGCGCTTAAGTCGCGCGGGCGCTTAATAAGATAGGCCGCATCGTCATTGATTACAGCGAGGGCGACTGCCTGAACGCCATCGCCACTGGCAATGGTTCGGCCGATCAAGCCAGCCATCATGTTACCGCCTTGCCCTTTGGCGAAACAGAGATCAGCCAGTGCGTAGGCAGTAATTCCCGTCGCTGCGAAGGCGAGCGCAGCTTCCTCAGCTTCGGTCAAGGGAGCTGGCTTGAATCGGCTGGTGAAAGCCAGCGGTCCCGAATCCATTTTCATGCCTTTGGCGAATCGCCTCGAGCGACGATTTCGGAGAGCGGCGAGCAAAGGGTAGGTTTCGAGCTCGCCGAAGTGTTCCAGTCCCACAGTTGCCGGTTCGTTATCCATACATATACAGGTCTTATTAATTGAGAGAGTTGTCGATGTTTGGGACAGCATATTTACGAAAGCGAGCAGCTTATGCTGAACGCGCGAGACGCTTCCTGTATAGCGCAGCGCAGACTGCCCAGTCTGCTGTTTCGCCGATTGCCAATCGGCATGATCGAGCAATCCTTTCTCAGAACGAAATGCTATAACTGAGACCAGGGTCCTTTCCGCGAACCAGAATCAACGAGAATACGTGACGGCTCTGCGAATAGCTGAGAATGGGATGGACATGAACGCCATCAAAAAGGACCTGTGCCGAGAATCGGTGAGGGAGCTCCAGATTTGCGCCAGCAATCGGACGGAATCGATCTTCAAACGTGCCATACGAAACGCCTGCGTAGGGCGCAATCGGAAGACCAATTTCGGGTTCAAGGCTCTTGCTGAGCGTCGTGTAAAACGATTGTCCGTGCGGTGTTCCGATGCGGTCAGAACTGGTTCCCGCAATGAGGGCAGGTTGATGCTCTTTCTCCTGAATAATGAGCCAATTAGCCAGCGGGTTAACATCAGAAGCAAGAGGGTTATATTCAACGCCCAAGGTGAGCCGAGGAACAACCCGATAAGTCAGCGTCGTGCGCAGTGTCGCACGGTCAATTTGGCTGGCGATGGCGCGAACGCCAAACGTCCATCGATACTCGTTGGTGCTGGCAGTCCCGCTCACGGCGCGACCTTCCCCGGGTCAAAGCGGTCAGCTTGGGACCTTCGATGCAGGGCGGGCAGCGGTTTCGGGGGGAACGTCTGAGATCGTTTGCTCTGCGCTCCCTGGCGGCCCTTGTTGGCCCTTTGCGCAAAACGTCGCCACAAAGGCGGCGATGACGAACACAAGTCTCATCCGTTGACGGATGTCATTAATCTGTTCGGTGACAATTGCAAGCGCGATCAAGCAAGACGAGGCGTTCGCGAGGCGTTCGCGTCTGGTTCCCAGCTGTTCCCAAAACTTCCAAAGCACGGGGTGTTGCAGCGCTGCGCGTCTCGACTCCAAGCTTCCCAAAGATTTCAAGGACATGCTTCTTTGCGGTCGATTCGCTGATGCCATGGATCTTGGCAATGTCTGCTCCCATAGTCGCGACGGCGGCACATCCAGCAGCCAGACCGCGTCGGGACTGTTCTCAAAGAGCACCCGCAGCGCGTCTTCAGGAACGTTCGGAGTCATAAAGCGACATTATTGGACTGTCGGGCCGTCCGGCTGCTTCACGTTTCTGGGACGTAAACGCTGCTTCTGTGTTCGAAGTTTCTGCGACATTGGGAATTTGAAGCGGCGTGAACGCCGCGCTCCTGCGTCCGGTTTATGGAGACTAGACTCGCCATTAGAGTTTTCGTTTGTCAGTGCTGAAGGCATGGGGCTAAATGCGACGATGATCGATTGGCTCTGGAGCAATAACAAATTCCTCGGGATTGAATGGCATTTTTGGAAGGTGATTGGGTGGCTTGGGAACGCCGCATTCTTTGCCCGGTTTATGGTCCAGTGGTTTGCTTCCGAAAAACGCAAACGAGTGGTAGTTCCTGTCTCCTTTTGGTGGCTGAGTTTATGCGGTTCCTTTTGTCTGCTGACTTATGCTTTGTTCTATCAGAAAGACTCGGTATTCATCTTTGCTTACGCCTTCACTTGGATTCCTTACATCCGCAACTTAATGCTTCAAAAGCGCACGGCACTTGGGTCACAGACGCAATGCGCCTTCTGTTCCGAAGCTTCGTCTGCGAACGCTAAGTTCTGTTGGAATTGCGGCTCCGCGCTGCCTGCTCGCGCCGAGGGCCGATCTGAGTTGGTTGGAAAAGAAGAGGCCTAAACACATCGAATCCCGTTGCCGGCGCGACGCCATTTCACAGGCCAAACGGCAGGATGCAGGCCATTACAGTTCGGTTCTTACTCGTAATGTAATCCTAATCCTACTCTTAATCTTCAACGAACGTTGTGACCGGAGATTAGGATTAAGATTAGGATTGGGAAATGCTCTCCAAAGACAGGACTTAACCGAATGGCGGTGAGATGCGGACGGGCGGCGGGCGAACTTCCTATCCTCACTTCACAGGCGTCACCGGAATTCGTCCGGCAGTGTTAGTGGCTGCCGGTTCGGCATTGGTCGAGATGCCGCTGACGGCGGCGTTGGTCGAGCTGATGTACTTGGCTAACACTTCGTTTCCAAAGTCTGGGTAAGCCTTGGCAAATTCTTGCAATTTGCTTTTGAACTCCAGCATGGCCGGGAGGTTATTCCTTTCGTAGTTGTCCACAAATTGGACCAGCTCTTTGGTTTGGCGGCGTATCTGACTGACTTCGCGGAGCAGGAAAAGAAAAAAACTGGCTGTCAGGACGAGCAGCGTGACGAGGACGATATGAAAAAGGTTGCGCAACGATCGATATGATTCGAGCAACTCCTCCAGCGAGGCTTCCGAACGAAGTGGGGGATCGAGCGGCTTTTCAGGAATTGTCATGATTATTTTATTTCTTGCTGGAAGGCAATTGGGACGGAGTGTTCGTCGAAGGACCATTTGGCGCCGCGTCAGGCTTTACATGGATGCCGACTGACTCCAGGATCGGTTCTATGGCTGGGTTGTGTTTGCTGTATTCGACAGCGTCGGTTACGAGCCGCTGCAACATTTGGCGGCTCTGATTGATTTGATTGCCGTGAGCCTGGAGGAATTGGAGCCGTCGCATCGACTGCACATAAGTATAGGACAGGACAGCCGTCGCGGCTACGCTCAGCGCAAGCAAGGCCACAAGAAAGGTCGCTAAGGAATTGTTTTTCATGTCGGGCGAGGACGACTCTAACCAGTTGGCGCGCGTTTTCCAATGCCATTTTGAAACCACTGATGATTTTGAATGATTTTGTCCTTCATGATTTTGTCTGTCCTGGCTGGCTCCTGGCAAACCCGTTCCGCTCTCAAGCCAGAGTAGCCATCCTTTTCAAGATGCGGAAATGAATTGGGGTACGATCAAAACTGTCGGTCAGAGGACCGCAGCGTTCACGGCTGCAGAACGTGAAACCGCCGGACGACTCGAAACTTTTCGGAACCTTTCGACTCTGCGAACGGTTCTGCAGCGTGAACCCTGCGCTCCTGACCGACGGTTTTCATCGCACCCAATGGATTGGACAAAATCATCATGTCTCAATGTTTTGACAACCGCTGTGGACGGACGGCCCAACTGTCCAAACGGTCCAAAACGGTCCACGGTCCACCACGGTCCAAGGCCGGTATTGTCGAACTTGATTTTGCGTGGTAGAAGGACCATTCGAAACACAACATTATCGGTGCAAAATGGCTAAAGAAGAGCCGATCGAAGTTATGGGAACCGTGACTCAGGTTTTGCCGGGAACCATGTTTGGCGCCGCCCTGCCCAACGGGCATGAAGTCCTCGCGCATATCTCGGGCAAAATGCGGAAGAATTTCATTCGGATAAGCGTTGGTGACAAGGTGAACGTTGAAATGTCACCCTACGACCTCGGGAAAGCCCGCATTACCTTTCGGCATCCGTAAACTCACCCGGCATGCGACTTCATTTCCTCGGCGCGACGCGCACCACGACTGGTTCAATGTACCTGATGGAGGTGAACGGCCAGCGGCTTCTCATGGAGTGCGGTCTGTTTCAAGGCAAGAGATCCGAATCCATTGAGCGCAATCGCAACCTCCCGTTCGATGCGGCTCGGATCGACGCCGTCATCCTGAGCCACGCTCATATCGATCATTGCGGCAATCTGCCGACACTCTGCCGTCAAGGGTTTAGCGGCAATATCTATTGCACGTTTGCCACGCGCGATCTCGCGAGCATCATGCTGGAGGACTCGGCTGAAATCCAGCGCGCGGACGCAGAATATGTCTCCAAGAAGCGCGCGAAACAGAACCTTCCTCCGGTCGAACCGCTGTATTCTCCGACCGATGCCGAAAAAGCCGTCCGCCAATTTGTGACCTTGAGTTACGATCGTCCGATCCTTGTCGCGGATGGTGTGACCGTGACGTTTCGCGACGCCGGGCACATCTTAGGCTCCGCACAAGCAGTCCTGGATATTCGGGAGGGAACGCGACGGTTTCGATACCTTTTCACTGGCGATATCGGTCGAGGAAACGACGACATTCTTCGCGACCCAGAGCCGGTCGAGGACGTGGACTTCCTGCAGATCGAAAGCACTTATGGGGGCCGCGAGCACTCGGCCAAATCGAGCGCTCTGGTGGAGGTAGCGCGCCTCGTTCAGGAGACGCTAGCCAAGCGCGGCAAGGTGATCATTCCGGCCTTTTCTGTAGGGCGAACGCAACAAATCGTTTATACGATTCATCAATTGACTCGCAATGGGCAGTTGCCGCAGGCGCCCATTTTTGTGGACAGCCCACTCAGCGTCAGCGCAACCGAGGTCTATCGGCTCCATCCGGAATGCTTCAACGAGCGGATTTACAAGTTCCTTCGCGAAAAGGCGAACCCGTTTGGGATGGAGAACCTGACCTACATTCGAGAACTGGCGCATTCCATGAAGCTGAATGATCTCAAGGACCCGGCGATCATTATCAGCGCGTCGGGAATGTGCGAAGCCGGAAGGATTCGCCACCATTTAAAGAACCATATCGGCGTCCCGAATAACTTAGTTCTGTTCATTGGTTACTGCGCCGAGCACACGTTAGGCGCGCAGATTCTCTCTGGTCTCCCGGTCGTAAATATCTTCGGCGAACCACATGCCGTGCGGGCCAAAATCGCCTCGATCGATTCCTTTTCGGGACATGCCGACAAGAACGAGCTGAAATGCTATGTCGAGCGGTTGTCCGGTTCCTTACAAAAGATTTCCGTTATTCACGGCGAGGAATCACAAGCGCTTGCCTTTGCCGAAACGTTGCGGGCGATGAAGCCGAAAGCCGATGTCGTGGCGCCGGAATACAAGCAGGTCATTGATTATTGAATTGGTTATTCGATCCAAGGAGTTGTCTTCATGGCTGAACGAGCCGCGGCTGCCGGAAGCCACGTGCGGGAAAATTGCATTTTCGGCTGCGCTTTCATCGATGTTTAGGTTAATCCATTAGCGGCATGGGAAAATGGCTGGCACTGCTGAAGTCGCGGATGCTCGAGAGAGCGACCTGGAGCACTTTTTTGACAATGATTTCGGCTCGTTGTCGAGAAGACCAAATCAAGGCGCGACTGCATCGTTTGGCTTTGCATCCCGTGAGCCGCGCCTTCGCCCTTTCGCTCGCATTTCATGGCTTAGTGTTTGGTGCGATTGAGGCAGGTTACCGGATCGGTTGGTGGGATCAGACTCTTTTTTCCACGGCGGCAAAGACAACGAAGCTTAACCAGCAGTTGTCGGATCAGCAGAAAGATCAATCTTCAGCGACTCGCGAAATCCCCATCGTGTTTATTGAAGTCGATCCCGCTCTCGCGGCCACCAAACCTCCCGAACAGACCAAATACTACTCGTCCCACAGTTCCCGGGCCGCGAATCGAGAGGCGCAAAAGGACGCGGATATTCCCAAGATTACGGGGACACAGGATAAGGTTCCCAAAACGTTGGAACATGCCCGATCTGAGCCGATGCCTTTGCAACCAGCACCGCCAGTGGAACAGCCAGCGCGAGAGTCCGAGCAGCCGTCGAGGCCAAAGAGTGCGGCGGAACCCGGAGAGACGGTCAGTGCCAAACCGTCGGATGATGCGAAGATCAATAAAGAGCCGAGCCGCTGGGCAACCGAACAGCCGCCGCCACAGCGACGTCCCAGAAGGTTGGACGAGTTGAAAATCGCGCAAGCCACATCACCGGGTGAAAAAATGAAGCAGGATGGAGGTGTCAGACGGTACACGGTGGAAGGCCTCGATGTGAAAGCGACCCCGTTTGGATCGTATGATGCCAAGGTCGTGGAAGCGATTCGCCAGTGTTGGTACGACATGTTGGACGGGCGAGACTTTGTGCGCAATGAATCAGGAAAGGTAGTCTTAACTTTCCGGTTGAATTCGGATGGCAGTGTGAGCCGCCTGAATGTGGCGGAGAGTGATGTCAGCATGATTCTATCGATTATTTGCCAGAGAGCTGTCCGAGAGCCTGCCCCTTTCGGACCTTGGCCAAATGACATGCGGCGTCTGATTGGAGCCGATTACCGAGAGGTTCGTTTTACTTTCCACTACAACTAGCACTCGCGCGCCAGGGAAAGATTTCTCCGAGACAACGTTTCGCGCATTGCTCCCATGAACCTGGCAGGACAGCGCGTCTCGCCTGTCTTGGGTGTACGCAAATGCTGGACAGGCGGGACGCCTATCCTACCGCGCAGGTTCGTGGGGAGGGAAAAGGGCGCCGGAAGCGCCGGAAGATTTTAGAAAATATTAGTTGCACTGAATCGGTTTTGCAATTAACTATACCTCGTCACAGGTCTAACCGACTGCACCCAGCATTGGGTTTTGAGAAATGGAACTATTCGGGTCAGCGGTTCTCCCTAATTCAAAATTCATTTTTTTGAAGTATTACACGGCCTTGGTTTGGGAATAGACCCTTTCGGACACACATAACACAAGATATGAGTACAACGGCTGCAACACCGGAGTTTGGCTCCGGCTATCTCGAAATCTCAGAAAAAGGCTTCGGTTTTCTACGCTCGAGGGAAAACCACTTTCAGCCAAAGCCAACGGATATTTTCGTTACACCTGACACAATTAAGAAGAATTTTCTCCGTGAAGGTTGTTTGGTGGGGGGGCCAACCCAGCCACCGCACCGCGGGACCAGCCCTCAATTGCGCGAGGTCGAAATGGTGAACGATATGCCCTTCTCCGATTATACCCGCGCAATGCGCTTCGAAAACCTGACAACGATTGACCCCTACGAGAAGTTCAACCTGGAAACAACCCCGGATCTAATCGAGACGCGTATCATCGATCTCGTAACCCCCATCGGCAAAGGAACGCGCGGGCTGATCGTTGCGCCGCCTAGGACAGGCAAGACAACAATTCTGAAGCAAATCGCGAATGCGGTCACAGCCAACCACACCGAGGTGCATGTTTTAGTGCTTCTGATTGACGAACGCCCGGAGGAGGTCACCGATTTCCAGCGCTCGGTCAAAGCCGAAGTGGTCGCGTCATCCAACGACATGGATCTGGAAACCCACGTCCGGCTCTCTCGGTTCATGATCGAACGTTGCCGGCGGATGGTGGAATCGGGAAAAGACGTATTTGTGTTGCTCGATTCGATCACGCGTGTGGCGCGGGCATACAACAGCGTTCACGGTGGCAGCGGCAGAACGATGACTGGCGGCGTCGATGCCCGGGCGCTCGAGATTCCGCGCAAAATGTTCGCCGCAGCTCGGAAGATCGAAGAAGGCGGCTCGCTGACCATCATTGCGACGGCGCTGGTCGATACCGGGTCGCGCATGGACGAACTGATCTTTCAGGAATTCAAAGGAACAGGAAACATGGAATTGATCCTCGACCGCAAACTTTCGGATCGTAGGTTGTTTCCTTCCATCGACATTCCGAAGAGCGGCACGCGCAAAGAAGAAAAATTGTTTGCGGGAAAAAACATTGAAGCGATCCGAAAGCTGCGTCGCACGATGGTCGATTTGAATCCCGTGGAAGCGATGGAAACTTTGATTGCCGCCCTAAAGAAACACAAAACAAACGACGAATTGCTCGCCAAGTTGGGCTGAGAATGTCCCAAAGACTTTCGCGCATTTCGACGGAGCGCGGACATCCCTGACATTCCGGTCCGCAGCAGTTCTTGAGCTTCTAGTCCCCACAGACCCGCCAGCGCATTCCGTCGGATGGACATTGCTGCGGACAGGAATGTCCGCGCTCCATTCTGTCTGGAGGTTGGAGGTTCAATAGGCAGAAATGTTTCTCGCCATCGCCGGATAATCGGTCTTATTGTCGGGGCACGCAAGAGCGGCTGCCTTAAGGCGTAAGCTCGGTGGAACGTGTGAGTTGTAAGCCGATCGCATTTTGTGCGTCCATTGAGCGTTCCCCAAGGCTAGGCCGAGTGACTTATGAGCAAGCGCCGAGACCCCACGCCAGCGTTGCCAGCGCACCGGCCGCCCTTGGAACGGATGATGCGCATTCATCAAATGATTCAGAGGGGCAAATACCCGAATGCTTTGGGCATAGCACGCGAGTTGGAAGTAAGCGCGAAATCGGTTTATCGCGATCTCGATTTCATGCGAGACCGTTTGCGTCTGCCGCTGGAATTTGATTACACCCGGTCGGGCTACTACTACACCGAGCCGGTGAACGCTTTTCCAACGCTGCAGATGACCGAGGGAGAGCTTTTCGCATTGCTCGTGGCAGAAAAGGCGCTGCAACAATATCGCGGGACCAGTTTCGAGCGGCCCCTTCGCAGCGCTTTTAAGAAAATGGCTGCTTCCCTGTCCGAGACGGTATCGATGCGTTGGGCAGATTGGGATGAAAGCATTTCGTTCCGGACGAGTGCTGAGCCGGTCGTGAATCTCGAAATCTTTGACGAACTGGCCAAGGCCACGGCGCGATGCCGGCAGGTTCTCTTGGCCTATCGCAAACCTGGCCACGCGGCGCCGGAGCTTCGGCGAGTGGATCCATATCATCTGGCCAACATCAACGGGGAATGGTTCCTTTTTGCTTACGATCACCTGCGGAAAGACATTCGGACTTTTGTTCCCACTCGAATTCAAAAAGTAAGCTATACAGGGAGAAGATTCCTCCGGCCCCATCGGTTTTCCCTGCAGCGCCGGCTGCGTGACAGCTTTGGCGTCCATTCCGGCGCTGGCGAATATGAAATCCGTATTCAATTTGATGAGTTGGCAGCCGATTATATTCGCGAGAAGAAATGGCATTCCTCGCAACGCTTGCGGGAACTGCCAGAGGGCGGAGTTGAATTGCGGGTCAAACTTTCGAGCCTGGCAGAAATTCAGCGCTGGGTCCTTGGCTGGGGCGGCCATGCGGTCGTGCTGCATCCGCCGGAGCTGGCGGCGGCGGTGCGGGAAGCCGCTCGAAAGATTCTTGAACAGACGGACGAACGCGTTTTGTCCGGCGAAAAAGTTAATGGAAATCCAGGTGATCCCCTATTTGCAAAAGTACCGTAGCGGGTTACCTTCATGCCATGGCTGAGTCAAAGAAGAAACCGGTCCCACCTTCCGGAGCGAACCGGCCACCAGGCACTCCTGCCGAAGGCCAATCTCCCTTAACCGATTTGCTCTCACGCGAAGAACTCGACACTCTCTCCACCCTGCAGATTGTTGATCTGATCGTCAGCAAACTGCCGGCTCGACATCCATCCATCATGGACGTCGTCTATCTGCGCGAGCGCATCGCCACCTTGGAGGAAACAAATTTTCAAGCGCAGGAAGCGATCGAAAAACTCGACGCGATTGTGGAGAAGCTGCGTTCTCCGGCGTTTCGCGTCGGAACATTTCTCATGCCGATTGAACCTGACAAAGCGCACGTTTGCGTCGGCGGCACCGATTACGTTTGTCGCATCGACCCACAAATGCCTTTGACAAGCCTTCAGGTAGGACAACGCGTCCTGTGCAATGAAGCTTTCGCGGTCGTGCAAGGCCTCGGCTTTGATCGGAATGGACCAATTGTGCGCCTGGACGAGCTGCTGTCGGACGGCCGGCTGCGGATTGGCCAGGAAACTGGACTGATCCCATTGGTGCTGCTGCGTTCGGCTTTGCTGGCAAAGGAAAAGTTGAAACCGGGTCTGGAAGTTCGTCTCGACCTCAACCAGCGCGTGGCTCTCGAAGTGGTTGGAATGGGCAAGCGGGTCGATCGTTCCTTGGAAACGGTCACGCCGCTGCCCTGGCAAGCTATCGGCGGACAAGATGAGGCCGTTCAGGCGATTCGCGATACGATTGAACTGCCGTTCTTGCACCGGGATTTGTTCAAGCGTTTCGAACACACTGTTCCCAAGGGCTTCTTGCTTTACGGCCCGCCCGGTTGTGGCAAGACATTGCTCGGCAAGGCGACCGCTTACAACTTGCGGCAGCAGATCAAAACACAGACAGGCGTCGATCGTCCGGAATTCTTTCTCCATGTCAAAGGCCCTGAGATTTTGAACATGTGGGTTGGTGAATCTGAACGACAAGTGCGCGATCTTTTCGCTCAATGCCGCGAACGAGCGAACGATGGCGCCTTGGCCTTCTTATTCATCGATGAAGCCGAATCGGTTTTAGGCACGCGCCGGGCTGGCCGTTATCACAGCATTCTCAGCACGCTCGTGCCAATGTTTTGCACGGAGATGGATGGTTTGGAACCGCTGAAAAATGTCGTGGTCATTCTGGCGTCGAATCGGGCGGACCTTATCGACCCGGCCATCCTCCGGCCAGGCCGAATCGACCGCAAGATCAAGGTCCATCGGCCGGACTTGGCCGGCGTCCAAAGCATTTACGAGATTTACCTGCGCGACAGTCTTCCGTTGGCCGAGCCAAAGAAAGAACTGGCGGTTGCGGCGACCCAAGCACACTTTGCTCGGATTCCCGAGAATCAATTCCTCGAGGTCGTTTATCGCAGCGGGAAGAAGGACGTTTTGTACCGGGGCGACCTGGCTAGCGGAGCCATAGTGGCGGCCATCGTGGAACGCGCCAAGAGCTTTGCCATCAAGCGTTCGATCGAAACGAAACTTGAGACGCTCATCACTCGCGAAGATCTCGTGGATGCCTTGAATAAGGAATACGCCGAGAACGATCTCTTCCCAACGACAGACATTACAGAAGACTGGATGAAGCTCACTGACTTCGATCCAGACAATGTGATCAGGCTGGGGCCAGTTCGGCCGCGCAAGGTGGAAACGCTCGGAGGTGGCATCGTTTAGGGACGGTTGCTGTCCTGAAGATAGCGAGACGGTACGCCGTGCAAAGAATCCCGAGCCCAACGAGCGTCCGCCGCGCCCCACATTCACTTTTCCGACGCACCAACGTGGCGACATCAGGGACGGAATGGAATCCGTCCTTACCCGTCTCATCCGCGCCATGAGCTCCCCTGTTATTCAATTTGGCCTCGAAACGGAGATCGGCATCACCTGCGACGGGAAGGAGGAAATAGATGTCGTTGCTGAATCCATTGCTTTAGTTCGTAGCGCCACCGAGCCCGGTGTATGGATGTGTTGGGATTACGAAGGTGAAGATCCGCACGCGGATATGCGCGGTTTCCGAGTGCCCGAACTGCGGCAGGACACCGACGAAGCAAATTATTTTGCGCAGGATGCCGAGCGGGAACTCAGCTTTGTGGAAATCAAGAGTGACTTGGTTTTGGGTAATGGAGCGCGCTTTTACAACGACCACGCACATCCCGAATATTGCACTCCCGAATGCCGGAGTTTTGCCGAGTTAGTGGCGCACGATCGCGCCGGGGAACGTATTCTGATGGCTTGCGCCCAGCACCTTTCCGAGCAACGGAATGCCGCGGTTCGCCTTTACAAGAACAACACCGACTTTTTCGGTCACAGTTACGGCTGCCACGAGAACTATCTATTGCCCCGCTCATTGCCTTGGGAAACTTTGGCGCAAGGCATGCAAGCCTTTCTGGTCACTCGGCAGATTTACGCGGGAGCGGGCAAATTCGCAATCGAAGCTGAGGACAAGTTTATTTCTCCCGGTTTTCAGATCGGGCAGCGAAGCGATTTCTTCAGCGAATTACAGAGCGTCGATACGATGCAGCACCGGCCCTTGATCAATACTCGAGACGAGCCGCATGCCAATCCGAAGTGCTATCGCCGGTTTCATGTTATTTTGGGTGACGCGAATATGTCGCCCTTTGCGACGCGCTTGAAGATCGGGACGACGGCATTGGTCCTGGAAGCTCTGGTTCGTGATCCGGACCGGGCTCTTCCAAAGCTGGCGGATCCATTGGCAGCATTGCCTGCCATTTCGCGGGATCCTCAATTCCGTTGGGAAGTGGGGTTGGAAGGCAGCCAACCCTCGACGGCCCTGGAAATACAACGGGCTTATGCGCAGTTCGTGCGCGACGTTTGTGATCTAACCTCTCCCGAGAAGGTGGAGTTGCTGTCCGATTGGGAGACGGTATTGAATGACTTGGAAATGGATTATCGGATGTGTCGGGACCGGCTGGACTGGGTGGCGAAATTGACCTTGGTGCGCGAGTTTCAGGCGACGCAGGGCCTCGAGGATGATGACCCGTGGCTGCGGAGTTTTGACTTGGAATATCATCGTCTTGATAAGGCTGCGGGTTTGTATTATGGGTTGGAACAATCTGGAATGATACGGGGCGTTCCAGACGATAGCATCGTGCGGGAGGCCGTGACCAATCCGCCGCCCACCCGGGCTTATGTCCGGGGAAAATGCGTTCAGAAATTTGCGGCCGCCGTGATCTCCGCGCAGTGGGATCACATTACATTGCAAGGCAGCAATGGCCCGATTAAGATTTCGTTGCTGGATTTGTTCGCGCCCGGTGAAATTGTGCAGTATGCTAAGGCTATAGATGCCGCACGTTCCCCGGACGATTTACGAATGATCGCGAACATGCCAATTTAGGAAGAAGATTATGCCAGACCAAGCTCAAAAAACACGGCCGATGGCTCCCGGACCCAGCGGTGGAGGTGATGGTCCCAGTTCTCCAAAGGTTGATAAGCCGAATGTCGAAGAACTGTTGAAGCGGATGCGCAAGGTCGATCCTGATCAAGCGAAACGCTATCGCCAGCGCACCGGCCAATGATCGATACTGCGCCGATTGCAGGCGATTTTCTGTCGTTGCTCGCGGCGCGCCACCTTTCGCCGATCCGGGCTGATAGTTCTCCAGCTGCTCCCGTCCAAACCCAGGCCACGACGGTTTTTGCCTTCGAGTATTCCGAAGGCGTGTTAATGGCTGGGGACCGCCGCGCAACGGCCGGAAACCTCATTGTTACCGACCGCGTCGATAAGGTCATCGAGATTGACGCAACCTCGCTGTTGGCGATTGCAGGAGTTCCCGCGACTGCCTTTGAGATGGCGCGGGTGTTGCAAACATCCTTCGAGTACTACCGCCGCAGTCAGCTTCAGCCGCTCAGCCTTCCCGCCAAAGTTCGCGCGCTGGCCCGATTGCTGCGTGACAACCTCCCCATGACAATGCAGGGCGTCGGTATTGTGATGCCGTTGTTCGCAGGGTTGAACCATGCGGTGAAACCGGCGAAAGCCCAGATTTATTTTTACGATCCGCTCGGCGCGCAATTCCAGGCTGTAGGTTACGCGGCTTCTGGATCGGGTTCCGGAACAATCCGGAGCATTTTGAGTTTTCAAGAACGTTACGGGAAGCCGAAGCCTCAGGCGATGAGCTTGGGCGAAGCCGTCCAATTCGCGCTGCGTCTGCTCATGGTGGCTTCGGAGTTCGACTCGGCCACGGGCGGCGTCAGTCCGGAAGCGCGCACGTTTGCGACGATCAAAGTGCTGCGAGAAGATGGGGTGCGAACAGTTGACACGGAACAGCAGGGTCAGTTTTTGCGCGCATGATTGAGGAACCATATCGTTGGCTGGAAGCTATCGGCAACCGCCGTGAGTACGTGCGGGAGCAAATCAAGGGAGGGTCACCCGTCTTCGGCGCCAGTTTGGCCGATGGGATTCTGTTGCTCGGAGTCGGGAGCGGCAATTCGAAGGTCTTTGAACTTTTTGACCGGCATGCCCTCGTCGGCTTGGGGCATCCGGCGGATATTGAGAAAATTCGGCAGGCCGCCATCGACGCGGCGCACATGGAGGCATTTACGCGCGCGCCCGAAGATGTGAGTTTGCGGCGGCTGGTGAGTTTTGGATTAAGTCCGCAATTGAAAACGAATTTCGAACAGATCTTTAGCGCGCCGTTTTTGGTCGAACTGCTTCTCGCGGAGGTGGGCGCCCATCCGGAAAACGATTTGCTGTTGCGGCTGCACTTTGATGGCGGATTCAAGACTCACTCGAAAGGCGCGGTGGTTGTGGCGAGCCAGCCTGATCCGGAGACGGCAGCACAAAGCTGGCTAGCGCAAGCATTAGCTGACAAAGCGGATCGTGGCCAAGTCGCTGATCTGATGTTGCAGGCGTGGTGGTGCTTGACGGAAAATAAAAGTCTGGCAGAGAATCCACCGTCCGAAGATGAGCGCCGAGCAGGGTGGCGGAACGCAATCAACGGCAAGATAGTCGAGATCGGATGGCTGGCTCGACAAAGCCAAAGGCAAGCGCGCTTCGACATGTTAACCTTGAACCAAGTAGGTTTATGAACCGTGTCGTTGGCCTGGAAACGGAATATGGTTGTTTGACAAACGACCCTTCCGGACCGCCCAGCGCTGTGGGTCGCGTGCGCAACTGGATTTTCGACCGGGCGCGCTATGGCCTGCCTGACATGCATCAACGAGACTGGGACGAGCCGGCGGGCAACGGAGGTTTTCTCTTCAATGGCGGACGGGCCTATGTGGATATGGGGCATCTCGAGTACTGCACGCCAGAATGTCTTTCACTGATCGATCTGCTGCGCTATGACCGCGCCGGTGATGCAATTCTCGTGCAGGCGGTGAAAGACTTGCGCTTGTCCGATCAAGTCAGTTTCATCCGCAACAACATCGATCATTACTCCGGCGCGACCTTCGGCTGCCACGAGAATTATTTGGTCCGCCGTTCTTCAACCCCCATAACCGAGACCAATGTTTTGTCGTTGCTGGCTTTTTTAACCTTGCGCCAACTTTACGGCGGCGCCGGTCGCGTCGGTGCGACGCCTGGAGCCGAGCTGCGAGGCGATCTCATTCGGCCGGGCGCGGACAGCCATTTTCAAATCAGCCAGCGCGCGGACTACATCAATAATGACTTGTTCGAATGGGTCCAATTCAATCGAGCCATCATTAACACGCGGGATGAACCCTTGGCCGACGCGCGGAAGTACCGCCGGCTTCACTTGCTGCATGGCGATACCAGCGTGCTGCCGACCACGCTCCTCTTGAAGGTTGGCACCACGTCGTTGGTGCTGGATTTGTTGGAATTGGATCGCATGCCTCGAATCGTGCTGGCCGATGCAGTGCTCAGTTTTCGGGGAATGTCGCACCAGCCTGACGGCCCCTGGGTGGCGACGCTTGCGGATGGCCGGCGCGAAAACGCCATCGAGCTGCTCTTCCAATTTTACGAAGCCGCTCGCAGCGAATTCAACGGGCGCGACGAAGAGACCAATGTTGTCCTGGACGTCTGGCAGGAAACGCTCACGGCCCTCGGCAAACAACCGGAAGCGCTCGTGGGCAAAGTGGATTGGATCACCAAACGCTGGCTCTTTCAGCAATTCATCGAACGCGAGAAAATTCCGTGGATCGATCCCTGGCTGCGCGCTCAAGACCTCGAATTCCATCATGTCGATCCCGCCCGCAACTTGGGCTTGGCACTCGCGCAAACACCGCCCGCTTGGGAGATCACGGCGGACGATATTGCTGAAGCGACGCGGCACGCGCCAACCAACACGCGCGCTCAAATCCGCTCGCACATCATGCACCAGCTCAAACACCATCCCATACGCTACTTCGTCGATTGGGAGGTCATCGATGCCGAAGGGATCAACTCGCTCAATCTGCTGAACCCTTTCGAATCTTCCCCGGACACCGTCGAGAATTGGTGCAAGCAGCTCAATAGCACCAAGAATTAAGGCCGGTTCACTCGATTCGACATTGCCTCTTGTCTTCAGAATCGCGTGAGTTAATCTCCGAACATAGCAACGCTTGGCGGACAGCCTGTTGAGAGTGAGGCGCCGGTTAGCAGCGGAGCGGAGCCTTTGTTGGAACCCGGCGACCGGCTCTCGCGCGAGGAATTTGAGCGACGTTACGAGCGCATGCCGCACATCAAAAAGGCAGAGCTCATCGAAGGAATTGTTTACATGCCCTCGCGCGTTCGCGCCCGGAAACATGCTGCGCCTCACAATCAGATCGGCACTTGGCTCGGCGTGTATTTGCCGGAAACCCCGGGTGTCGATTGTTTCGATAACTCGACTGTCCGTCTCGACCTGGACAACGAGCCTCAGCCAGACCTGGTCCTGATGAAACTGGCGGCCAAAGGTGGGCAGGGTCGGATTTTTTTTGATCCCAATTGCATTATCAAACTCCCGTAAGCGCTAGGGATTTGGACGTCTCTTGGGCCGTTACGCCAGAGTGGAAACATGAAGTGATTGCACAGAGAAGGGCGTAAGCAGACGCGGCGACGCGGAGGCCCAGATTCCACGCTTATCAGCATCTCAAATATAGAAAGGCTATCTATGAAGAGCATCAAAGTTACTGTGGACATCGAAGGTCTCCGCTCGGAATTGCAGCAGGTCCGAAAGGCTTCCTTGCTGGCAACCAGAGAAAATGATTTTCGAAAAGTTGCGCGGTTAACGGCGCAGGCAGCGAGTCTGAACAAAGCAATCATTGAAGCGCAAGGTTTGTTGGCTGAACAGTTGGCTTGAGTTAGCTGTGTCGGCGGCCAGGCGGGTTTGTTTCCATTCTATTCGGCGATCGTGCATTCCTGGGAGCCGCCATGACAAAATTGGATGCTCTTGGCGGGGTCGCACCTATCATTATTCAATTGGCTCATCAAATGAATAATGAAGATTTTGCAGAGAACTCGTAGGTTTTTCAGCCGGGTTTTGGGACCGACCGGGCAGCGTTCGTGCCGCGTTTTCGTATAGGCTCCATAGTGAATAATACAACGGGAGGCCCGGGTGGAT
>VHDE01000058.1 GCA_016871515.1 Verrucomicrobiota bacterium
CGCTGTCCTTGCTGTCGCAAACCGGTGCGACTGGTGGCCACTTGGGCGGCCGGACACCGAGCGCCGCTCCCGTGCTGGCCCAATCGTCCACCATGAAACTGCCCTCGAACTTTACTTTTGCGTTTTGGATTCACACACGAGTTGGTCTCGTGCACCGGTGGGCTCTGCCCGCGCCGTGGATTTGGGCTTTGGAACTGCTCCCAGAGCCTGCTTCCACAGCCTGGCGCCACCCACCCCAGAGCTCCAGCACGACCGGAAAGTCTCTTGGCTCAAAGAGGTTTTTGTCCTATGCGCAGGAGCAAACGAAAACTTTCCGCAAGGAGCCAAGCCTTCCGGGCCACGGGCCATCGGCCGCGGCTTCGTTCAACCAGGCAAATGCAAATAACCCGGAGTGAAGCGATCACCCTCCCGCACAAATCGTCTCCCCTGCCGCTTCACTCCGGGTTATCTACATTCCTTCTTTTGTTAGCCAATCAATCACACGCTCTAGGTTTTGGCGTCAATCTGAAAGGTCAACCTCGTAATCGTCAGCAGCGGCAGGACCGATGCAAACCCCTCGTCGTTGTGTACCATCACATAAGTCCGCTTCGCGGAAGACTTGGGCGGAAGGAAAATATAGTCGGGATGCGGCACTCGATACTCGTCTCCGTCCGCAACTTTAAGCCTGAACGGGACTCCTCGATGTACGGCTTCTTCAATCTGGGCGATATTCATGGACGATCGTCGCATCGAGGCTTCCCATCCTCAATACGGCCTTGACCATGGACCGGGTAGGCCAGAGCGGTCACCCGCTCAGGCCCCCCTGAACCGTGCGTGAAAGTTTCCCTTCATAACGGCTCAAGCCTTTCGGAAGGACTTGCTTGGCATAGAAGTCCCGGTTGCTCCAAAAAGTTCAGAACAACCTTTGCTATGCTCATCGCCGGCCAAAGTGGCCCAGCGTCCTTGAACGCCGTGCTTTGAGACGCACGAATCGACGAGCGTCGATCATCATTTGGTTTTCTCAAGTTCACTTCGGTTCCATCGATTTTCTGGCAATGAAAGACCAGATCGACGTGGGCGTATCCACTCCGTGACAAAGTGGCTTTGGCTTGTTCGATCCTCTCAATGCCGTTTCCCCTGGGCCTGCTTCTGTGCCGGTGGCGAAGCCCCTTGCAAATCCTGAGCGACCTTGCGCGAAACTTAATCCACTGATAGGGTTTCCGCATGGACATCGCTTTGCCAGTCGGAGTTTTGCCGGACTACTTCGAAAAGCTGGAAGCCCGAATCCTGCACGATTTCTCCGAAGGCGTCACCTGCTCGATAGCCCCAGCGCAGATGTTCTCGCCACTCATCGCCGCACCGTGGAACGGTTGATCCAGTTCGGGCGGCTTCTGGCCTTAACTACAGAGCATCCAGATTTTCCGGACCCCAAGCTTCAAGAGAATGTTGCAGCGACTTTGCAAACGCTCCGCGACAAAATCCCGCTTTGGCATGGCGCAATGGCCAGGGAAGACGCCGAGAAAATTCTCAATGCAGCCTTCCCCGGATGAGTCCCGAACTGGAGCGATTACTGGCAGCACTCTACGAAAGGGACACCTGCGAGCCGAGACATCGTGATCGTTTGAGCGGACGGTTCGGCGCTTGCTTGAAGGTGCATTACAGCGCGTCCCTAACTCAAGTCGTGAGCAATTCCTGACCGCGCTCGGCGACCGCTATCGGCAATTCGTGCGCGCGCGCCGCAAACCTCCAACGATGCCTCCACAAGCCTGAAGTTGGCATCGCCTCAAAAGAGGCTTCCCACGGCCGTGCCCAAAACGCTGAGTGGCCCCTGATCTTCCAATCCTTCCGTCGCCTTTTCCACCTTTTGCAGAGTCATCTTCACGTTGCGAAATAGCGTTTCGTCGTTGACCAGTTTGCCGATCGAACCCTGTCCCTGATTGATTTTTTGCAGAATCTCTTTGGCATTGGTCATAGCGGTGGCCGTTTCGCGATAGAGTGTGTCGTCCTTGACCAGTTTGCCCACTGTCCCTTGGCCGGCGCTGATCTGCTCGACGATGCCGCGCGCTTGCGAGACGGTAACTTTGATTTCGTCGGCTGTGGCGCTTAGGTTCGTGACTGTGGCGAGAGCCGAGCGATAAAGCCGGTCTTCGTAAATGAGCCGTCCCACCGTGCCCTCGCCGCGCGCGATTTGAGCGGAGATGTGGTTCATATTGCTGAGAATCCCGCTGAGCCTTGGGTTGTTCTCTTTGAGGAAATCGGTGAAGGGACCGAGCAAATTGTTGATTGAATCTCCGCTGAAACTCTTGGTTAGATTTTCAACACCGGTGGCAACATTGTCCAGTTTGACCATAATAGCGCTCAGATCGACTTGTTCGGTCGTGGTTAGCAACGTGTTTTCGGCAGCCAGGGGCGCATTGGGTGAACCAAAGTCAATCGAGACATAATTCTGCCCCATCAGTCCGACAAATTTGATGGCGGCCTTGCTGTCGGTTTTGACCTGCGCTTCCTTCGTTAACTTCATGACGACTTCCACTCGATTGCTCGTCAGGTTAATCGCATCGACGCGTCCGATTTGAACGCCGGCCATTTTGACCAAGTCGCCTTTCTTGAGTTCTTGAATGCTATTGAATTGTGCGCGGACTCTTCGGCCGCCTTTGAAGAAATCAATGCCGCCGATCATCTCGAAGATGATCACAGCGGTGATAAATGCGAGGGCGAAAAACATTCCGAGCCGAGTTTCCAGAGTATTTCTCATAGTGCTTTTTCCTTTTGAAATTCTACCGTCAAAAACTTTTGAATCAATGGGTCTGATATCTTTTTGATTTCCTCCGGCGTTCCGATGGCCAGTATCTTTCCTTGGTTAATCATGGCAATGTGGTCCGCGACTCCCAAGGCAAGATCGCGGTCGTGAGAGACAACAATCGATGTGACGTGAATGCGACTTTTCAGGTTTAAGATTTCCTCCGCGATGGTTACGGCCATCAATGGGTCGAGTTCACTCGTTGGTTCGTCATAGAGGATCAGCTGCGGTTCAATGGCCAGAGCGCGCGCGATGGCGACCCGTTTTTTCATGCCGCCCGACAGATCGCTGGGCATGCGTGATTCCAGGCCCTTCAAGCCCACGAGTTCTAGTTTTTCGCCCACAATGCGAGCAATCTCCTTTTCAGGCTTGAGGCGATGTTCGCGCAGGTAGAGGCCGACATTTTCCCCGACCGTCAACGAATTCAGAAGCGCTCCTGACTGAAAAACCATGGCCAGCCGATATTGGTCCATGACCCCTTCTGCCTGGATTGGTTGACCGTTAATCTGAATGTCGCCGGCATCAGGCGTTTCCAGGCCAATGATATGCTTAAGCAAGACGCTCTTGCCGCTGCCGCTTGGCCCCATGATGACGAAGATTTCTCCCGGAGCAACATCGAGGTCGATTCCCTGAAGCACCAAATGGCCGTTAAAGGACTTTTGCAGTCCGCGCACTTGCACGGCGACGCCAGACTGGTGTGCAGTGGAACCGTTCATTTCTCGAAGTAGAGCAGAAAGCGGGTGACGAAGTAATCGAGAATCAAGATCAGAACGATGGAGTTGACGACGGCTTTAGTGACGGAACGGCCGATGCCGCGCGGGCCGCCAATCGTTTGCAGGCCTTGGTGACAGGAAACAATGCCGATCACAACTGCAAAAACGAAACTTTTGATCAAACCATTGGCGACGTCGTCGAGTTCAACCATCTCGCTGAGATTGCTGAAATAAGATTGGAGGGGAACGGCGATCTGCTGATTGGTCATCGAGACAATTGCTCCTCCAAACCAGCCAACCAAAATTGAAAAGACAACCAGCACCGGCAACGAGACGCTGATGGCAACCAAGCGAGGCAGCACCAAATACCGGATCGGATCAATGTTCATGGTGCGCAGGGCATCGATCTCTTGATACACCCGCATCGAACCGATTTCGGCGGCCATGGCTGACCCGATCCGGCCGGCAATCAACACTGCCATCATGACGGGCGCCAATTCTTTGCACATCGAGAGTCCCACCAACCCGCCGATGTAACTGGATAATCCTCTTTCCGCGAGCACCGGTCCGCTTTGCAGGGCGATGACGCCGCCGATGAAGAGCGACAAAATGCAAGCCATTAGCAAACTTGCCGCTCCAATCTCGAAGAGCTGGTCGATCACTTTACGGCGATGTTGAAGCGTCTGAGGCAAAGCCATCAGCGTTCGCCAGAACAGGATCAGAATTTCACCAATGTTTTGGAACATACTTGATTCCTTACGGCGTCACGTGAACAGTCGAGGCTGCCCGTCTCCCATTCCCTCCCCATGAACCCGACGTCGTGGCATGTAGTCCCGGCTTTAGCCGGAGCGACTGCAATCGGCAAAAGCTGTTTCGCGACCAGCAAACGCTGCCGCCTAAAGGCGGGACTACATACTGGGAGGTTCATGGGGAGACTTCTCCGAAACAAAATTTCGCACATTGCGCCCATGAGCGTGGTAGGACAGGAGGTTCATAGGTTGCGCAATTGATTCTTCATGGTTTGCCTTTGCCCAGCGGCACGTAAAACAAGCGCAACCGACGGCCCTCGGCATTTGACCGACAATCGACTAACCCAAATAACACCGAGCATCGTTTCGCATCGCGCGTCGAATCACGCCGATACAGATTCCAAAGCAACGATTGGCTGGACGCGCCCGTTTTCGGATTCTTCTCGGATCGCCAAATGGACCAGAGCCGCGAATAATTTCGTTCGATGCTCTTGTTATTCGGCAACAGCGGTTCGAGCGGAGCGAGCAGTTGCAGGCGCTCTTTTCCTTCATGGTCGCGGCGGGCCGTGAACAACGGCCAAAGATCGGTGCGATCGAGCGCGGTTCCGGTTGAAGTATTCTTCTCACTCAAATCGGAGTAGAGGAAAAACAGCATGCGGATGCGCTGGCGATCCAAAGGATCAGAGGTGACTCGATTGTATTTGTATAGAGGCCAAAGATAAAAATCGCTTTGCAGGGTCGGACTCTTGACCTGGCTGAATAACGGCCAAACCCGGTTGGCGGTTTTGCCTTCGCCCCGGGCAAAGACAACCAGCGGCCAGGGCGCGTCCCATTCGCGATATTTTTTTTCGCGATCATCAGTGATCGTGAGACCAAACGGCCAGAAATAGGTTACCGAATCGCGGCGCGGGGAACGTTGAACGCTGAAGAACGGCAAGAGAACACGGTGCGTTTGAGGATTGTCTGTGCCGAGAGCGAGTTTGTTGTCAAAATAGAATGGCCAAAGAAGAAAGTTTTTGTCATGGCCGCCGCCGACTGCGCTGTCGCCAAACTGGTTGGTGCGCGTTGTGGGGTCTTTGTGTTCGCGACCGATGAGCGGCCAGAATTGCCAACCCTTAAGATTATCTCCACGCCGCAGATGAAAGAATGGGTAAACGTAATTGTCCGTTATCACGTCGCGTTTCCGAGTCTTCGAATAGAGCGGAAACAGGACAAAATGGATGTCGTCGCGCAAGAGCCGGTTTTTGAGGCGTCCATAGAATGGAACGAACGCCGTGTAATTAAGATTGGAATCTGAGGATCGTTGTTGGAAGTAAAAGGGGAACAATGTCAGCCGGTGATTCTGTTGTTCTTGCAAAGTGTGACCGCCGGAAAAGCTGAACCACTGCAGCAATTGAAACCGATATTGCGTGCCGAATTCATCGTAAGTGAGCAAAGGATAAAGCAGATCTATTTCTCGAACCTCTGTGAGCGGATCGCGATAATGGGAGAATATAGGTGCGATACTCAAGATACGGGCCTCATTTTCCTCGTGCCTCACCAGTGGGCCAAACGCTTCCGTCCAACGACTCGAACCCAGAGTTAAGTCACCTTGATGATAAAGAGGTCCAAATGAATCCCACGAACCCAAACTAGTCTCGTGAATACCTAGAAGAGCAACTAAGAACG
Organism: Verrucomicrobiota bacterium; assembly: GCA_016871515.1. Classification (GTDB taxonomy): domain Bacteria; phylum Verrucomicrobiota; class Verrucomicrobiia; order Limisphaerales; family SIBE01; genus SIBE01. Next base: position 5,910 of record VHDE01000058.1, read on the forward strand.
CGATAAACCACCCGGGATGACCTAGGCGGCTGACGGGGACGTTTCGGACTTTAGAAGCCCCGCGTTTACGCAGCAGCAATGTCAAACGCGCGGATGGGCTCACTGTTGCGCCGGTTTTTGCCGCGTCAGCGCCGCGTTTCTGACCCCGTAGTTCCAAGATGGGAGCTGTTGGAGCTGTAACGTTACCGTTTGGCGCATCGAGCTGATTTCGCGTTGTTTCCCCGTCCTTTTCACACGAATTAATTATCCATTGACTTTCCCGCATGATCTGTTTACTTTGTCGGCCATCAATTGAGGTGTTTTACCTCGGTTCCTCCCGGCCCAGTGTCGACAGTGCATTGTCGGCGCTGGGTTTTTTTAATAGCGATCCCCGCCGTATTAGCAAATTGAGCAGTGTGGGAAGAAAGGTCAGGCCGGCAATCATGCAGGTCGCGACCCCTGTGGACATGACAATTCCGAGGCTTGCGATTCCCTGATGTTTTGCCGGGATCAAGCTGCCGAATCCGGCAATAGTCGTCAGCGCTGACACGAGCACGGCTTTCCCGGTGCTGCGCGCGAGAATGCTTGGGTTTTCCTCTTCGGCGAAACGATTGAGGATATGAATTCCGTTGGTCACACCAATCCCGATTACTAACGGCAGCGTCATAATGTTGGCCGGATTAAAGGGGATATCAAATGCTCCCATCAAGCCGACCATCCAAACGGTCCCAATCACCACGGGGAACAGCGCCAAGAGTACGCTCGTGACACTTCGGAAGTGAACAAAGACCAGAATGGTGATCGCTCCCAGCGCGTACCACGCGGCTCGTTCGTAGCTTTCTTTCAGCAGGCTCGTGTACTCGTACAGTTGCACGGGAGTGCCAGTTACGTTTTCGTTGGCCGAGCGCAGTTGTTGGACGAATTCTTCCTGGTTGTCGCGCTGCCAGACGTTCTCTTTGGGATAAACTTGCAAGAGCAGCTTGCCGGTCTTGCCCACAAAACGGTTCCGCAAGGCAGCGGGGAGGTCTGCCACGGACAGAGCGGACGCATTGTCCTGATTTTTCAAAGCTTCAAATGTTTGTTGAATGTCCTCCAACAAGGCGCGTTGAAATGCCGCGAGCTTCTGCGCATTGCGTTCTGCATCTCGACTATTCATAAGCCTGCGCAGATCCCCAATCGCTTGGCGCAGAGCTCGAAGCTGCGGCGCTAGCTCTTTCTCGCCAGCCTTCTGCGCTTCATTCGTGGCTAATCCCAAATAACTTTGCGTATAAAACAGCGTTTGACTGAGCTCCGCAAGGTTTACCGGTTCGTCGTCCGTTTCCTCAAAACGGATCGTTGCGATTTCATCTTTGATCCGGCTTATCTGATCCAGTTTAGCGTTCTGGTCTCCCGCGAGAAACCGGCTCATCGATTCTACGCTTGCAACCGCCGGCAAATTCGTCAGCCGGGAATTCAGCGTCACAGCCTCCTCCAGAGAATCTGCAACTACGGCCCCGAACAAAACCGATTTCGAAGCTTCGTCGATCAATTTCCGCATGTAAACAACAGCCGGCAACCCTTCCGTTTGCATGTTCAGAAGATTGTAGTCGAAATAGACCTTTGGAAATTGGATCAACGACAGTCCGGCTAGAACAACCGTGATTCCAACAACACAGCCCGGTCGCTCCAGCCAAAGCCTTTCGATCTGCGCTCTCTTATCCGTTGTTGGGGCGTTAGGGTGCTCAAGGGGCTTCGGCCCGCCTTGCCTCAGCAGCACGGGCAAAAACGTCATCATCGGAATTAGGCAGATCAACAAACCACCGCCAGTGATGATGCCCATTTCCTGAATGCCTTTGAAGTCGGTTAACCCCATGGCAAAAAAGGCGCCTGCGGTCGTAAAACAGCCGGTGAATACACCAAGGCCAGTATTGACCATGGCTTTATCCAGGGCTTCTTTCTCGGTCCGCCCGCGGCGGAGTTCTTCCTCGAAGCGCGTAATCAAATGGACCCCGAAGTCAATGGCCAAGCCAATCAAGATAGGAAGGAACGTGACCGTCAGAATATTCAAGTGTCCTACCGTAAGCGTTGTGTAGCCCATGGTATATCCGAGTCCGACAATCAAACTTGCTGTCGCCTTGATGGGCCGCCCCATCTCTCGGTAGCCGACAATAAAAATGAGCGCCACCACGATCAATGAGGCGATCGTGGCCACAGTTGAATCGATCTGTGATTGACGCATCTCGTCGATTTCAAGCACGGACTCGCCGGTCACTCCCGCATTTACGCCCGGAACTTCCGCCTGCGTTTGCGACACCAAAGCGCGCAAGCGTTCCACCGCGGCTGTTTCCACCGCCGGCTTGGCCGGACGCGCAGTGACTAAATACATTCTTCCATTGGCGTAAGTCAGGTATTGGCCAGCTTCGGCTTGTTTGCCTGCGTTAAAAAGAGCGGTGATTCCCGGAGCGGGCGGAGTGCCTGGACGATTCAGTGCATCGCGGGCCTGCTCCACAATCCGCGTCAACGCTGGAATCGCTTCGATCAGCGATTCCGTCTGTTCGTTTTGCTCCGGTTTCGCGCTCCGGAACTGTTGATTGATCTTTCGAAACAAGGCATTGAGGTTCGTAGCCTGGGCGAAATGCTGGAGGAACGGCCGATAATTCTGGAGAGTGCGCTGCAACTCCGCTAACTGTTCGTCCGATAAAAAAAGCAGGGCTTTCGGTCCCAGCATCTTCAAATCGCCTTTGTAGATAACATCGGTGAACAAGTTTGGCTCAGCTTCCAACTTGGCCCCCAACCGCTCGACGAACTGGCGGTTCTTCTCCATGTCCTCGCTTTCGACCACCGCCACCACCTCGTCCTGCGATGAAAACTCCTCTTTGAATCGGAGAAAGATTTGGTGGTACTTCTTATCGGCCCCGACCAAACTGTTTCGGCTCATGTCGAAATCGAGGTTTTCGACCGTGTAATAAACAGAAGCAATGAACAGAAGGATCTGCGGGTAAAAAAAGTAACGAGGATAACGGAAAACGTAATCAGCTAACTTCCGCAGGAAGCGTGCCGCAAAACTGTCAGTCAGCGTTTGCATTGACCAAGCGCGGATATCCTCGCAGCGCGGAGTTTCACCCTGCTGTATCGCAGATTTTCAATCTGCATTGCGCGCGCACGAACCGCAGCGCTCGATAAAGCGGGCATGCTGTCGACTGCAAGTCGGCGATACAGCAGAGTGAAACTCTGCGCTGCGTTCCAAGACGCGTCTGCCACAACTGGATAATAGTCATTTTTCGTGGCACGCATTTGGCCATGTCAACATTGATTGAAATCAGCATTACTAAGCCGTCCCGTCCGGGAACTCTGCATTAGTATAGACTTCCTTCACATCCTCATGATCCTCCAAGGCATCGATGAGTTTCGAAACTTCCGTGACGCTGCCGGGATCCTGCAGCGGCACCGTCAAAGTCGGCAGCGATGTGATTTGAGCCACTTCACATTTGATTCCCTTTGCTTCGACTTGCTTATGTACGGTTTCAAATTGCGCCGGCTCGGTCAAAATCTCATAACCTTCAGGCTCTGCTTTGAAATCCTCCGCGCCCGCCTCTAAAGCCACCTCCATTAATTGATCTTCATTGGCCGCCTCGCGCCGCACGATCATCTGGCCTTTTCGCTGAAATAATCTTGTGACAGCGCCGGAACTGGCCATTGACCCACCATTCTTAGTCAGCAAGCTTCGAATCTCGGACGCCGTGCGATTGCGATTATCAGTCGAAAGCTCGACGAGCAAAGCCACGCCATGCGGTCCGAACACCTCGTAGGTCAATTCTTCGTAATTAGCGCCTTCGCCTCCTCCAGAGCCTTTCTTAATGGCTCGTTCGATATTATCCGAAGGCATATTAGCACCACGGCACTTGAGCAAGACCATACGCAGCCGCGGATTCATATCCGGATCGCCGCCGCCTTGTTTGGCGGCGATTGTGATCTCCTTCGACAACTTCGAGAAAATCCGCCCGCGTTTTGCATCAATCGCGCCCTTAAAATGCTTTACCTTCGCCCATTTACTATGTCCTGCCATAACTAAAAATACGCAAAATCAATCTAAACATCTCTAACTCGCCACTTCGACAAACACGGCCGTGCCATAACATAAGACCTCGGTGATGCCAGCGCCAATCTCCGTCGCGTCGTAACGAACGCCAACCACGGCATTGGCTCCCAATTCGCCCGCGTGGGTCAACATTTGACGAAACGCGTCGTCCCGCGCTCGCTCGCACAGGCTCGTGTAGAGCGAGATGTTTCCACCAAAGATAGTTTGAATGCTCGCACCGATATTTCCCACAATCGACCGCGACCGGACGATGATCCCGCGGACCACGCCAAACGATTTTGTTATCCTGTAGCCTGGCAATTCGAAGGTTGTCGTGGTCAAGGGATGCGTTGGGCTCATGCGCGGAAATTGAACACGAATTTGTCCGAGCCGCCAAAGCTAATTCTTAGCGCCTTCCGATCCCTGCGCAGTGAGCCCCTCTCCCTAACCCTCTCCCCGTCGGATGGGGAGAGGAAATACTTTTCGCGATGTGCCATTGGCTCACTTTTTTGGTGAAAGCAAACGTGATCCACAGCTCTTTTCCCTCTCCCCATCGGATGGGGAGAGGGTTAGGGAGAGGGGCTCACTGCAACTGCATACTTACGGCTTAGGTTTACTCCGCGTTCGCCTTCGCCACGCGGTCCACCCAAAACCCTTCCGCCATCTCGTGATGCTTTAGAACGTCAATGGCTTGCTGGGCATTCTCGACCTTGACCCGTTGTTTCCGCTCGCGCGCCCAATCCAGAAAGAATTGCGCGGAAGTCTTGCTGATGCGTCGCTTGGCTTTGCCGATCTCGACATAAAATGGCGCCGTGGAGGCAAAACGAAATGTCTTTGGGTTATCCGCAATCGTTCGAACAAGAAACCAGCCGCTCGAGTCGAATTGCAGGCCGCCTAACTTTCCAGCCTTCTGCCATTCGTCGAATGGAACAGCGCGTTCCACTCGGCCGTTCTTGATTATCTCAATCGATGAGATCGGGTCCCGAGTAGTGATGGCGGCTTCGATCTCAATGCTGAGAGGCTTGCCATCAGGCGCGACGAACACGTGGCCCGGCAGTTCGCCATTGGCGCGACAGCGTAGCAGCGGCCCATTCGATACGAACGATCGGCCCGCACGCAGCCCTTTCCACCAGCTGTCGTAGCTGAATCCTTTGTCCAAGAAGACATAAACGCGATTGTACCCAATTGGATTCGGCAAGACTCCTGAAGCGCTCCCAGCCGATGGCGGAATGCGCAGTCCGCTATCGAGAATGTGATAATAGATTTCTTGCGTCCAAAAGCCGTTGCCCCGCGGTGGCGGCAACCGCTGCGCATCGCGTGGCCTGCCCCACGCCTCATTGGCCAACATTGTATCGCGGCACATGTGATTATTGGCGAGACCGATTGAATCGATTTCACCGCTCGCCAGCCAAATCGGGACATCCCACCAAAATGGCTTTTCAATATCGATCCATGCGCCTTGGTGCCTCCGGGCTTCGGCCAGAAATTGCATCGGCGAGGGATGTTCGCGGGTAGCGCCTGTAATCTGAAGTGGCTCCTTGAGATTGAAGTAGAGCAAAGCACCACCTTCCCGTTCGTCCTCGCCTCCCATGAGATGATAAAATCGATCTTTGTCGAAATGGACCAGCGGCTTGCGCGGCAGCGCATTTGTCTTCCAAAGATTCTGATTATTCCACCACGTCATCACGGGCGCAACATGCAGATCTTCGGCCTGCATGAGCAACTCGACAGCTTCGACCGGCCTGTGGACGTGCGTTTCGCCGGACCACCAGCCTTCCGCGGCCATATCCGCCATTCGCTCCAACTCGAGCGTGAGCCGATCATTCGCATTCGTGCTCAATTGGAATGAACCGGTGGGAACGAAGTATTCGGGGCCGCGCTCCACCTCGTACGAGTAAGAACCCGCCGGCAGTTCGAGCTTAACCTTGCCGGGGCAAACGAAGTGATCGCGGAAGAACGGCAATTTCGGGGCGCGCACCGGTTTGCCCGCGCCATCTTTCAAGTGAATTCGGCAAGCCACGGGCTCGCGTGTGTCATGATCCAGCACGACAATTTCAATTCGGCCTTTCTCGGATTGAGCGAAGCATGGGCTCATGATGAGAAGGCCTAGTGTGGCAACAGCTAAGGAATGCATCTTGTTACTCATGGTCTTTTCGTTGTCCGGCAACAAGCCCGACATTACATTGTCTCCACTTGTGAAGCAAAGCTAAGCGAATGGTCGGGCACGAATGATCATGACCCTGTGCCGGAGCGCGGACATGCCTGTCCGCAGCAGTTTTCGACCTTCCAGACCGCCACAGACTGGCCCAGTGCGTTTGGTCGGATGGACATTGCAGCGGACAGGAATGTCCGCGCTCCGGCGCTACCGCTCTTGCGGCAACAGCGCCCGATCAGGCTGCCGGAGGAATTCCAACAGGTCCGCCACATCTTGCTGTGTCATTCCTTGTTCCAATCCTTCCGGCATCGGTGAGGCTCCCTCCGCGCGTAATTCGATGAGATCGCGACGCAACAGTGTTGTGTCAGGCTCGCCAACACGCCGCAGAGTGACGCCGGTCGCGGTTTCACTCACCACCAATCCAGACAAATGTTCACCTTTGGTTGTGACCGCTCTGAAGTTAAGAAAATCCGGGGTGATCTGCCGGTTCGGATCGAGAACATCCACGAGCAACGCTGCTTTGGGCCGAGATGCGACGCCTGAAAGGTCGGGGCCGACCTTGCCGCCTTGACCGAGAATCGCATGACAGTTCAAACAAACTTTGGCAAACGTGATTGCGCCGTGGGCGGGGCTCCCGTGGAGGTTCAGCGCAGGTTGAAAACTGCGAATGAGCTCCTCTCGATCTGGCATCGTCCGGCCCTTCAACAATTTCTCGGCCTGTTCCTTCAGGGGAATATTCCTCAGTTGCCGCAGCCGTTGCCGAGTTGCCGCATCGACCTCGACGATTTCAATCTTTCCGCTTTCCAACGCGCCCAGGAGAGCAGCGGTTGAAGCATCGGACCGGAACGCGGCTGAAATAACTTGGCGCCGGGTCGTGGGGGACTGCTTGCCCCAGTTTTCGAACAGCGCCTCCGCTTGCGACTTGTCATTTGATTCAGCGATGGCGTTGATGGCGGCGGACTGGATGGAGACCGGTTGTTTTGGCTCCAACAGATTCAGCAACCGATTGCCAATTCGATCCGGCGCCACCTGGGCCAGAATGCGAACGGCAGCCAAACGAACGGTTAACGGATCGGTTTCGGAAATAGCCAGTGCTGCAGCGCTCTCGCATAGGTCCATAATCAACGACTGCAGCTGGGACCGAGCTCGAAGGCCTCCTTCGGCAGCACTACGTTTCGCGCGGCCGAGACCGTCGGCTAATCCGGCAACCAGCATCAGCTGGCCGGTTGTCCGTGGTAAACTGGCAAGATGCGATACGACGTCGTTCAAGCTGCTGGCATTCGTGAACGTACTGAGACCCACCAACTCGGCCACTTGCTGCAAATAACGTCCTTGCGCGTCCGTCGGGTTCGGCAACCAACGGCGGTTCTCCTTCAATAACTCTTGCAAAAGCGGCCATGAACTGTCCCGAACGCTGCTCAAGATGGCCGTTTCCTGCCATGTATCGCCAACGCCTTTACGCGCGAGCTTAGCCAGTGACTCCACAGAGTTGTCCAAATTTCCCAACGTCAGAGCGAGTTGAAACCGAACACGCGGGTCAGGATCGTCAATGGCTTGGACCAATCGCCGGCGCAGCGCCCGCAGTCGTGCGGGTGAGACCCCAGTGAATCTCGGTCCGAAGGCGGTTTCGGATTGTGCGTCTGCGTTCATTGGGTTCGAGGCCAACATTCCTCTACCGGCGATAAGCAGTTCAGCCAAGCGAATCGCATGTTCACGAACGCCCGGCTCCTTGTCTTGCAAAGCATTCATGACTATCTCAGCGTCTAACGAATCAAGTCCTTCCAAAGTCCACAGCGCGTGCACGCGCGCGAGGGGTGAACGCGATTTGCGCGCCAGATTCTGGAGCAGTGGAACAGCCGCACGATCCTGGCGCTCGACCAAAAGACGTTGTGCCGTGTCGCGCCACCACCCATTTTCGTTAGCCAAGTGCCTGACTAATTCTGCGCTTTGCAGTGGCGCTGGCATCGTCGCATTCCGTTTTGTGACCAATGTTTCGGCATGCGGATTTGCCGCGCGGATTCGCCAAATTCGCCCATGCTCAGCCCCTTGCCGCCACGGTGGTTTGTCCCGCAGGCTTTCCGGCACCCACTGAGGGTGCTCGACGAATTGACGATAGAAATCAACGATATAAAGCGCTCCGTCGGGTCCGGTCGCGAAGTTCACTGGATGGAACCAAGAATCGCTCGAAGCGAGAAACTCTTTGTCCGTCTCGGCACGTTCGGCCACGAAAGTGACCCCTTTCGGCCGGAGCACGCGACGATGGACCAGGTTTCTCAGCGATTCGCCAACGAAAGCATTGCCGCGGTACGGTGAGCCGAGCGCGTCTCCGCGGTAGATCGTCAAACCGGCGAGAGCATTGAAGTGACTCGACGATTCGCTGTTGAAGACCCGGGGCGCAGGAGTAAGCGGGAAGACTCTTCCAGTGTCGTCCGCAGGGAGCAGGTTCGCGAGCGATTCTGTGGAAGCGAGATGCGGATTACGGTCCAGGTATCTTGTTGCCAAAACCGCATGGCGAATCGGAATTGTATTCCACGAAAGAAAACGACTGCCCCAGTCATCTCGCCCCAAACCAAATTGGCTCGATCCTGCAATGGCTTCGAACTGCCCCGTCGCGGGCCGAAAACGAAAGTCGCGTCGGCGAATGGAAACGCCGTTGGTTGAAGGATCCGAAGGCCGGCGAATGTCGCCATCGCTGCGTCCGTTCGCGCCATAGACCCAGTTGTCCAATCCCCACAGCAATCCATTGACTCGGAGTTGCTGATTGCCCTGCCCGAAACCGGTCAATACCACACGGCGTTCATCGGCTCTGCCGTCGCCGTTCGTATCCCTAAGATACAAAATGTCGGGCGCAGACGTAACCAAAACTCCGTTGTTCCAGGGCAACACACCATTGGGAAAGGCAAGCTGATCCGCGAACACGGTTGCCTTCTCGAATTTGCCGTCGCCATCGCCATCTTCGAGCATACGAATTTGGCCTCCCGTCGGTCCCGCAGGATAATCGATCATCTCCGCGACAAACATTCTGCCGCTCGCGTCCCAGGCGATCGCCACCGGGCTAATCACGAGCGGCTCGGCAGCAACTAAACTGACGGCGAGGGAGGGATCGGCAAGCTGGAACGAAGCGATTTCCTGTTGCGGAGTCAACGGACCCGGAGCAGCCACACTCTCCAGAATTGGCGCGACCAGGGATGCCGCCATGATCACGACGATCACTTGGACTCGCAGAGCAAGATATCGAAGCGGACAAGAAGGTCCCGTCTTAATGCCGTAGGCTCGATGGTCTTTCTTTACAGCGTGCAAAATCATCGTCGTGTGAATGGCGACAAGACACCACGATGATCTGAGGAGGTCAAATTGAAATTGCCCCATCTTGCGGACGACTCGAAATCACCGCACCCGAACGAGTGTCCGCACCCGGACGATGCTGGAAATTCTCCAGCATGTAGAAGTTACTGAGCTAGTCCAAAGGACTTGACCACTCTCGGCTGAACGTCGGGCACAGAGCGCCCTCGGGCTTGCGCGAAACGAACCTTGGAGCGCAGCAAGAGAGTGCCGAAGCAGAGATCTCCCAGAGGAAGAACGACATTGTAGTTCTTGTGCATGTAACGGTGATGGAGCAGATGATGTCCATTGAGACGAAAGAAGATTCCTGATCGTTCGATGTTGCGCTTTCGTGGCAGGTGCATGCACCAGTGCATGTACTCATAAGCGCCATAATAAGCGCCGCACGCCAGCAGCGAACCACAAACCAAGCCCCACATGCCAGTGATCCAGCTCGCGGCCAAGAAAGGAATCTGACAGGTCGCAATCAGCACCGGGCCATTCCACCACGCCATGGGGATGGTGTGCTTGTCTTCCTCACGGTGCAAGTGATAGGTGTGATCGGCTTTGAAGACGCGATGATGCACGAGCGCGTGGGTCTTAAACGGATAATCAAACTTGCCGAAAGGCCGGTGCATGAGAAAGCGATGCAACACCCATTCAAAAAGCGAGCCGAAGACTGTCCCGCTCATCATGCCGATTGTCGTCCAGAATATAAACTCTTGCATAGTGACTTAAACCGAAACGAGGCGTTGCTTATTCGAAGCTTACGAACCGAGCATAGTCGCTTATTATTGCAATACAGTAAGCGAGGATCTAACGCTGCCAGTTCCCGAGAAGAATCATCAACTCAGGCGCATTAATCAGTAACACAAGATTGAATCTTGGCAACGAATTATTTCTGGATTCTGGATATTCGGCGCTTGGCAGCTCTTGTTAATCGTTCGTTTGCCGATTATTCCCTCTCCGCTTGCGCCGTCTTAACCGAACGCGTTAAAGTCTTCTCATGGTGCATGCCGATTACGTTCATCTCCATCTACACACCGAGTATTCGCTGCTCGATGGCGCTTGCCGCTTGGACCGCTTGATGGAGAAAGCGCACGACCTGAAGTTTCCGGCCCTGGCGATCACCGACCATGGCAATATGTATGGCGCGATCGATTTTTATCAGGCGGCGCGCGCCAAAGGCATCAAGCCAATCATCGGCTGCGAAGTTTATGTGGCGCCGGGAAGCCGTTTCGAAAAAAAGACCACAAGCGGCGGCAAAGACGTTTATCACCATCTTCTGCTGCTGGCCAAGGACGAAACGGGTTACAAGAATCTGATCCGGCTGGCTACCGCCGCCAACCTGGAAGGCTATTATTACAAACCACGCATCGACAAAGAGATTCTGGCCCGTTACCGGGAAGGTCTCATCGTTTTGTCCGGCTGCCTCGCCAGCGAAATCCCTGAACTCATCCAAAGAGACCAGTTGAACCAAGCGAGACAAGCGGTCGATTGGTTCAAGCAAACGTTTGGTCCCGAAAACTTTTATCTCGAACTGCAAAACCATGGCATTCCCGAGCAGGCCAAAGTCAATCGCGAGTTGATTCCGTGGGCGAAGGAGTTCGGCCTGAAACTCGTGGCGACGAATGACGTCCATTACATCGAGAAGAGTCATTCACACGCGCACGACAGCCTTATTTGCATTGGGACTCAGAGCAATTTGGCCGACACCAAGCGAATGCGGTACGTGCAGGAACAGTTCTATCTGCGTTCGGCCGAGGAGATGAAAGCGCTTTTCAACGAAACTCCCGAAGCGGTGCTCAATACGCGCGAAATCGCCGAACAATGCAATTTGGAAATCCAATTCGGGAAGTTGCATTTTCCCGTCTTTACACCGCCGGAACATTTCACGCGCGAAGGTTATCTGCGAAAACTTCTGGCCGAAGGGCTTCTCCATCGTTACGGCATCCACGCCCGCGCCGAAGGCTCGGAATTCGTTATCGAAAAAGTTGAAGACGCGCGCCGTTTGCCGACCTACTCCGCGCCGGTCAACGTGCGGCCTGATTGCGAAACGGCAAAGGACGTCGCCCCGCCCGTTCACGCGGAAAGCTGTGATCTTAACGATCCGGCCGTGGCCGCCGCGGTGAAAGTGGTCATTGATCGCTTGCAACTGGAACTTAAGACCATCGAGAAGACAGGGTTTATCAGTTACTTCCTGATTGTCGGGGACTTTGTCCGGTTCGGCCGCAGCAAAGGCATTTCATGCGTGGCGCGTGGTTCAGCAGCGGGTTCGATTGTGACTTACCTGCTGGAGATTTCGAATGTGGACCCAATTCGTTATGGGCTTCTCTTCGAACGGTTCCTGAATCCGGAGCGCGTCAATCCACCTGATATCGACATTGATTTCGCTGACGACCGGCGAGCCGACGTTATCGAATATGTTCGGGAAAAGTATGGCCGGGACTCCGTCGCTCAAATCATCACTTTTGGAACTATGGGAGCGAAGTCCGTCGTTCGCGATGTGGGGCGAGTGATGGGGCTTGGCTACAGCGAATGTGACCGGCTCGCCAAAATGATCCCCAACGAGCTGAAGATGGACTTGGCCAAAGCGCTCAAGCAATCGCCGGAGTTCAAGGCGGCTTACGATAACGAAGAAACGACACGACGGCTCGTGGACACGGCTTTCATTCTCGAAGATTTGACGCGGAACGCATCGGTGCATGCGGCCGGAGTCGTGATTGGGGATCAGCCATTGGTTAATCTGCTCCCGCTCAAACAGGATGAAGACGGCACGATCGTCACGCAGTATGCGATGAATCCGGTCGGCGATCTCGGCTTGTTGAAAATGGACTTTCTCGGGCTCAAGACGCTCACGGTCATTCGCAACACCTGCGAATTGGTGAAAATGACCAAAGGCATCGATGTGCCGATCGATAATTTGCCGCTCGACCATGCCAAGACGTACGAACTGCTGAACAAGGCGCTCACGACCGGAATCTTCCAATTGGAATCTGGCGGGATGCGCGATCTCTGCCGGAAATTTCAAATCAGTTCGATTGAGCATATCACCGCTTTGATTGCCCTTTACCGGCCCGGGCCGATGGAACTGATCCCTGAATTTATCAAACGGCGGCATGGCGAAGTAAAAATTGAATATGAGCATCCGCTGCTCGAACCGATCTGCCGGGAGACCTACGGCATCATGGTTTATCAGGAACAGGTCATGCAAGCCGCCCAAGCGCTCGCTGGTTACACGCTCGGCGCCGCTGATCTGCTTCGCCGCGCGATGGGGAAGAAAATGGTCGAGGAGATGCAGAAACAGCGCGAGACCTTCGTCAAAGGGTGCGCCAAGGTGAACAATATTCCGGCCGGAAAGGCCAATCCGATTTTTGACCTGCTCGAAAAGTTTGCCGGGTACGGCTTCAACAAATCGCACGCTGCCGCCTACGCCATCGTCGCTTATCAAACGGCGTATCTGAAGGCGAATTATCCGGTCGAATTTCTCAGCGCGATGATGACGAACGACATGGGCGACACGGCGAAGTTGAGCGTTCTCATAAGCGAGGCGCGGACTTTCGGCATTGACGTTTTGCCGCCTGACGTCAACGAGAGCTTGGTGGCCTTTGCTCCCGCTCGCAATGGCTCTGTCATTCGATTTGGTTTGGCCGCGATCAAAGGCGTCGGCGAAGTCGCGGTGCAAAGCATTCTGAAAGCGCGCGAGGAAGGGGGAAAATTCAAGTCCTTGGCCGAACTTTGCGAACGGGTCGATGGGCGAACCATGAACCGCAAAGTCTTGGAAGCGCTCATCAAAAGTGGTGCCTGTGACGCCTTTGGCGAAACACGCGCGACCCTGTTTGGGCGGATCGATCACGTTTTAGCCCGCGCGGCCAGCATTCTTCAGGATCGACAGCGCGGGCAAGCTTCGCTCTTCGGGATGTTGCAAGACAAAGCGGCGGAAGCGCCCGTCGACAATCATCAACTGCCCGAATGGCCCCAGAATGAATTGCTAGCCCACGAGAAGGAGCTTTTGGGCTTTTACGTTACCGGCCATCCCTTGACTCCCTACGCCTCGATTCTGGAGAAGTACACGCTGGCCAATACAGTTTCAGCTGCGCAATTGCCGAACCGATCGTTGACTCGGATTGGAGGGTTGATTACCGCAGTGCAACAGGGATTCTCCAAAAAAACGAACAAGCCTTATGCGATGGTTACACTGGAGGATTTGTCGGGATCAGTGCAAGCGCTCTTCATGAACGAAAACTACGATAAGTATCGCGAGTTGCTCGTGCCGAACAAAGCGATTCTGATCGCAGGCGAAGTCAACAATGGTGAAGACAAGCCGAAACTCTTTCCGCAGGAAATCATGCCGTTGGAAGAAGCGCCGGCGCGCTACACGAAGCAGGTTCATTTTCGCTTGCACACCGCCCATTTGACGCCCCAACGGCTGGAGGAAGTTCGCCAGTTGGCCGCTGCTCATCCCGGTAAATGCCCGCTCTTCCTCTGCTTCATGCATCCAGCGGGCGAAATCCTTTTCATTGAAACGCACGAAAAATTCCGCGTGACCCCTTCGCAGCAGCTAGAACAAACCGCGGACAAAATGTTCGGCGATGACACCTACTACGCCAAAGTGGACACGGCGCCGCCTGAACGCGCGGCGCGCCGCTGGGAACGGAAAACAGAGCCCGACGAAGTAGCGGCTTGATATAGAACGCAACGCGCCATTTCGCGCATTGTTCCGTGGAACGCAGTAGGACAGCGCGTTCCGCCTGTTGGCTCTTGGTCTTGGCATGCAACTGCTGGAGAGCGGGATGCCGGTTCTACGACACGACACGTTCTCGGAATATTACCCCCAAGAGAGCCTCTATATTGGGAAAGTTAACTTGCCATATTTAGCTAAATTCGGGAGCTTCAGTTTGTGTATTTAAGGTTTTACGAAAGCAGATTGGAAGCGCTTCTTCAGAAAGGGAAAGTGCTCGTGTTGTACGGGCCACGGCGGGCGGGCAAGACTTTTTTAGTCCAGCGATTTCTACAGAGCGACAGGGGCAAGGTTTTTCAAGGAGTTGGAGAGGACATTACCTTGCGCGAAATCCTGGAATCGGAGTCCGTCCAAAAGATCAAATCCTCCTTCTCTGGCTATGACTTGATAGTGATTGATGAAGCGCAAAAGGTTTCGAAGATTGGCTTCGCGCTCAAGCTTCTGGTGGATCACGTTCCCGAAGCCAAAGTCATCGCGACCGGCTCGTCCTCTTTTGATTTGGCGAACCGCTTGGGTGAACCCCTCACAGGAAGAAAACAAACCATTACGTTGTTTCCCGTTTCGGCGTTGGAATTAAAGGAGCAATTCGGACCGCTGCGAATCGCTCAGCTCTTGGAGGAATTGCTGGTTTTCGGCACATATCCGGAAACGTTGGCGAAGGCGAACCTTGCCGACAAAGCCAGTTATTTGAGCGAACTGAGGGATGCTTATCTCTGCAAAGACATTCTCGAATTAGAGAACATCAAGAACTCCCGGAAGCTGCTTGATTTGCTGACGCTGCTCGCCTTTCAAATCGGCGGAGAAGTATCGCACCATGAGTTGGGGCGGCAATTGGGGCTGAGCAAACAAACGGTGGAACGTTATCTCGATCTTCTCGAGAAAGCGTTTGTGATTCGCAACGTGCGCGGATTCTCCCGCAACCTTCGCAAGGAAGTCACTAAAACATCCCGGTATTACTTTCTCGACAACGGCGTTCGCAACTCGGTCATCAATAATTTCAACGCGCTTGCTCTCCGAAATGACGTTGGACAGTTGTGGGAGAACTTTATGTTTATGGAACGGCTGAAAAAGCGCCAGCACCATGGCATCCTGGCGAATTTTTACTTCTGGCGGACTTACGATCAGCAAGAGATCGATTTGGTCGAAGAACGCGAGGGCAAGCTTTTCGCGTATGAGTTCAAATATTCACGCGGTTCAACCAGACCGCCAAGAGCCTGGCTGAACGCTTATCCGGACAGCGAGTTTATGACGGTGAATCGCGACAACTATCTCGAATTCGTCACGTAGAATCTCGCGCTCGCGCCCGCGAGCGGTTCTTGGATTTACGCGGCGCCCTTGGCTTCCGAAGGCCGCCCCGCATCCTCGCCGATGTGGACCGGTTTGTAGCCGCCAATCGCTTTGAAGTACAGGAGAATTGCCAAGTAGATCGCAGCCAGAATCGCTGGAATGGCCGAGTCTGCGACGAGCGTCTTGCGATCCCCTTTAATGCTCGCCTCGTACACCGTGCGTTCTTCAGGCGTCAAACTTGCGAGTGCTGCTTGCGGATCGGTGTTTTTCGTCTTGGCCAGCTCCGTGCGGGCCGCATTGAGTTTCGTTTGCACATCGCCAAGTTTTCTGCCATCAAGCCCCGTGGCCTCAGAGAAGATGAGGAACTTGCTTGGCTGAGCCGCTTTGTTTTGTTCAAAAATCGCTTGATCGCTCGATCTTAAGGCCTCGCCGGCGAAACGGTCTTTGGCGTAACCCAGTCCGGGTGCGCCGATAAGCCCGGCGGACATCATGCCGATGCCGCCCATGATCGAAATGGCGACCGCGCCCGTCCGTGGAAAACGGTCCGAGGCCACAGCCAGCATTGTGGGCCAAAAGAAGGTCTTCCCAATGCCGTAAACTGTCAGCGCGAGCAGAGCGCCACCGAACGTCGTGATGCCGCTCGTGAGGTTCAAACCGACGCAAGCCAAAATCGCGCACGTCAGCAAGATGCCCAGAGGCGAGAGGCCGATCTTTTTCTCAATGAAATTGGCGCAGAACCGCAGGGCAAACATGGTCATCGACGTGAAAACGAACAGCCATTTGCCTTGTTCCGAGGTAAGAATGTTGCCGGTAATGTTTTGAATCCAGTTGTCCGTTCCAAGTTCAACGGCGCCAACCAAGGCATGCGCGATAAATAACGAAAACAACAGCCAATGTCCGATCGCCCCTCTGGTGATGAAGGCGACCGCAATAAATAGCACGACGCCCACCCCAAGCGATGCCATGTTGCTCAATCCGAGGATTCCTTGGCAGAACATCACCAACAAGCCGCAGACGATCAGTCCACCAAGAATGCCGACATCCTTGAACATTTCACCGAGGCTGAGTCCCTTTTCTGACGCTTCAGATTTGGGAAAGTGTTGACCCAAGAACATGATGCCGTAAATCGCCGCGGGAATGAGGAACAATGCCATCTGGACTTTCCAGTGCATTTGGAATTTGTCATCGAGAACCCAGCCCGTTGCGCTGCCAAGAACCAAACCTGCCGGCCAGCTTGCATGAAGAATATTTAGATAATGCGTGCGGTTATGGAAGAACAGCGTGGCCACCAGCGGATTGGCCACCGCCTCGAGCGTGCCGTTGGCAAAGGCAAAGAGCCACGAACCCCAGAAGAGCAAATTACGCACGGTCTCTTTATCCATGGTCGCATTCGGCGCCAAGGTCACGAGCGCTGATATGACGTGAAGCAGGAACGCGGCAACCACGAGTTTGCCGTAACCAATCTTATCGCAGATGACGCCGCCGATGATAATTCCGAAGCAAAACCCCGTGAAACCTGCGCCGCTGATATTTCCGAGCTCAGTGGCGGTAAAGCCGAATTCAGCGCCCCAGTTATCCAAGATGCCGCCCCGGATCGAGAAGCCGACGCCCGCGGCCAAGATGGCCATGAAGCCAGCCCAGAGCAGGCGTTGAGGGTTGGATGCGGGAGTGTTGCCGTTTCCGTTGCTCATAGTCTTTGGTGTTTGGTTTGGTTTTGGTTGAACTGAAAACTTCTAAGAACTAGCTGCCTTGCGTCGCACGCTCATCAGCGCGCGCACACCGTAACAGGACATAGTGCCGACAAAAAATGGTTCCATCCACATAAGGCGACGGGTCGCCATTACTGAGTAAACGCCGGCAACTTCACTATCGCCCCGCCCTTTAAAGCCGACTGATGGGCGCATAGCCCAACGCAGGTCCAGTTGGCCGACTCTCTTGCATTCGGGAAAGGATCGCGGTCTTCCACCAGGGCCCTCAGAAATTCATGCACCAAGTGCGGATGTGAACCGCCATGGCCGGCGCCCTGCGTGAAGGAAAGATGCGTTTTCTTGGCCAGGTCATAGACCCCTTTAGTGGTGAAGCGCTGGAGCGGTTTTGGCAGCAGCTTGGCGTAATCCGGAACCCTGACCTTCTTGGGAATCTTCGCTTCCGGAAGTTTTGCCGTGTGCAGCACGTGCGGCTCGTGTTCGATGAGCGTCCATTCAAACGACTTTTTCGAACCATACACATCAATGCTTTCCCGGTACTGGCGCGCCGTGTCAAAGAGCGAGCGAATGATGCGCGCCGTCAGGTCGGAACCTTTCAACTTGATATGCGCGGACTCGATTGCGAAGGGACTGCCATATTGTTTGCTCAATTCTTTGCGGATTGTTCCCGAACCGAAGCATGAAACGTATTCGGCCGTGGCTTTGGTCAACGCGAGCATCGGGCCGACACAATGCGTGGCGTACCACATTGGCGGCAGGCCAGGCCAGTAATTCGGCCAGCCGTCCATGTCCTGTTGATGGCTGGCTTGCAGAAATTGAATCTTGCCGAGATCACCTTTCTCGTAGAGTTCCTTGATGTAGAGAAACTCGCGGGCATAAACCACAGTCTCCATCATCATGTATTTTTTCCCGGTCTTCTTCACTAATTCCACGATCTTCTTGCAATCTTCGACGCTGGTCGCCATGGGCACAGTGCAAGCGACGTGTTTGCCGGCCTTCAGTGCGGCAATGGATTGCCACGCGTGATCGGGAATCGGGGAATTAATGTGGACCATCTCCACGTTCGGATCCTTGATGAGGTCGTTGAAATCCGAGTAACGCTTTTCCACGCCGAACGCATCGCCAATGGCATCCAACTTTTTCTGCGTCCGCTGGCAAATGGCGTACATGTTCGCATTGGGATGACGCTGATAAATCGGGATGAATTCCGCCCCAAAGCCCAGTCCGACGATGGCGGCGTTAATCTTTCGTTCGCTCATTTTGGTCAGTGTCTGGATTCTCGATCAGGCAATCAATACACGTTCCCTGTTCTGGAAACGTCGCTGTTCGGTAATGAGGCTGAATGTCACCGTTCTCACTCGAAACTGTCAACGGAAAAGTGCCAGTAAGGGCATTGCGAGCCATTGTGGCCAACTCGGCGCCACCGCCGTTCGAACAGGCGTTCCGTCGTAGCACAGAGTTTCAATCTGCACCGAGTCCGCACAATCATGCACGCTGGACAAGTGCAAACACGCTGCCGACTGCAAGTCGGCGATACAGCAGAGTGAAACTCTGCGCTACAAGGAAAAGGGGGCAACGGCGGTTGACTTGAACCATGATTCCGACTTCAATTTGCCGATGCAGATTGAAAGTTTGAAGGTTTTTTGCGATTTGGCCGAGACGGAAAGTTTCACGAAGGCGGCCCAGATCAATCAGATTACGCAATCGGCGGTGAGCCAGCAGATCAGTTCCCTGGAGAAGCAATTCAAATCGTTGTTGATCGAACGAAGCAAGAAGAGATTTCGGCTCACACGCGAGGGCCAAGTTCTTTACGAGTTCAGCAAACAAATCACCCAGACCTACGATACGCTGCACAGCAAACTGCAGGAGATTAAAGACATCATTTCGGGAACGATTCGCGTCGCCACGATCT
Source organism: Verrucomicrobiota bacterium (assembly GCA_016871515.1). Classification (GTDB taxonomy): domain Bacteria; phylum Verrucomicrobiota; class Verrucomicrobiia; order Limisphaerales; family SIBE01; genus SIBE01. Next base: position 25,068 of record VHDE01000058.1, read on the forward strand.
ATAGCATCGGCTTGCACGATTTGCCGCCCTACATCAAAAAATTCCTCAGGAGCTACCCCACGGTCAATGTCCATGTGGAATATCGCCGCTCAAACCAGGTTTACGATGATGTGTTGGGAAATGCGGTTGATCTTGGACTTGTGGCTTACCCGATGAAGGACAACCGCCTCGAAACGCTGCCCTTGCGCAAGGACAAGTTGGTCTTGATCTGTCATCCGCAACATCCGCTGGCCAAGGCCAAGACAGTCAACTTGACCGATATTTCGGGTCAGAAGTTCATCGGTTTTGAGCCGGACATCCCGACGCGCAAAGCGATCGACAAGATTTTAAAGGACAACAACGTCTTAGTTCAGCACGTGATGGAGTTCGACAATGTGGAGACGGTTAAACGTGCGGTTGAAATCGAAGCCGGCATTTCTATCGTCCCGCAAGGAACTATTTTGCAAGAGGTCAGCAAGCAGACCTTAGCCCAAGTCGAAATTCAAGACGGCGATTTTTATCGTCCGTTGGCTGCGTTGTACAAGAAGAACAAGGTCCTTACGCCAGCGATGAAACAGTTCATCGCCATCCTCAAGGGTCCCTAAGCGGACGCTTGTCCCAACAATGCTGAACAAACCAGTTACACGGTAGCGCGAACCTGCCGGTGAGCCGACAAACAGTAATCGCGAATTTCTACTGCAGCCTCACCGGCAGGTTCGGCCTGCCGCGTTTAAGTGCTCAAGCTAAGAGCAAGCGGCGGATCTCTTGGTAGCTGCCAACCACGTGCGTGGCCCGTGACAATTGCCGGGCCGTCAGCGAGTTGGTGATGGCAATGACTTGCATCCCCGCCGCCAAAGCTCCATCCACGCCCGCCGCGGAATCCTCAATCACGCAACAGGACCGCGGACTCACTCGCATGAGATCGGCCGCGCGCAAGAAAATATCGGGCGCCGGTTTCCCCTGCACGACGTCTTGCGCGCTGACGACCACGGGGAAAAATCGCCGCAGGTTCTGCATCGCTAATATTTCATCAATTACCGGATGGGACGATCCAGAGGCGACAGCCAATTTGTGATCGAGCGCAAGGTCTTCAACGAGCGCGGGCAGACTTTCGTAGATTGGTTCATCGCGCCGAATGATGTCGATGAAACGCCGCAACTTCCAATCGGCGAGCTCGTCCAACGTCTGGGTTGGCCGATGTTTCTCGATGAAATCCAGCCAGAGCGTGCGATCGGATTTTCCGTAATACGCGGCGAAGTCGATGCCATGGTTCTCGCCATAACCGATCGCGTGGAAGATCTCCCGGAAGGCTTGTTCGTGGATCGGTTCGCTGTCGACGATCACACCGTCCATGTCAAAGATGACAGCCTCAAAGCGCTTCATGGCTTAAGACAATGGCGACTCCGCCGGCCGTTCCACCAGATGCAACAAGTTGCCTTCAGTGTCCTTGAAGAACAGAATGCGTCCGCCCCCTCCGGCAGGTTTCGGCGGTTCGTCAAATTTGATATTGTGACGCGCTAATTCGGTTCGCGCTGCATCGATCGAATTCACTTTCAGGGCCAGATGACGCCACCCAGCAAGCCGGTTATTGCTGGTCTCGGTGAGCGAGGTGTCGCTTTGATAAATCTCGATTCGAACACCACCCGGCAATTCCAGGAAAAATGCCGGCGGAGCTTGGGCAACTTCAAACACAACCTTCGCAGCCAGCACCCGCACGTACCAGTCCTTCAACGTCACCGGGTCTTGGGCCGCCAGACCAATATGTTCAACAAAGAATTGCATGGGACGAACCGTAACAAGATCGACGAGTGGAGTAAACACGCCGGAGTGAGTAGGGGGTTACGATTAAATTAAAACTATGGTCACGGGACCGCAGCGTTCACGCTGCAGAATGTGAACGCTGCTGGACGGCTCGAAACTCTGCGGAACCTTTCGACTCTGCGAACGTTCTGCAGCGTAAACGCTGCGGTCCCGTGACTACTGTACTGTTTTATCGCACCCGTGAGTGTGCTGTTGGTGAAGCGAACAAAGTGCTGCGAGGATGGAAGACCTGCTTTTGAGTTCGGCGGTTATCCAAGCTTTGTACCAACTGCCAGATGGTGCCCGGCCAGGAAATCTCGCGCGGGCAAGCGCCGGCCGCCTTCGAGTTGCAGGCTCAGAATTCGGAGAGCGTGCCGTCCGCAGGCGACGGCGAGTCCGTTACGATCCGCTTGAATCACGTCGCCTGGCGTCCCCGTGGTAGTTTCAGTGACTTCGGCTTGCCAGATCTTGAGAAGCCGTGACGTTCCGTCGCCCGAAAGAAATGTGTAAGCGCCCGGCCACGGGGTAAAAGCGCGTATCCGATTCCACAAAGCGCGGGCCGGCGCCGTCCAGTCGAGGCGGCCGTCCTCTTTGCTAATCTTGCGGGCGTAGCTGGCGCCTTCGGCGGGCTGCGGTCGAGGAACAATTTGCCCGCAAAGGAACAGAGGAATTGTCCGGACGAGCAAGGCGGCGCCCATGGTTGCCAACCGATCGTGCAGCGCTTGAGCGTTGTCATCGCGACTTATCGGCGTGCTTTCAGAAGCTAAGATATCACCGGTGTCCAAGCCCACGTCCATCTTCATGATGGTCACGCCGGTTTCACGCTCATCGTTCAGAATGGCCCACTGAATGGGGGCCGCGCCGCGATAAGCCGGCAGCAAAGAGGTATGGACATTTAAGCACCCACGCGCGGGAACATTCAGCAGCGTCGCCGGCAGAATTTGACCATAGGCTGTGACAACGATCAGATCGGGTCGAAATTCGTCTAGCTTCTGAATGAATACAGTATCGCGGGCACGTTCGGGCTGCAGAACCGGCAAACCTCGGCGAACAGCTTCCAGCTTCACGGGTGAGGCTTGCAATTTTAAATCGCGGCCTTTGGGTCGATCCGGCTGCGTCACTACGGCATTCACGTCGAATAAATCTCGTCGTTCCGCTAATGCAACGAGAACAGGCCGCGCCAGTTCGGCCGTGCCAAAAAAGACGATTCGAATTGGCTTGTCACTTGAAGTTTGTGATGGAGCGTTGTTCATCCGTCCCCGGGCGTTCGGTTCGTCCACAGTTTGATCGCGGTCGCCACGATTCCGCCAGAACACGCGGGACCACAGCGTTTACGCTGCCGATACATCCGCACATTCGAACGGTTCCGACATTTGGAAGCGCGCGTCCGTTTCAAGTTTCTGCAGCGTAAACGCTGCGGTCCTGTCAGGCATGGCTTGCGCTCCGCTAAACAGGCTGGCTCAGATAGCTCATTTACGGCTTGGGAAAGTTCCGCAAACAAGCAGACAGGAAGGTCCGCAATGCAAATGGGCGCGGGATACCTGCCTTGATTCAAGTTTAGCGCAAGAGCCGCCGCGCTGCGGGAGCGACTCGTTTTACTGGTTGTCTCGGTGTTGGCCGAGTGGCAACCGCGGGCCCGGTCACTGTACGTTCTCCGAGAGATGTTGCGCATTGCGTGCAAAGAAATTGATAGAGCTCTCCAGCCGGGAGCACCAGCAACAGCTTTTCGCGAACAGGTTGGGCCTTCTTGCATTTTGGGCAGTAAAGTTCGCTCGCCGTAAAAGCTCCAAATTGTTCTCTCATGAGTGTCGTGACTAAACCTTGGCAATGATGCGCAAGATCTCTCTTAAAACGTTAACCGGAGATTGCGTGGCGTCAATGGTACGGACCAGGTTCGACCCATAATAATCGAGGACCGGCTTGGTATCGCGTTCGTAAGTTTCCAATCGGGCCCGAATGACTTCCAGATTTGCATCATCGAGCCGATTATCCCGCAGAGCTCTGCGTTGAAGCCGTTCGACCAGTTTCTCCATGTCCGGGCAGGTAAAATAAAAGATGCCTTTGACGTCGAGCGTGTCGCGGAGCATCTCCGCTTGAGTGGGATTTCGCGGAATGCCATCGAGAACCAAAGTGTCTTGATGCGGATCGAATCGTCCGCTCTGCTTATTGACGAGAATATTCTCGCGCCAGAGTCGGACGGTGGGTTCATCGGGAACCAGTTCGCCGCGGCTCGAATATTCCAGGAAGGTGCGGCCGAGTTCGTTGTCGATGGTCAAATTGCGAAACACATCGCCGCAGGCGCAATGATAGAAATGGGGAATTGTTCCGAGGATTTTTCCCTGCGTGCCTTTGCCAGCCCCAGGAGCGCCAAAAAGTAGAATCGTGCGGTATTTCATATCGGGCATTGCCAATAGGTACAATACAACAAGATTAACATCAATGGCGCGCCGGCACAAAAACCGATCAATCACTTCGCATCTTTGTGCCGAACCTGAACCTCGACAATTTCACTAAAAGGCACACCCGCCTCGGTGCCGCCCCGCAGCACTTGCACGTGCATTTCGTTCATCGAAATCCGGCTAATCCTTTTGGCGACGTACTCGCCTCGTGCCGTTCGAATGACAATCACCATGTCTTTTTCAGTTTCACTTGGCACCACGCGAAAGAATCCGGGAAATTTTGTTTCAAAGAAACGCCGATTGAAGGTGAATTCTCCGCGCTTATAAAGCGCTGGCCCGGCAACTGGAGTCGAGGTCCCGCTGCCCTCATTCTGAGCAACCGTCAAGCCGCCGGCCGGTTTCGCTTTAACGGCTGCGGTTGTCGTGCCGCCCGCGCGAGCTCCCGGAGGAAGAGGTGGCGGGCCGCCGGCTGTTGCGGGAGCTCCCTCCAATGCACCCTCGCCTTCTGCTTCACCGGCATATTCCTCCACGGTGGGCATTGACAAAAACAGAATAGGAGCCACGACCGGCAATATTACGGAGAGACCGCAAACCACCGCGACGGGACGGTTGCGATACCGAGCTGTTTCGTAAGCCGCGTAGATGTTCGCCAGGAAGAGCACCGCTAAAAAAGCCAGGCCAGCGGGCGTCGTGATAAAGGCAATCAAACCCGCCTTTTGCGGTGGGTCCACGCGCGGTCCTGGCTTTATGATTATTTCCTTCTTTGTGGTTTCCTTTACCTGTTCCTCGGGGGGGATTTCGATGAAAGGCTCGACAAACTTCGCGGCGTTCGGGTTTTTCGCAAGCTCTTTCAGTGTTTCCTGAGTGAATTTATTCCAACTGATGCGCGGCGAAAAGCCGCCCACTTCCAGCTGAACGACCAGCCCGTTGTCGTCGAAGGAAGCCGCCTCGCCACGGAGGACTGTGCTGTCGGTTAGACGGAAATTTGCCGCCATTATTCCGGTTCCATTCAACAAGCAAAGTCCGAGGACAAAACAAAGTAAACTGCGCATGCTGATGCTTTGCATAGCAAACGCGCTGTTCGGACGGAAGCAAAATAGAAGCAAGATTCTGTCGCTGCTTTACTTTGTTCTCACCTCAAAGATTGCCCGAACCTCGTTAAGCACGACAATCTCAGCTACCGCAGTCTTCACATCAGGCGGAACTTCCGCCAGATATGGCCGAACACCGCTGCGCGTTCCTTGCGGTTCTGGCTTCGCGGCCCAATAACGGTCTTGATCATCCCGGAGGCGGACAGCCAAGCGCGTCTTCGAATTGAAACTTTCGGCGCGGAGGTAAATGACCGGCGTCGGAGTGTAATGACCGTCCCAATGCTGCACGCGCGTTGGACTGATGCGCTGGCTTCGTCCGACCCACCCTGAGGGCGAGCCGCCGCGCACGGGGCCCATAGTGACCGGCGGGTTCGGCTGGTAAACGCCGTTGCTGAAGACGTGCGTTCCCGCCGGACAGATGCCCAGCAAGACCACTTCGTCGGATTCGACTCGGACTGGCATGTTCCACCAGATGCTGGATTGCAAGTTCCCAATTGGAATAGGTGGCGAGCTTCCGACTGAGCGAGCGGATTGCGCGTTGGTTGCGCCTGGAATGAAGGTCGCCAAAAAGGGCAGCGCGGGTTGATGAATGCCAAGAAATCGGCTGCGATTGCCGCTTGCGTCTTCCGCGGTCCATTCCGGTTTTTCCCAGCCGCCGACGGCTTTGTCAGCTTGGCGAAGTTCCCAAACGGGCTCCCAGCACAGAGAAGGAGATTCCGTGGCTCCTTCGGCTCAGCGATTCGTTCGCACTTGAAGTTCGGTCAATAGAATTTCCAAGTCACCGGCCTTCTTCCGCTGGGGCAGCGGCTCCCCTTTCCACGAGGCTGCCACAACCGGGTGCGGGTTTGCGAATGTAACGGTGGAAATTTGATTTATCCGCGATAAAGCGATTCGAAGGGTCAGTTCGCGTTCGGTTCTCGGAAAGGCTGGGAAAACATGACTGACACGCGAGAATTTCTCGAACCCAAACCAATGCGTGTGTTCCTAGCTGAACGCATGGCCCTCGCCATCCGGAAACTCTAACCGGACATCCTGGCAATCCACGCTTTTACCCGTCTTGGGGTCCGTGGCTGTCAACCAGACAACGAGCGACGGGATGTCGAGATTGATTTCCGAGCGCGGGTTTTGGGGACTTAACAAGCCCCGGACTTTTGGAGGCAGCCAGGCTCCAAACCAATCCATCGGAGCCCAACGTTTGCCGGCAAAATGATTCGTGCCGAAAGTGACTCTTTCGATGTTGATGGTCCGCCCGTCGGCGAGAGACACCGACGTCACTGGTCCGGAAGAATTCGGGCGGCTAAGCCGGAACAGAAAAATGAGCGCCGGGAGAGTGACGCCTAAGGTGAGCGCAAATTTCGACCGCGTTTTAGCATTAGGCCGTTTCGGAGTCTCCGATAGCATCAAAAAGAAGTTCCTCCGTTTTCTTCAATGGCAATCCGCACTCGCTGTTGAAAACCTTGCGAAGACGTTTGTCGTTCGAGCTGCGAGGAAGGTGAATGAATTTCGGGAGCGACCTTATTTCCTGTTGCGCGGCGCGCACGGCGGCCTTGAGCCGGCCTTCGGGGCTAACGGGGCAGCCCTTCGGAATGATAGGGATTGGGTTTTCCGAGTTCACGATCGTTTTTTCCAATGTTGAGAGCATATAGAGCATATGCTATTCCGGTCCTTCGGCAAGCCGCCGAACTCGCTGCCAGTCGATCTGTAGGACGCGTCTTTTCTGTTTCATAAGTCGAGCACGTTCGGCAATTTGGGGTGAATGAGCGCATGGAGTCGTTCGCGTCCGCCATGAGCGGATTTGAACCG
>VHDE01000059.1 GCA_016871515.1 Verrucomicrobiota bacterium
TACAACGAAAATCCAATGCGCTGCACGATCCGCGTCTATGACGTGGACAACCGGGATGACATTACTTGGGATTGCCCCATTCCGCGTTTTGGAACGCGTTGGTTCGATGTCTTGGAACAATTCTTTCGCCCGGCCCTCAAACAGCGTCCGAATGGGAACTTTGCCCTGCGAATCTTCCGGCCCGACTTGGATTGCAATCGGGCGCCGAACATCTATTTCTTTTTTCACAACCGCACGACGGATTTGCTCAATGTCAATCACATGTAAACGATGATCGCAGCCGCTCCAACTGCCGGATTGAAGTACGAACCCGACAGCATGTCGAAGTTGCTGATCGCTGGCTGGCTCCCGCCGACGGATGAATATCAAACGACGCTGACGCATTTTCCGGGCAATAACGTTCATCCTCCCTACCCAACGCACGGTTATTTCTTCGCGACGATGTCGGTCTATCGCGAGGACAAGTTGGTTGCTCAACTTCATAGCCCCGGCTGTGATGAAACCGGGAGCGTTCGCTTTGATCTCGATGTTGCGGTCGGTCTGCTGCCGCCATTTTCGGGAATGATGCTGGTGGAGTACCATCACACCAAGGGCATCCCGCTCGAAGTTTATACGGCCCATGTGCACCGCAAGACCGGATCGTATTTCGCGTGCAACATCACTCCGGTTGTAGGCAGCGACATCTATCCAAACTTCCGGGCCACGCACATGGAAAACGTGCTGTTCATGCCAGGACTGGCGTTCCGGCCTGAGATTGAGACTTCGATCGTGCTGTTGAACCCGTTCAAGGTGAAGTTTTCTTACCAGCTTCACCTCATCTTTGGGGATGCGACACAACAGCAATCAGAGGCGCTGGAGCTCAAGCCGATGAGTTTGCGTTGTTATCCACTCGAAACGATCTTCCCGAGGTGTTCGGAAAAATCGGCTCGCTTCGAAGGCAGGACCTCGCTTTGTGTGACCTCCCAGTACAAGCAAATCTCGTATCTCATGCAACGGGATCGGGAAACGGGAATCGTCACGACGCTGGATCACCTTCACGCCTACGTTCTGCATTGAGTTGGCCGATGACTGTCCAGCAGCCAAATGCCGCGATGCCACGCCTGGCTTATTTTCAAGGTCAAACAGCGATCATTACCCTCCCTGAGTTGTCGTGGTGTCAGCCCGTGCCGGGCGTCCTCGAAGCACTCACAGCTATGCTCCCGAGCGTAGCCGCGACCCTCCTGGCCGTGATGCCCGAGGCCACGCTGGTCCATCCGAAAAAGGGCAAACATCTGCCTGATTGTTTCAAGCGCGTCGCCACGTCCGAACTAACCAGTTTTATCATTCTATGGTTTGGAAAGGAACCGGTCCCGATCTTCCGCAAGGCGATTTGGCTCAAGTATGGCCAGCTCGATGGCTTGTCTGGCGCATGTCCGATACGCGATTATCTGGTGAACTTATTTGAGCAGGCCAAACTGAGAAGGGAGTTTGGCGGCGCCGACCTTTTCTTCGAAGCCCAATGATCGACAAGTCTCAGGACATCATTCTGTTTTTCACACCCGAGGCGAGAGTGGTGCCCCACTATGTCGCTCAGTGCGTCGTGGCGCGGACGATGCAGGAGCGAGGCTACCGGGTGTTGATGGCTCGTTGCCTCGGGGATTTCTCGCGGTGTCCGGTAATGGATATGATGGCGGCTCCCTACGATTTTGGCGGACCGGCCAAATCGAACCTTTGCAACGAATGTCATCAGATCGCGAATCAAATCCTCGGATACCATGGATTGCCGGCGGTTGATTTGAAGGGCTTCATCACGCCCGAGATTTGGAAGCGAGTTGCTGCGGTCCTGAGCGAAGCGCCATCAGACCTTCGTCGTTTTGAATTCGACGGCATTCACTTTGGCAAACTGTTGGCCAACGATCTAGTTTTAGCCACAAAGTGTTCGAACTTTGAGAATCTCGAAGACCGATATCGCACGGCCTGGGCTCGCTACATCGAGAATGCTTTGGCGGTTTATCTGGCTGTCCAGGTGATGGCAGAGCGCCTTCGGATCAAACGCATCCTGTACCACAACGAATACGGGTTGAATTTGGGAGCGCGTCTGGCGGCGCAGAAGCTTGGCATTCCAGCGATCACTGTGCAGCACGCTTCGCACTTGAATGTGGATCGGCGGCGTTACGTCATGGACTCGGAGATTCTTCACCGGGCGTACGATCGATTGCTTGAAGGTTGGGAATCCTGGAGAAACCTGAGTTTGTCCGCGAAGCAGGTTCGCGAAGTGAGTGACGATATTATCTTTCGTTTTGGCGCTCAGGGCAGTCATGTCTATTCGCCTTCGAAAACCGTGAAGCAGAACCAGCTGTTTGACCGGCTGCGGTTAGTGCCGGAACGCAAACTCCTCGTCGCGTTCACGAGCAGCCTCGATGAATATCTGGCCCGGAAGATGGTTTTTGAGGGGATGAAAGTGCAAGGGCTGGAGTTGGGAGGACCGTTTGAGGATCAGGTCGACTGGCTCCGCCGGCTGACGGATTTCACAGCAGCAAGCAGCGACTTTCAATTGGTGGTTCGCGTTCATCCACGAGAAGGAGCGAACAAGCGAGAGCGTTCGCTCTCTCAACATCTGCATCGGCTCAAGTCGGAGTTCGATCGCGAGATACTCCATTGCCGTTTCATTTGGCCGGAGGACCAGATTTCGAGCTATGACCTCGTCGAGTTGGCGGATCTGGTTTTGGCAAGCTGGACGACCGTCGGCCTTGAGGCAGCGCGACTCGGCGTGCCTGTGATCAAGGCGTTTGGGATTTATAGTTATCCGAACGACGATTTCTTGGTTTGGGCGCCGACTGTTGACGAGTATTTCAAGCAAGTTGTCCGGCTTTGCTCGGCGGACGCATGTGAAGAGCGGTTACTGCGTGCGTTCCGTTGTCATTACGTCCTCAAACTCGCTTCCAGCGTGGATTTGGGTGATGTGATCCCATCCTTCAATTTTGATAGTATTGCCGCTTTTCAGTCGCCGAGCGAATCAGCGACCGTTGAAGAAGTCATTATTTCGTTGCGGAGCCCCAGGGACATCAACCAAGCAAAGTTGGTGGCCGCACAGAGCGAGCAGCGGAGCGCCGAGGAGAAACAGGAACTGACTCGCCAACTGCGCCGGATTATTCATTTCCTTCACACGGGCCGAGATGAGGAGCCGGCCACATTGTTGTGGCACTCCTCGCGACTTGCTGAAGGCGGCACTTCGAACCCGGACGAAGGCAGAGCGAACCGTTGGATTTTCTGCGATGGACCAAAGACGCAATACTGGGATGGTACAGCCAAGTACGAGAGGTGCTCACCCCTTGCCGCGCGGTTAGCGAAGTTGTGCGCCGTCCAGCCAGTGGAGCGGCCAGACGAAGCAGCCCGGCCAGAGTTATCAAAGTCCGCCGTTGTCGTCGTAACGTCTCCGAAGCCCAAGATTGTTTTCGTCAACACTTACTACCCGCAGTTCCTCGAGAGCCATTACCGCAGAAACCCCGGTCTCGACTCTGCGCCTTACTCGAAACAACTGGATTCTTTGGTGAGTCGTTGCTTTGGAGACAGCGACTTTTACTCAGCGCCTCTGCGTGCCGCGGGTTGGGACGCATCGGATCTTCTGGCGAACTGCGCTCAAGTTCAACAAACGTGGGCAAGGGAAAACGCCTTTCTTGGCAACGGCTTTGAAATTGCCCTCGAGCAGATTCGGCGCCTTCGGCCAAACGTTGTCTATATCCAAGACTTGAGCTTGGCGACGTCGGCCGTTCTTTCGGCGATCCGCCCGCACACGGACTTGATTGTCGGCCAAATCGCATGTCCGCTTCCATCGCAAACGGATCTCGCCAGGCTCGACATTGTCTTCTCTTCCTTTCCTCATTTCGTGGAGCGGTTTCGAGCGTCGGGGGTAACGGCTTACTACATACCCCTGGCTTTTGACCCGCGTGTTTTGAGTAAGCTTCCGCAAGTGGAAAGGAGATTTGCCACGACCTTTGTCGGGGGACTATCTGCAGCGCACAGCCAGGGCACGCAGTTTCTTGAACAGGTGACGCGCGCTGTCCCAGTCGACTTCTGGGGTTATGGTGCGGAAACGCTTTCGGCAAATTCTCCAATCCGCGCCCGGCATCGCGGCGAAGTTTGGGGGCTCGATATGTTTTCGTTGTTGAGGCAATCACGCATTACGTTAAACCGCCACATCGACGTCGCGGAGAAATACGCCAATAACATGCGACTTTTCGAGGCGACCGGTTGCGGCGCGCTTTTGATAACCGACTACAAAGAAAACCTGAATGACTTGTTTGAAATCGGAAAAGAAGTGGTCGCTTATCGCGATGCGGACGAATGTGCCGCTCTGATTCAATACTACCTTTCCCATCTCGACGAAGCCAATGCGATTGCCAGTGCCGGACAGGCGCGGACGCTGGCAGAGCATACGTGCGCCAACCGCATGGCACGAATCGCTGATATTTTGGAACGCCACCTGGCCTATCGGCGTGAGAAAAACCGCTACGGGCCAGTCGATCTCACTAAGGTCTCTTACGATCACAAGACCATTGACCGTTCCAAAGTCACGGATGACTTAACGTCAGCCTGGAAGAGCGCACAAATTCCTCGTAAGCAGCGAGCTCTTGTTCAGGACGAATTGGCATCGATGTATCAAGGGAAACCGCCCGTTGTTTTTTGTGTCCTAGCCGAGGCGCTGCGCCCCAGGGTGAAGAACGGGAGCTCGGTCCTTGAGATCGGTTGTTCGAGTGGTTATTACAGCGAAGTATTGGGTTATCTGTTGCGCGCGCGATTTGGTTACACGGGGATCGATTACTCCGAGGCCATGATTGCTTTGGCGAAGGATTACTATCCTCGAACGGACTTTCGTGTGGCGGACGGAGCCCATCTGCCGTTCAAGGACCAAGAATTCGATTTTGCGATCTCGTCGTGCATTTTGCTTCACGTTCCCAATTTTCAGCAACACATTGCAGAAACCGTCCGAGTAGCGAAACGTTATGTCGTCGCTCACAGGACACCAGTCTGCCGCCAGCGCTCGACGCAGTACCTCACAAAGTTTGCCTACGAGGTGAAAACAGTCGAGCTGCGTTACAACGAGAGGGAATTGATTTCATCATTCTTGGAACATGGACTGACGCTCATAGACGCGTTGCAATATCAATCCTCGCCCGAAAGAGACGAATTTGAAGTCACTTATGTCTTCCAAAGAAAGGAGAATAGTGGCCTTCGAAACTCATCCTAGCTTGTCTTCGTTTGATTTCCAACAGAACGCCTTTAAAGACCGAAGTGTGCTAATCACTGGCGGCCTCGGATTTATTGGCGCCAACCTGGCAGGGCGTTTGGCCGGTTTGGGGGCCAAGGCGACTTTAGTGGACAGTTTAATTCCGGAGTACGGCGGCAACCTTTGGAACGTGGAGCCAATTAGGGACCAGATCCGGATCAACATCGCAGATGTGAGAGACGAACACGCGATGAAATACTTGATACAAGGACAGGACGTTTTGTTCAACCTAGCAGGACAAACCAGTCACTTGGATTCAATGGTCAATCCGTATCCTGATCTGGAGATTAATGCCCGCGCGCAGCTTTCCATCCTGGAAGCTAGCCGCAAATTTAATCCCAAGCTTAAAATCGTTTTCGCCAGCACCCGGCAGGTTTATGGCAAACCCCAATATCTGCCGGTTGATGAGCGGCACCCGTTACATCCTGTGGATGTGAACGGGGTGAACAAACTGGCGGGCGAGTGGTATCATATCGTCTATCATGATGCGTATGGCTTGCGCACAACCGTGCTGCGCTTGACCAATACTTACGGCCCTCGCATGCGCGTGAAGGATGCTCGTCAAACGTTTCTTGGCATCTGGATCAGACGTCTGATCGAGGGAAAGCCTGTCCTTGTCTTCGGTGATGGAAAACAAGTGCGCGACTTCAATTATGTCGATGATGTCGTTGACGCGCTGTTGCTATCCGCCAGCTCGGACGATTCCAATGGTCAAATTTACAATTTAGGAGCCGAGGACCCAATTGCTTTGAAAGACCTTGCCGTACTTCTCGTGCAGTTGCACGGACGCGGTGAGCATCAGCTTGTTCCGTTTCCCGATGACCGCAAGGCGATCGATATTGGCGATTACTACGCTGATTATCGACGGTTTCGTTCTCAATTCGGCTGGCGGCCGATGGTTGATCTTCAAGAAGGGTTGAAACGCACACTCGAATTTTACCGCCAGCACGCGAAGCACTATTGGAACAGCGATGAATCCTGATCCGATTCCTGTTGCCAACCCCAAAGCACAGTTCGAGGCCTACCGTGATGAAATTGAAACGGCAATGCGGAATGTGCTCGAAAGCGGCTGGTACATCTTGGGCAATGAAGTTGAAGCATTCGAGAATGAGTTCGCGAGCTTTTTGGGCGCAGAGCAATGTGTCGGAGTCGCCAACGGAACGGATGCGCTCGCGTTGGCGCTGCGCGCCGTCGGAGTCCAGCCCGGCGATGAAGTAATCACGGTCTCCCACTCGGCCGTTGCTACGGTGGCCGCAATCGAGCAAATCGGTGCTATACCTATCCTCGTTGATATCCATGCGGAAACTCGTTGCATTGATCCCGCGCTTATCGAAGCGCTCGTCGGCGGCAAGACAAAGGCGATTTTGCCGGTTCATATTTACGGGCAACCGGCACCAATGCACGAGATTATGGCCTTCGCTCGCAAACATGGTTTGAGGGTGGTCGAGGATTGCGCGCAGGCTCATGGAGCTGAGATCGGCGGCCAGAAGGTCGGGACGTTTGGCGATGCGGCGGCTTTCAGCTTTTATCCAACCAAAAACCTGGGGGCTCTCGGTGACGGTGGGGCGGTCGTCGCCAACTGTTCGGAAACGGCCGAAAATGTTCGCCTTCTCCGGCAGTACGGATGGAAGGAGCGCTACATAAGCGTCGAACGCGGCGTCAATTCGCGCCTTGACGAACTCCAAGCGGCCATTCTGCGGATCAAGTTGCGGCATCTCGCTGAGGGTAATGTGCGTCGCCGGACGATTGCGGCGGCTTATAAGAAGGCTTTGGGTGGCGGTGAGATTCGGCTCCCATCCGACGTCCCCGGGACTACCCATGCCATGCATCTTTTTGTAATCGAGTCAGATGCGCGTGACTCAATGCGGTCGTTTCTGCATGGGCTGGGGATCGGCACAGCGTTGCATTACCCTCAAGCGATACACCAGCAACCTGCTTACCGAGGGCGATTGCGTGGCGCCGACAAGCTCGTGGCCACGGACTTATTGTATCGACGGATATTGAGCATTCCGTTATATCCTGAATTGAACAGCCAGCAACTGGAACGCGTTTGCCAAGCCCTGCGCAGTTGGAGCGATCGAGAATGATGAAACGATACTATTGCACGTATTTTGATCGAAACTACCTGGTTAAGGCCCTGGCCTTGATCGGTTCACTCGCCAAACACGAGTCCAGGCCGTACGAATTGTTGGCCGTCTGCTTCGATGAGATTTCCCGGACGCTGCTTCGCAAGCTCGCATTGCCGAACGTAGTGCCAATTCCTATTCATGAAATTGAAGAGGGTGATGAGGCATTGCTGGCCGCGCGTTCGAACCGGTCTTTGGTCGAATACTATTGGACTTCCACGCCGACCATTATTTTGCGGCTGCTGGAACGAAACCCGGAAATTGACCTGCTGACGTATCTCGATTCGGACTTATTCTTTTTTAATTCGCCGCAGCCGATTTTTGATGAGTTCGGCGACCGATCCATCTTGCTGCACGAGCATCGCTTCCCGGCTTCACTGAAGCACCTTGAAGAGAACGGCCGCTTCAATGTAGGGCTGATGATGTTCCGAAATGATGCGCGCGCGTTGACGGCGCTTAAATGGTGGAGAGAGCAATGTTTGGCCTGGTGCCACGCGAAACCCGAAGGCGGCAAGATGGGAGACCAGGGTTACCTGAACGACTGGCCAACACGGTTTCAAGGAGTCTGGGTTTTGCAGAACATTGGCGCCGGCGTGGCGCCCTGGAACCACGTCCAATATCGCTTTTCGCGAAGCCTGGATGGAACTGTGCTCGTCGATGGAACACCGCTCATTTTCTATCATTACCATTCGCTCGTCGCCGTTCAGCCGGACATTATTCTGCCGACACGGCACACGGTATATGGCTTAACGCCGCAGATTCTCCGCCATTGTTTTGTCCCTTATGCGGATGCGTTGCGGAATGGCTATGCCGCCATGGCCAAGCTATCGAGCGGCCTCAATTTGGGGACGTCCGACGGACGTGAAATTTCGGCCGACCACGTCTTTTTGGCGCATCGGTCTCAGTTGGAGACGCTCACAAAGTCGAATTTGCCGCACAAACCGCTGGATGCGGGACTGGATTGGATATGGTTTGTTCCTGAGAGCCTCAAGGCTATTTGGGAGACTGGGAGCGACGCCGGTTACACTGCCGCGATTGGTCAGCCGAGTTCGATTTCACGCGCACCAGCGCTAGCTCAAGGCGCAAGACAAGACGATCCTTCCGCGCTCGTTCAATATGCCGCCGCCCAGCTTGAGCTTAATCGAATCGAAGAGTTTGAAACGGCGCTGGGACGCGCGCTGGAATTGGACCCTCATCATCGTGGGGCCTTAAAACTCCTAGCCGATCTGAATTTTCAGAATGGCAAATGGAAAGATGCCGGCGAATGTTATGTCAAGATACTGACCCGAACCCCGGACGATTTAGAAACTCTTTTGGGTTTAGCGACTTGCTTTCTTAAGGCAGACGATTTCGAGACGGCCCAGGTTGTTTACGAAAAGATTCTTCAAATTTCACCTGGCCATCCGGCAGCCAAAGAAAACCTCGCGGTTATCGAGGCCAAAACTAATCCGCAGGTCACGCCGGTTCCGGTCCGAACGGAGTCCAGCGGCGCCCAGGCAACTCGTGTCGATCAACTATTGAGCGACGCGAATGCGCGGCACCAACAGGGTGATCTTGTCGGCACTCGGGCAATTTTGGCTGAGGCCGCGCGATTGGCGCCTGAGGACCCTGAAGTGCTTGCGTCGTTCGGGGCTGTTTTGTTTAAACTAAATGAATTCAGCCCCGCGCAAGAGAAATTCCAAAAAGTGACCCGTTTGCAGCCGAGCAATACAACCGCCTTCCTTCAACTCGCTCTGGCCAATCTCAGACTCGAGCGCATTGAAGAATTCGAGATCGCTTTAGGGCGAGCTTTGGAAATCGACCCGTACCATCGTGATGCTCTCAAATTGTTGGCGGACCTAAGCCTCGAACACGGGAGCTTGAAGGATGCGGCTCAGTCTTACACCAAAATCATCACGAAACACCCGGACGATTTGGACGCGTTGCTGCCGTTGGGTGTCTGTTTCTTTAAGGCGGGAGATTTCGAGACAGCGAGGGCGGTGTTTGAGCGAGTGCTTGAGGTCGATCCTGGAAATGCTCTGGCCAAGGAAAATATCGAGATTGTTTTGCGCAAGAGCAAAGGGGAAGAAACTCAGCCGTCCAAGCTCGTGCCTTTATCGTCCACTTTAGGGCCGGGACAGGATGCGAAGCGTGAACCCCAAGGCCAAGAACGCGAACCTGCTTCCGCGAACAAGCCTGATTTGACCTCGACGAATGCGCGCGTCAGCGAGCTGCTCGAGCAGGCCCATTTCTTCAATGACGTGGGCAATCGAGAGGCGGCGCTGGAGTCGTTGGAACAAGCCGCTGAACTCTCGCCGCGCGATCCCAATATTCTTGCCGCTCTTGGCAGCTTTCATTTCAGCACGGGAAACTATGACATAGCTCGCGAAAAATTCCGGCGCGTGATCGAGTTGCGTCCTCGCGATGTGGATGCTTACACGCGTCTGGCGATGACCTGCCTCAAGCTGAATCGGATCGAGGAAATGGAATCGGCGCTTGGAATTGCGTTGGAGATCGATCCGGAAAATCGCGAAGCTCTCAAATTTCTGGGCAAGACGAATCTGGAAAACAATCGCGCGCGCGACGCTGGCCGAGTTTACGCCAAGCTTTTGGAAAAGCAGCCTGATGATATCGAGAGTCTGTTGTCCCTTGGGCTCTGCTTTTATCGCGGTGGCGATTTGGAATCCGCACGAATGGTGTATGAGCGCGTTCTGGAAGTTGACCCCGGCAATTCGATGGCTCACGAGAATTTGCTTCTCCTGGACCGGAAGGCGGAGCCCATCGCCAGCTTTTCTGCCCCGAAGAGTGAAAGCTTTGCCCAGCCGGCCAACAAGCCTCAGAAACTGAAGCATTGGCTTTCCAAGGCCGACGAAGCATTTGGAAATCAGAATCTGGCCGCAGCTCGGGACGCTCTCAAAGCTGCTCTCGCTCTTTCACCGGATACTCCCGAGATACTGTCAGCCCTGGGCACGGTCTGTTTTCAACTCGGCGAAATTGCCGACGCCAAGTCCCATTTGCAAACGTTAGCCCGTCAAGTTCCCAATGACGCCGGCCATTGGGTCCGGCTGGCCCTGACACATTATCAGCTGGGTGAAATTGCAGAGTTTGAGGCGGCATTGGGGCGTGCTTTGGAGCTTGACCCGAATCACCTCGAAGCTTTGCGCATGCTCGCGCATCTTAATTTCAATCATGCCAGCATTGCCGCCGCCGCGCAGCAGTATGGCAAAATCCTGAAACAGACGCCGGACGACATCGAAACCATCATGGCTCTTGGGGTTTGCTTCTTCAAATTGCGGGATTACAAGTCCGCCAAGATGATGTTCGAGCGGATTCTTGAATTACAACCAAACCATTCATTGGCCCAGGAAAACCTCCGCGCTGCCTCGCTGAAACTCGAGCCCTCCAATACGCAAACGCCAACACCGTCCGCAACGCCGATTTCGCAACCGAAAGGCGTTTCCGTAGACGAATTCCTAGGGCGTGCCAACGCGTGCCTTGGGGCCGGTGACTTGCAGGGTGCATGCCATGCTCTGCGCCAGGCGAGCGCCTTGGTTCCGGACGATGCCGATGTGCGGGCCACGTTGGGCACCTTGCTCTTTCAAGCGGGCGATTGGCAGTCCAGTGAACAGGAGTTGGCCCAAGCCGTTCGATTGCGTCCGCGGTCAGCGGATTTTCAGACTCGATGGGCTTTGTCGTTGTTGACGCTGGATCGTATTTCCGAGTTCGAATCTGCGTTGGGCAGCGCGATGGATTTGGATCCGAATCACATTCCTGCTCTGCGCTTGCTGGCCGATTTGAACTTGCAGCAAGGGAAGTACAAGGATGCGGCCGACACGTACTTTCGTGTTCTTCGGCAGGAACCGGACAATGTTGATGTTATCCTGGCCATGGGGGTTTGCTTTTACCGGACGGGGGATCTTCCGGCCGCGCGATTGATGTACGAAAGAGTCTTACATTTGCAGCCCGCCAATACGATTGCTCGAGAGAATCTCGACGTGCTGCATCGCGAGGCTCGCAAAACCGAAGCTGCCCCAAGCAGCGTTCCCAACCCGCCAATTCCAAAGGAACCGCTCGTTTCTGCGATTGTCTCTGCGTACAAGGCGGAGCGGTTTATGCGTGGTTGCCTCGAGGACCTCGAAGGGCAAACCATCGCCGATCAGATTGAGATTATTGTCGTCGATACGGGCTCGCCGCAAAAAGAGGGGGCCATCGTTGAGGAATTCCAACAGCGCTACAACAATATCGTTTATCTTCGCACAGAAGAGCGCGAAACGGTCTACGCGGCGTGGAATCGCGCAATTCGCGTCGCTCGAGGCAAGTACCTGACCAACGCCAACACAGATGACCGGCATCGCAAGGATGCTTTCGAGATTCTGATGCGCAAACTGGACGAGAATCCGCACATCTCGTTGGTTTATGCCGACGTCATCATCACGGACGAAGAAAACAAAACGTTCGGAACGGCGCGCCAAATCGGCGCATACTCGTGGCTGGAATTTGACCGCGAAGCTTTGGTCAAAAAAGGCTGCTTCGTTGGCCCGCAACCGATGTGGCGGCGGACGTTGCATGACCAACACGGTTACTTCGACCCTGCTTTTGTTTCGGCGGGCGACTATGAGTTTTGGATGCGGATAGCGAAGACCACGGAATTCCTGCGCGTGCCGCAGACGTTGGGCGTTTATTTGAAATCACCCACCAGCGTCGAGCACGCGAACCAACCGCGCGCAGTGGAGGAGACGCGCATCGCTCACGAACGGCATGCCGTCGAATTGCTGAAGATTGCCGGTGTGGACCCGACGGCGTTTTCAGTTGCTTCGTATGCCACTGTGACGAAGATCGAGGCTCCACCGGGCGCGAGATTGGGTTCACTCAAGGACGTGCACGATCTTCTTGCGCGCAAGAAATACGCGCGAGCCTGGAAGGCGGCCCTAGATGCTATCAGCTTGCGTCCGTTCCATCCCGACGCGTATCTGCAGATGATTGAGATCGCGCTGGCCGGCGGAGATGATGCGCAAGCGTTTCAGTGTGCCGAACGCTTGATACGAATGACTCCCGACTGGGACATGGCTAGGAAGATTTATGTGGCCTTGCAAAAGCCGCAAAAAGGCAAGAGCTCCAAGAGCAAGATTAAATGGGCGCCGCTGCCCGCGCTTCCCGAAAGGCCGCGGTTGACCGTGTGTCTCATAGCGAAAAATGAGGAGCAATTCATCGGTCGTTGCCTCGCGTCGATCAAACCGATGGCCAGCCAGATCGTTGTGGTGGATACCGGTTCCACGGATCGAACGGTTGAAATTGCCAAGGAACATGGCGCAGAGGTCTATTACTTTGCTTGGAACGACAATTTCAGTGACGCGCGTAATGCGGCTCACGAGCACGCCCGCGGTGATTGGGTGTTAATTCTCGACGCGGATGAGGAGATGCCACCGGAGAGCCACACGAAGCTGGCCGAAGATATGGCGGCGACGAACGTGCTGGGCTACCGCATCCCGATTTGCAACGTTCACGAAGCGAGTGATTGCGTGACGTATGTCCCGCGCTTGTTCCGGAATGCGCCAGCCCTCTTCTTTGTCGGCCGCGTGCACGAACAAATTTACGCCAGCGTGATTGCCCGCAAAGCGGAATGGGGCATGGAAGCGAAGCTTGGGACGGCGACGATTGTTCATCACGGGTATGACCCGGGATTGGTCAAGCGCCGTCAAAAGATTCAGCGGAATTTGAAGCTGATGGAAAAAGCCGTTCAGGAGATGCCGAACGAGGCGGCCCTCTTAATGAATTATGGATTGGATTTGGTGAATGACGGACGTTTGGAAGAAGGCCTCGAGAAATATCGCGAAGCGGTTCGAGTTATGGAGCCGCATCCGCCGGAGCTTGTTCTTCCCGAGGTGCGCGAGCGATTGGTCACGATTTTCGGAGTGCACCTGACCAAGGCCAATCGCTATGACGAGTTGTTGAAGCTGATGACTTCGCGGCTGGCTTTGGACTCCGGCCCGACGGCTTCGATGAGTTTTCTCGCCGGGCTGGCCCTAATGCGATTGAACCGCTCTGTCGAAGCGATTGCGCATTTTCGCTCCTGTCTAGCCAATCGGAATGTGCCGACCTTGACACCGCCTTGTCCGGAAGCTTTGAAAGAGGGTCCGCATCATCTGTTGGCGGAATGTCTGTCCCTTGCCCGGCAATTCGAGGAAGCGGAAACAGAATTCAAGCATGCCTTGGAATTGGCGCCGCGTTCAGGAAGTGTCTTGCACGATTACGCCCGCTTCCTGCATGACCGCAATCGTTCGTTCGAAGCTATCCAATTGCTGCACGGCGCGATTGCGCAGGATCTCAATGAAGAGCGGATCTGGTTTTTGGGCGGTTACATTGCCAATAGCAAACCGGAATTCATTGAGTTCGCTTTAGATTGGACGGCTGAAGCGATCAAATATCATTCCGAGCATGAGGGCATTAGCGGGTTGCGCGGCGAAACTCTGTTAAAGGCGGGGCAGTTTTCTGAGGCTTTGCCCTGGTTTCAGAAAGCGGCGCATGCGAGCAAACCGGCCGGACAAGCGGCGATCATAATGTGTGAACTCGGGACGAGTGGAAATACAACCGTGATCATTCCGCCCGAACAGGAATCTCTGGTCAGCCGTGAATTTATTGGCTGGTACCGGCGCCTTTTGGCGTCAAGCGCCAAGAACGCTCTCTCGGCCGTCAACGCGCAGATGGGCGCCTTGCGCCGGATATTGCCGACAGCGGTCACCGTGTTGGAACAAGCATTTTCAGAAGCAGAGTCTTCATAGATCGTTTTTGGGAAATAGAAAGGCAGGTAAGCGCGCTGTCGCGCTTACCTGCCTTTCTATTTCCCAAAAACGATCTACAGGAAGTCGAGCAGCGATTGACTCAGAATTGTCCCACCGGTTTTGAGTGCGGCAGTGTAGGCATTCTGTATTTCGCTGAGAGAGACCAACGTCTGGGCGAGGTCCGCGTCCGATTCCTTCGAGGCGAGGCCTTCGAGGGACGCTTTGCGTCGATTCGCCATCGCTGCCCCAGTTTCCAGGCGGCTTTGAACTGCCCCGATATTCCCGAAATGGAAGAGAATATTCTCTTCGTCCTTGAGGATGTTGGGCAGGTCGGTGGTCCGGATGGCCGCCTTATTGTTCTTCTGAAGATTACCACGGAAATCGATGAGGGACTTGAACAAATCTGCATTAACACCGGAACGTCTATCGGTGAAGAGACCCCGGTCCCCGCTACCGCTCCTATTAGCGCCCGGAATACTTACTTTGACGGTGATTCCTTCAGCAATTTCCATTTCATTCACGTCCTCGGAGCCATCATAGGCAATCGCAGTGATCCGTCCGTCAGCGTCGCGAGTCGCCGTAAACGGCGGCGTCGTATTGCCGGTGCCGCCGAACAGATAGCTGGATTGGTGGCGGGTGTTCGCCAATTGAAGCGCTCGCTCTATGAGTTGGTCTACTTCAATTGCGAACGTCTTTGCTTCCTCGACTGTGCGCAATCCATCGGAACGCGTTGCAATTTCACCGGCACGGTCGGTCACGGTTTTGAGGGCTTTAACGGCGGCAAAAGACGCTTCGACTGTATCCGTCAAATTCCCAATGTTCTTCTCGTACTGGAGCAACGTCTTCATCTCGCTTTGAAGATCCAAGACTTTGCGCATGGCGCGCGGATCTTCGCTTCCAACCTGAAAACGCTGGCCGGTCCCGGCTTGGACTTGCAATCGCGCCTGCTTGGTCGCGAGTTGCCCTAACTGATAATTCAGGAGACTGGGAAAGCTGCTGGAGGTAACTCGCATAAGAGGTGAGAGATTAAAAGTTAAGTCACTCGAATCTCGCCGCGATCATTCTTACCGGGAGAGCGCAATAACACTCTGTATCAATTCGTCAATGGTTGTGATCATCTTGGCCGAAGCTTGAAAGGCGCGTTGGAAGATGACCAGATTCGTCATTTCTTCATCCACGGAAACTCCGCCCAGCGAATCGCGCTGTCGCAGGAGCATGCGGTCAACCGCCTGCTGGTCGAGAAGTTGACTGTTAGTGTTGTTCAGGGCTTGTCCGAAGTTCGCGACGGATTGGTTATAACTTTCGACAAAAGTCAGATTTCCGAGAGCCGCGTTGGTCTGGCTGGCGAGTCGCGCCATGGAGAGAGCGACATCATTGTTGCCGGGCTGACCGTCGGCGCTGGCTTGAATCAGACTCGGATCCTGGAGGAGAGCCGAATTCAGGGCAATATCGCGCGCGGCTGTTCTGGAACCAGCTGTAACTCCGGTGAAAAACAGCCGATCTTTTGACCTTCCGTCCAAAGCAAAGCCTGGCGAGTGTAACGTATTGACGCCGGTCGCCAACGCATTCGCCAGATCGTTGATCTGGGTTTTCAGAGAGGCGATGGCGCCGTCGCGGGCGTTGATGGTGCCTTGAGCGCTGCCACTGGTTAGCGTTAGATTCGTGGCAACCAACGTTGTCCGGTTCACCGCCCGGACTTGCCTGCCGCCCGCATCATCGGTGAACGTCGCCAAGTCTTCGTCGATTTTATTTGCAGAAATCAAGGTCCTGCCACTGACCGAGAGACTGAAAGTGTTGGTCGTGCTATCGATGGAAGTTTGAAGGTTGACGACCTTTGCTAAGGACTCGACGGCCTGCTGGCGACGATCTTTGAGATCGTTGGCATTTCCAGTGCCCCCTAACTCACTGCTCGTAATGCTCGCGCTGAGGTCCGATATCTCTTTGATAAGCTTGTTCGCTTCAACAATGTCATCCTGCACCGACACGTTCAGACCGCCGCGGAGACGTTCGAGCCGGCTATCGACGTTATTGAATTTCGTAGTCAGATTTTCTGCTTTTAACAGGACTACCTGTCGGTCCGCCGTCGAGTTTGGACTCACGCTAAGGGCTTGCAGAGAGTTGAAGAATTCGGTGATGCCCTCGACCAAGCCGAATTGGCCACCGACGCCTTGGGCAGCGCTGATCCCTTCCGGTGTTGTGGCTTGACGATCGATTCTTTGGCCAAGATTGACTTCGCCAAACTCCAGCGCCTTTTGTTTCGATTCCAAAAAACCGGTGATGCTCGTCTCGATGGCGATCTGGCTGTCGAGGAGCTGGCTGCGAACTTGTTCGATGGCCGATACTACGGAACCGGTGCCGGTCGGGCCACTAGGCGAGGGGAGGGCTTCGCCGGTCTGAATTCTGAGCCGCTGCCGCGCATAGGCAGGATTGCTCAGATTGGAAAGGTTATGCCCGGTGATTTCAATGCCTTGGCGATTAGTATCCAAGGCTCGCCTGGACATTTCCAAAGTTCCTACGAGGCCTAGCGACATAAAGGGTCTTGTTTAACTAAACTAAACAATCATTTCGCAGAGGGAGCTTTGCGGCAGAGCGGCCGACTTGACGGCGCCCATCTGGTTGTAGGTCTGTCCTCCGCTGGAGGGAAACAGACTGGAAATCATCTGCTGCATCAAATCCAGCGAACGGCTCAACAGCAGGTGATTTTGCCGCAAGCGCTGCTGCGAACGCAGCAACAGGTCGTTAATCTCTTCAATGAGCGCTCCTAAAAGTGGCTGATACTCCTGCGGCACTAACTTGCACAAGTGCTGAAAGGATAACGTCGTGGCCTGGCCCATGGCTGCCGCCAAATCTTTGCGCAACTGGTCGCGATGCTGGCGGGCGGCGGCCACGACCGGCACCTGGGCATTGATGGCGCCCAAGTTTTCCAAAAGCCCTTCGGCCGAGCGGCTGACGATCAAGTCCTGTTGTTGCTCCAATAAAGCCAATAGTTCCCCGTATTGGGTTAATTCTTCGCGCAGCGTGCTGATTAGATCCTCGAGTTCGGCTTTCATTGATTCGAGATTGAGCCTTTGTTCTTTGACGCGTCAGCGTTTTGCCGCGGCAGAGTTTGCGCTTGGAACGACCGGGCGAGGCCGAAGTTGCCCGTCTTGCTGATGGCATCGGCCAATTGATTGACGATCATATCCTGATAAATGGCGCTGGAGGCTCCGGGCATTGCGCTTTTCGAATTGAGCAGCGGCTTCTGCGCTTCGGTCAGGAATTGCCGCAAGAGAATGGCTTCAAAATGCTGGCTCGCGTTGGCGATTTTCTCCGCCTCTGTGAGCTTCGAATTCCCGGCCAGATGTTCCAGCGGGATTTGCGCAGCGAAGATTTTGCGTGAGAGAGGATTTGTTTCCATCGTTACTGGACGAGCAACTCTGCTTGTAATGATCCCGCATCTTTCATCAATTGAAAGATGGCCATCAGGTCGCGAGGAGTGGCGCCCAACGAATTCAGGTGGTCGGCAATTCTATCGACCGTTATCATATCGGGAAATGCTTTCAGCCGGGCTTGGTCTTCGGTGACTTGAGTATCGGTTCGAGGAACCACCTGGGTTGTTCCTTGTGTGGAAAACGGGCTGGGCTGGGAGACGTCCAGGCTTTCGGCAACTCGGACGACAATATTTCCATGGGAAATGGCGCAAACGGAAATCTTGACGCGTCCCGTGATCAGAATTGTGCCTGTCCGTTCATTGATGACGATGCGAGCGGCGGTGTCCGGATTCAACTCGATGGCCTGGAGTTGAGCGACAAACTCGACCTGGGCCTGCGGCGTTTGATAGGCATCGGGAACTTTTACACGAACGGTCCTTGCATCGACCGCGTAGCTGGAGCCGGAATAGTTTGTATTAATCGCTGCGGCCATTCGGGCTGCTGTAGTAAAGTCGCCCTCGCGCAGGATCAGATCGATCGCACCGTTCCGCACCATATTCACCGGAATTGGTTGGACTACTTCACCGCCGTTTATGATTCTGGCGGTGGTGGGGTGATTCTTTTGGACATTCGCTCCGCCTCCCCCACTATTGCCAAGGGAAAACCCGCCCACCGTGACCGGACCTTGGGCCATGGCGTAAATCTGCTTGTCCACACCAAAGAGGTAGGTTTGCATCAGGACACCACCTTGAAGTGACTTGGCATCGCCCATCGCTGCTACCAGGACATTGATCTTGCTGCCCTGTTTCGCATAGGCGGGGATTTCAGCCGTGATCTGGACGAGAGCGACGTTTTTCGAGGAGAGGGCTTGCGGCGGCAGACTGATGCCGAATTGCTGCAATGTATTAGCGAACGCGGCCAACGTGGACACCAAGTTCTTGTCGCCGTCATTATTCAAACCTGAGACCAGGCCAATTCCGAACAACTGGTTGTCCTGTGCCCCAAAAACGTATGTCAAATCCCTAACCCTCGTGACCACACCATAAGAGGTCAAGCTCGACGCCAAGGCAAAAACGAAAAGCAATTCTTTAAGGCGAATCATAGTCACTAGAATGGAGTTAATGCGTCCCAGGCTCTTGTAAACCAGCCTTTGCGTTGCACGTTGCTTACAGCGCCGGCGCCGCGAATGCTCAGGGAAACATCCGCCAAGTGGTAGCTCAGGACAGTGTTGCTCGGGGTTATGTCGTAGGGGCGAACTGTGCCCCGGAGAATGATCGTCTGGGATTCGTTTGAGAATTTGGTGTTGCGAATTGCTTCAACGATCAGATTGCCATTCGGCAAAACATCCCGGACGGTGGCGCCAAAGCGCGCGCCGATGGTTTCAGATTGGTTGACCTTACCGCCGCCATCGAAGCTGTTATCCGAATTGAGCGCGAAGGCTGGCAAAGCGCCCTTCTTCGTCATGAACTTGCTGGCGCCGGGGCTGAACAAAAATGAATCGATCTTGGCGTTGAGGTCGGTTTTCTTCGAAGTCTTGGTGTTGGAGTCCTTGCTTGCTGTGCTGTTTTCCTGCACTACGACAGTAATCGTGTCGCCGACCGCGCGCGCCTTTTTGTCGGCAATCAACGACAGCTTGATCTCGGGCCGCCACAACGAATCAGCTTGCGCTGAACCGGCCAACATTGAGACGACGGCTAGGCTGAGTAACGTCTTAGAATAGGACTTCAATTGTGTCTTCATTGATCACCTTTCCACGAACGACCTTTTGGGTGCGGATATTTCGAGCGCGAATGATTTGGTTAATTGCGCCATCTTCCAGAGCCTCAGCTCTGATGCTGACGGTTAAGGGACCGTCAACGGCAACGGCCTGAATAGGCTGGCCCCGTTGGACGACCGGCCGTTGTTGAATCGCTCGGGCGTAAATAATTCCTCCCGCCTGAATATTTTCGCTCAACTGGCTAAATCCATCCCTGCGCCCCGTCCAGACAGGTTGGGGAAGAGTGAGAATGTCGCGCTCTTCCTCTATGATGTCCGCTGCGTCCAGACCAGTGCCGCGCTTAATGCTTGATTGTGCGATCCACACGTTGCGAAGAAGCCGGCCGCTCAAGGTAGCGGAAGACGTGGTGATGAGTTCCGCGCCGCATAGGATTTCGAATCGAACCATAAAGTTGGCGGTCGGTCCATTATTGGGCTGAAAAACAATCCGCAGATCGATGGGCTCGACCGGGACTGACACTGGCCGCCACTCGCGAGTGAAGCGCAACTCCAGTTTCCCGTCTCTTTCGTTGTTCCCTTTTGGCGTAAACTTTTTGGTCAAGAGTTGGAGCAATTCTTCTGGCGCAAGTTTTCTGGATTGCCGCGTTACTTTGACTTCAGGAGCGCCAGCGAGGTTATTCGCTGCGAGCAAGGGATTGGCCTTGATTAGTATCTGCGTGATCTCAGCTCGTTTCAGAAGGCGCGTTTGGCCCCAGGCCGGCGCCGGAGCGAGAAGGATATTCGCCATCTGCTCGGTTTTTTGTCCGGCGACAATTTGGTCGAGGAAAATGCCTTGGACATCAACTTCGGCTTGAGGCTTGAGTTCCAAAGCATCAGCCCTGGCCGCAAGCGACCAGAGCACTGGCAGAACCAGAAAGGCTCGATTAAGCATAACGCACTAGCTACCTATCGTTTCATATTGTTGCTTTGCTGCATCATTTCGTCAGCGGCTTGCACGGCTTTCGAATTCACTTCATAGGCGCGTTGGGCCATGATCAAGTTGACCATTTCCTCGACGACCTTGACGTTCGACATTTCCAGGTAACCCTGTTGGAGTTGGCCGAACCCTTGTTCATCTGGATTGCCGGTTTCCGGAGGACCCGATGCCTGGGTTTCGCGGAACAGGTTGCGCCCTAAAGCCTCTAAGCCGCCCGGGTTGCTGAAGCGGGTCAATTGCACGCGAAAATTCTGCTGTCCACCGGGCGCATCTAAAGTTACCTCACCGTTGCTCGCTATTGTTATTCCGGTGGTGCCGGCGGGAACGGGTTGAAATCCATTCACGGTTAAGCCATCGCTTGTGACGACGCGGCCATCCGAGGCGAGCTTAAATGCGCCATCCCGAGTAAAGGCTTGTGTTCCATCCGGCATTTGAATCTCAAAGAAACCGTCGCCAGCCACCGCGACATCGAGCCTTTCGCCCGTTTGTGTCAGTTCACCGGTGGTGAAGATTCGAGACGTTGCCACAGCGCGGGAGCCATGGCCGACTTGCAAACCTGTCGGTAGTTGGTTGCCAGCGCCTTGTTCGGCGCCAGGAGCGCGCGTGTTCTGGTAGAGGAGATCTTGAAACTCGATTTTGCTTTTCTTGAACCCGGTGGTATTGACGTTCGCCAGGTTGTTGGCGATGACGTCGAGGTTCATTTGCTGAGACTGCATCCCAGTGGCCGACGAGAAAAGTGCTCTAAGCATGGCGAGTCTTAATTACGAGGTTGCGGAAAGTTCCTGGATGAGCCGGCCCATTCGTTCGTCCTGCATGTGAATTACTTTCTGATTGGCTTCGAAATGTCGAAGGGCCAGCATCAGCGAACTTACTTCGGACATAGGTTCCAGATTGGAGGATTCGAGGAATCCCTGCGCGAACGTGCTGCGAGTTGCTGCAGCCGGTTGGACCTCGGGACTGGCAAGGTAATAGCCACTTCCAACGCGCTTCAATTGCGCGTTATCAGGGAATTCGAACAACGCCAGCTTGCCACGGATGACAAGGCCTTGGCTGACATCGCCAGCTTCGGATATCTCAATCAGTTCACCTCGGCCGGGCTCTACTTGGATTGGAACGCCGCCCTCGCCCAAGAGTTCGTAACCGTCCTTGTTCAGCAATTGCCCTTGAAGGCTAACACGAAATTCTCCGTCGCGAGTGTAGGCTGTCTGACCATCTGGCAGGCGAACGGAAAGGAAACCAGGGCCCTCAATGGCTACGTCAGACTTGACATTGGTTGCTCTGAGATTGCCAGGCGCAAAGTTCGTCCCGATGGCCGGAGAAGGCAGTAAGGATTTGTGATTTTGAGCAACGAGAGAATCAGTCCCGGAACCGAGGATGCCAGCCTGAATCGTGGAGAATGAGATGTCTTTCTTTTTGAAACCCGGAACCGAGCCAGCCGCCAGGTTCTCTGAAATCATCTGCTGCCAGCGAATATTGCCATCGAGGGCAGCGGCAGCTTGGTACAGACTGACATTCATTCGGGAGCCTCCGAGCATGCTGCATGCCACCAAGAGGTCCCAGCTCAATGCTATCCAGCAAAGAAGTCTATTAGAGCCAAAAGGTTAAATATCGGCTGACGAATCATTTCCTGGCGGTATTTGTCGTGGTTTTCAGCCAGCAGGAAGAGTGTCGACACCGGCAACTTTTCACGACGGACGGAGAAAAAAATGCCATCTAGGAATAGGCTTGCCAAAAGGATCGGTCCGCTGCGCCGTAAGCTTGCTGAACGTGCCGGAGGCTTCGAATCGCTTTGTTCGAAAGCTTAAGTTGCTTGTCCGCATGCGACATTTGTTCCGCGAGGATAGCCCGGTTCTTTTCTTCCAAAGTCAGCAATTCCGCGGCGAGTTGACGAAGCCTTTGTTTTTCGCTGGATCGTTTTTCGACCGAGACACTTTGGTCGTTGAGGAATTTGGTTTCGGAATCCTCAATCAAACGTTGGAGGACAAGTTTCCGGCCGTGAAGCTTTTCCAGGCCTTCCCAGTCACTGGAATGGATCGCTGTCGTTTCGGCCAATGTTAAAGTCCGCCATTCGCCGAGGAGACGATTGAGAATCTCAGTGGCAGACCCGCTGCTGCTGCTTGATTGCATTGAGGCGAGCGTCAACCAGTTGCCGACCATTGGCCGGCGCTTTCGGACGGTCGAGTGCTTGGGCTGTTGACGAGATTCTGGTTTTGCATCATCTCCTTCCAAGAATCACGAAGGACCTGCAAGTGCCGGTTCACTTCTTCGAGCGGTTCAGGAACTTTCTTCAGGTTGCCCTCTTGTAATCGACGGTCAAAGTAATTGTAAAGAGCGGTCATTTTATCCGCAAATTCAGGACCTTTATCCGCATCGAGACAAGCTCGCAGTTCGCGAATAATAGCTTGGGCTTTCTGAACGTTCTGATGAATCGTGAGGTTAAAATCGAGGGGATCCTGAAGTTTGAAGCCTTCGAGGCCGATGTTGATGAATTTGATGGCGCCGTCAAAAAGCATCAGAACCAACTGGGCGGGAGACGCTGTGAAGACAGCGCCACTTTGGTACGCTTGATACTTGTTCGGCCTATACATCTAGAGAAATATGACCGTTGGACGGCTTCTTTTGATTTCCGGGTTTACTCCAAAGAATTCTTTCCATTGGGGCCAAAGCTGATTGCCAGCATGGCCGACAGGCGGTCGATCATTTCCAACGGTGGATATGCAGGAGATGCTGCTTCTTCCTCCAGATTAGAGCGTAGAACGGCAAATTCAGTCTCGACGGCCTCTTCAATAGCTGACAAGTCGGGAAGTTGGGAGAATTGTATGGAATCGGCCCCAAGCGAAGCTGTCTTTGCTGAGCCATTCTTATGAGGCGCAACAGGATTGGACGTTTTTTCAATCCCCGGGGACCGGCTCAACGCATTTAGATTTATGTCACTCATCACTCACCTCTCTCGCAAGAGACTTCGTTGCTTCCTTTGGAGCTATCTTGCCATATATCGTTGATTTGTCCTAACATTTCGTCAATTTCGCTACTTCTTTTACCGCTAAATCCGAAATTACTTTACAATTTATCAGTAATATTCGGCACATTGAAGCAAAAGTTTAGGACAAATTACTGAATGGCACTGAATGGCCGTTTCCCTCACTTGGCTGTTAATGTTCGAATGGCTGCGTTGGCTGCGTATTTGGCGAAGTGCGTTGGCGAGTTATGTGCCTCCCATCCTTGCACGCGAGTTTGAAAGAGTAAGCTGTGACCTGTGCCTGTCTCCTTGGAGACTTCGGAGTTGATCCGTTCATTCTCCAGGGTAAAGCGCTTGGCGCTATTCATTACGCGCGGTTCTCCTGCGTCAAAAATCTCGTCCACAGACCAGAGAGGATCACCACCCTCCGCTTTGACCAGCAACAGTCGCCAGCCTACAGCCAGAGGCGGATACGCCCGATAATAGCTAAGCTGGCTGAATAGGACGGCATCGCAACCAGTTTGCTCTCGAATTTTGACCAACAAATCCGCAGGCAAAATCTCGTCGCGGTCCCACGATGGTTTACCCGTCCATTCATCGAGCTTTTCTGGAGAAATCAAAAAGACCTCGAACAAGCGCGCCTTGGTTAACTCGCCATAAAGAACCGGTAGCAACGTTTCGATGCCCGACCTTGTGGTGAGGTCATTTTGCGGCGCGGTTACTGGCAGCATAGCCACGCGACGAATTGTCTCTGGCAGTCGCGGACCGGCCACGTAGAAATTTCCTGGCTCATGAAAGGGCCCCGAAATAGCTGGGAATAACGGATTGCGCACGCCTGAACAGCCGGTGAGCAATGCATAGGACGCCAAAGCCAGAAAACTGAGGATCAATTTTTGGACCGTTTGGCTGTAACCTGCCTTTTGGCCTTGGATCGATTGAGGATGACGAAAAAGGCGCTTGTTTTTCATGTTATTTTGCCGGGAAACGCTGATTTAGAAATTGCAACTGTTGATTAAGCCGCCCTTGCGCTTTCTCCATGGCCAGAAAGCTGTCCCGAAGACGCTCCCGTGTGCTTTGGACCTGTTTCTCCATTTCAGCTATTTGTGTGTCGATTTGTGAAGCTCGCGTGGCGTAGGTGTCGCGGTGGCTGATTAAGCTGCCGTCGGTTCCGACGATATTCTCCAGATAGGAGTTAAGCCTAGTAGCGATGCCATTAGTCGAATCGGTGAAAAGCTCTTGGACTTGGCCGGGAGTATTCGCGAGAGCATTATCAAGGTCGGTCGAGCTCGCCAGTGTCAACTGATTGTCGAATCCGTTCGCTTTGTAACCCAGGTTCTCGAGGCGCTTTAATGTCCCGGTGACACCGGTAACGTCTGCGACCGTTTTGCTTCGCAATAGTGAGCTTGCTTCGCTCACGTTTCGATCATTGGCAAGTATTCCGATCGTTATTTTGCCATTCGCATCGGTAGAACTTGCGGTCCGGGTGTCGATCAGGCTTTGGATTTTGTTGTACTGATCAACGAACTCAGTAATCTGTTTCTTTATATCAGCCGTATCTTTGGCGATTGTTAACGTGACCGTATCATCCTGGAGCGCATTGACGGTCATGCCCGTAATCCCGTGGTAGATTTCAGAAACCGAATTGCCAAGACCGGTAATCTCGCTGCCGCCATTAATCTTAAATTTTACGTTTAGACCGGAGTTTAGAGTGCCGCCGGCTGCGGTTGTTAGTTTTGCGGAGGCGAGGAAATTATTGGCGCCAACGTCTTCCAGGGCGATGCTAATGTTTCCCGCCTGTCTGTTGCTTAGTACGATCTGGTCGTTTAACGAATCATAACTCGCATCCACGCCTGCTGTTGAATCCGTGATCCGTTGCAGGACGGTTACGACCGAATCCGTGGAAGCGTAGCTGATTTCCACGCCATTGATTTTGAAGCTGCCTGTCCCTCCGTTGGCGAGGGTTGCGCCTTTGAATGGGTTCGACGCCAGAGTGCTGGAGAGATCGAGTCGGCCAACCTCAAGGCTGCTTGTCACTGTTGCACCACCAGAACCAAGCCTCGCTACCTGCAGGAAATTGGTCGTGTCGGCTGTGCTTCCCAGTGTGATGTTGCTGGCGCTAGTTAAGGTGATCTTGTCCGTCGTCGCGTCGTAGCTGGAGGTGACTGCATTGGATGTCGCTGTCGCAATCTTGGCGAAGACATCCTGCAACGTGTCTGTTGTTAGAAGGCTGACTTGCTGGCCATTTACCGTGAAAGTCCCTTGAGTCACCTTAGTGCTGAAATTGGCAGCGCTCATGGTGGGACCGGTGCCCGATCTATCTGTCACATTCGATGTATAGAGATTTTGGCCTACGTCTGTAGCGCCTTTTTGGGTGGAAGCGCTCGCAAGTTGCGTGAATTCGAATTGATAGCTCCCTGTTGGGGTTTTGTCCGTAGTCGTAATCTTCGCGATTTTTTCGTCGCTTGATGTTGCAATGCGCTTACTAAAGACGGTTGTTTCGGCGAGTTTTGCCGCTCTGGACTTAAGATTATCGAGCTCCGTGACCAAGCTCGAGACGGCGTCCTTCCGTTTATTGAGGGTGGACTGTTCGTTGAGGAGCCGCCGTTGCGGCGCCCGTTCGAGATCAGTCAACTGATCAACAACCGATTTCCAGTCGAAGCCGGACGCGAGGCCCGATAGAGACAGATCTGCCATGTATCAAAGTCGTTCGAACTTTCTTTGCGAAGTGCGAAGCAGGATGCAAGCCAGACACAACGGCTCTGTTGGGATCGTTCTACGATATGAAGCGCTTACAGTGGATAACGTCTCCCCAGCGAAGCCGTCTTAAGCCGACTTCCTTACAAATATTTCCCGCTCGGGTTGAAAGTCCTGGGCAGATTCGGCAGCCGGTAACTCCTCGCTCGCGAGAGATGCGTCCTCTCCGAGCGGGCTTTTGTATTCGTTCAATTTATTTCGAAGCGTGCGGATATTGATATCGAGCAACTTGGCAGCTTGAGTGCGGTTTTGCTGACACAGTTCGAGAGCAGCGAGGATGTGTTGCTTCTCAAGTTGGTAGAGGGTCACAAACGGACGATTGGGAGACGGTCCGGCCGTTGTGGCGTTCGCTGCTTGAAGATTGCTAACTCGAGTTGCGGCAGGCTCGAGGCTGAGGTGGTCGGGTTCAA
Source organism: Verrucomicrobiota bacterium (assembly GCA_016871515.1). Classification (GTDB taxonomy): domain Bacteria; phylum Verrucomicrobiota; class Verrucomicrobiia; order Limisphaerales; family SIBE01; genus SIBE01. The sequence goes on from VHDE01000059.1 coordinate 26,376, forward strand.
TCGGTTGGTCGGGCTCGCAGAGGATCACAGCTCGTTCAACCACATTCTGAAGCTCTCGAATGTTACCGGGCCACTTGTGCGCTAAGAGCGCTCGTTCGGCGTCTGCTGAGAGCCCTCGGACTGCGACTCCATGCTTGCGGACAAAGCGTTGGGCGAAATTCTCCGCCAAATACAAAATATCTTCAGCCCGTTCACGGAGTGGGGCGACATGGATCGGCACGACGTTGAGGCGAAAGAACAAGTCTTGCCGAAATTCGTTGCGCTCAACGCTTTCTTCGAGTTTGCGGTTGGTCGTCGCAATGACTCGCACGTCGATCTTAATGGTGCGACTTCCTCCGACTCGTTCAAACTCGCGTTCCTGCAGCACGCGGAGCAGCTTGGCCTGCATGGCGAGTGATATTTCACTGATCTCGTCGAGGAGAATGGTTCCGCCGTGTGCGAGCTCGAATCGCCCCTCGCGCTTGTTCAGTGCACCTGTGAAAGCCCCCTTTTCATGGCCAAAAAGTTCGCTTTCGACCAGATTTTCAGGCAATGCTGCGCAGTTGACTTTGATAAACGGCGCACCAGAACGCGGACTAAGCCGATGCAGAGCGCGGGCGACCAGCTCCTTGCCAGTTCCGCTTTCGCCTTGAATTAGAACAGTGGCCTGCGTCTGAGCGATCTTGCGAATGAGTTGGCGCAATCGGTCGACCGTTCGGCTTTTCCCAAGCAACTCGCGTTGTGTTTCCTGATCTTCGTGAAGGCTAAAGTACTGATTTACCTTAAGGATTTGAGTAAACTTTTCGGCCTTCTTGAGAGCCACTTCGATCTGGTCGTTGGAGAACGGCTTTATCAGGTAGTCGAAAGCTCCGCAGCGCATGCATTCAACCGCGGATTCCACAGACCCAAAACCGCTCATGATAATAATCAGCGGTTTGCTCGGCCGAAGATTTAGCTCCTTCAAGAATTCGGTGCCGTCTCCATCCGGCAGCCGGAGATCAAGGAACATAAGGTCAAAGTTATCCCGCGCCAGATAATTCTGCGCTTCTTCGATCGTCTCAACAGCCGCAACATCGATGCGTCGGCCGCGAAGGTAATGGGCGAGATTCTTCCGGAGAAACTCCTCGTCCTCGACCAGAATTATCTTCTCGATTCGCATGCCGTCTTTGCCTTAGGAGCCGGGATTGTTTTTGTACAATCGAGCTACAAAATGTGGATTTTGCCGATTGGCCGAGGGAAGCCTGTTTGCCGGGACCATCTGATGGCGAAGAAGTAATTGCTCGTTTTCGCGGTCCAACACCAGAGTCTTCATGATCAAGTCTAACGTTTGCCGGATTAAGTTGCTGACCTCCGGCTGTTTCGCGCGCACTGCCGGAGGACTGCGCAGCCAGGACGTCTTGTAAACGGAAAGCCTCATTTGCGTAGCCGTCAGCCGGGCTAGCAACTCCTTCCGTGATTGCTGGAATTGATGAATTGATTGAGGCTCAGCGGACTTAAGGCATTGATTCTCCCGTCGGACGATAGCGTGGACATCGTCGCAAACCTTAAAATACTCCTGTAACTCACCGACCAAGGTTTCCAAAGGCTCCGATGTCTCGGCAAAGCTCATGGTGCCTCAATATTGGTTACTGAGATTTGTCTGCGACCTTTGGTTCAGGCGCCGGAGCAAGCTTATCCACTGTTTTTTTCCAGGTTAAAATATCACTGCGGAATCGAGCCATATCCACAACCATTTGCAGGCTCGGTTCGAGTTTGGAATTGTTTCGTTGGGCCAAGCCGATGATTTCGTTATATGCTTTTATCGCCTCGTCCGGCTGGAGTAACCGTTCAAAACACAAGCCAAGCTGGTAATTAATGGGAAGTTTCCAATTTATCGTCTCGTCCAAACTCAAAAGACCCCGATAAACCACAACAGCGTTTACGTAATCGCCCTCGAGGAACAGTTGGTTGCCAATCTCATTCCCAGCTAACATCTTCCAGCTTTTCCACTTAGCCTCGCCGACTACTTCCGTGGCCTCGAGTAAGAGGAGGAGTTGGCGGAGAGCCTCCTGTTTTTGGCCAAGACCTTTGTAGGCCGTTGCCAATAGGTAACGAACCTCGGCTTGCTGCTCGGAATGCGCGTGCTGATTTAGAAAGTCAACCGCGTGGCGCACGACATCCTCAAATCGGTTGGCTTGAGACTTGGACAGTGATCGAATCAGTTTCGTCTTTACGACGACTGAGTTGAGTTCTTCCTCTTCTTGCGCGAGAAGCCGTTCGTAGGTTTCTGCCGCTTCGTCGTACTTCCCGTGGTTGTAATGTGTTTCGCCGAGTTCGGTTTTAGCCGTCAGCGCCACTCGCCGCGCATAGATCAGGTTGACAGCTTCCAGGCTTAAGGAAGCCTTTAAGACGTCGTGCAATTTAGAGATAGTTCGGGCGTACGCGCCCATCTTTTGATAGATGTATCCTTGACGTAAAAGAAGCTCTGGAACGTAAGGGTCTTTTGGGTATCGTTGCACGAACTCGGCTAGAAACTGCTGAGCCTGTTCAAACTCTCCTTTCTCCTCAGTGTACTGAGCAAGTTGTAGGAGCGCGATTCGCGTCACGTCCTGCTTGATGCTTTGGCTTGTGTCGGAATTGACGACTTCACGAAGAATATTGGCCATCTCGACGTGATTCGAATTGGCGCGCAGACCCGGGATTCGTTCTAGTTTTTGGACAGCTGCAGCATTTTGGCGACGTTCGTAATCGAGATGCTGTTTGAACTGCACATTGTCGCTTTTACTTTTCCCGAACGACAAATCGTGATCAAGCTGGTTGGTCTTTGCCTCGGTCGCCGCATTCTGGTTCGGCGTATTAACAATCACAGGGTCAGCAGCGACTGTGCGGAGAAGCGAAATGAATCCGATCCCTAGAACAAGGGCGCGTACTAAACGTTCGCTGCGTCTAAAGACCATACAGATATGCGCGCTCTACTTGACCTCGTAACTTGCTGAACTGGACCGTCGCTCTTCGCGAACAGGGACGCGGAAGTTCACCGGATCGCTCATCAACATCTGAACATCCGCCGGCCTGCCGTTTTGGAAGAACCTAACGAGCATCTGAGGGCTGACGGCTCCGACTTCTATCGGAGTGACTGGTATTTGAATCTGCCTGTTAGTAGAGGGCACAGCTGCTACGGACTCGGGCCAAGGAACGCCGATTACGGGTGGCACCACGGGCGGAGGGGCACTGGGAGCAGCGACGTTAGGGACGGTGCCCACTTGCTGCGCATAATCCGAATTGAAAACAGGTTGCGGGTCGTAGGTGATTGGCAACGGTGGCAGGTATGCTACCGGTGGCTTTGGGGGTGACGCAAAGCGGAGCCCGGTTGGAGCGGTCTTGTTCAGATAACCCGGCGTCTGGACTTCTTCGGGCTGTTCCTTCTTTGCTGATGATTGTGCAACCGCTTGAAAGTGAATAATGAAGAGTAGTCCAGCCACAATTAACTGCCGCAGGGTTCCGCAGAGCTGGCTCAGCATATCGGGTGTTTTGGTTTTCATTAGAACTTGGTCGTGTTTATCCTTCGCCAATCTAAACAACAAGACAGGCAGGCTTTTGAGAATTTCATATGCCACAACGCATGGTATTTTCTGCCTAGTGCGTCCCGCGATTACTCAAGTACGTGCCAAATCTGCCAGACGAGACATCCGAGCGATCCGATGCAGCAGCGTCAGTGCCAAACGCACGAGTCATAAGTCAAGCGCTGTTCTATCGCGTGGTTGCGCTTTTTTTTATCCCGGGCATCCCAAGAGTTTTCGATCCTTAATAACCTTAGCAACCTGCGGTGGCACCATTTCTTCCCAAGCCGAGTCGCCAGCCTTGATCTTTGCCAACGCATCACGAGAGAAGATGGTAAGAAACCTTTCGTCGTAATCGCGCAAGCCAAGGATAAACTGATTTTCAATCAGATAGGCGTACAAATGCCGCAGATGCGACGCCACACGCAGATTCCCTGCAGTCAGAATGCTTCCCGATGTCGGGTCCATGTAAGGATAAATATAAAGCCGCAGACCATTCTTGAAGAGGCGGCCAAATGACTCTAAGATTCCGCCTTCCAAGTCATTATAATATTTTTCCTCGAACAATTCCTTGAGCGTCGGCACGCCCATCGTCACTCCGATCAATTGCTTGGTATATCGGAAAAAGTAAGCTGCCAATCGATGATATTCAGCATAGTTGGAAATCAAAACCGTCTTTCCCAGCGACGAGAGAATATCGACTCGCTCTAAGAAGTCCTTGTGATCGATTACGCCGCCATCCGTAAGATTCTTGAGGGTCATTTCCAAGAGAACAACGACCTGTTCGCCTTGAACCTGTGGCTCCTGAACTAGTTGCGCCAGAGCGCATTGCAACATATTCAAGGTCGTCTTGGTCACGGGGCGAAAACTTCCTCGCTCAACCAAGATGGGCTTCTTATAGAGAACTTCGGCTGCCTGAACAACTTCCCCGTCGGCGTTGAACATCGCCGCATTGGCTAATCCTTTCTGGACGAGTTGCAGACTCATAAGGCGATTGTCCACCTTTTCGAAGTCTGGCCCGGAGAATTTGATCATGTCCACCTCAACCCTTTCCGGAGTCAGACCATCCATCAGCGAGGCGATAAATTCCTCGGGTTGATGAGATAGATAAATCGCTCCGTAAATCAAGTTGACGCCCATTATCCCAATAGTTTCCTGTTGTTGGATGTTTTCCTTATCGAGCATCCGAACGTGAATGATGATGTCCGACGGTGGGGCCGACGGCTGAGTTTGGAACCGAATGCCCATCCATCCTTGGCCTTCGTCGGGGCGAGTAAAGCTTTTTGCTGCGACGGTATCGGCAAAGACGAAAAACTTTGTGCTGCCACCGCGCTTCTCCTTCAAACGCTCGTGAAGCAAATCGTACTCGTGTTCCAGCATCGTTTGAAGCCGCTGGCGGCTCACATAACGCTTGCTGGTGCCATAGATGGCGTCGCTGATGATCATGTCATAAGCCGACATACTTTTGGCAATGGTCCCCGCTGCGCCGCCGACACGGAAAAACCACCTCGCCACTTCCTGCCCCGCGCCAATCTCAGCGAATACTCCGTACTTGGTCGGGTCCATGTTGACGCGAAGTGCCTTTTGGTGAGTATCAATTCGATCACTTTTCATAGGATGGCATCTATTTGACTGTCTGCCTGGCGGGCCGCTGCAATTGCGACTTGCCACTCGGTCTAGTTAATGAGCTCGCAGACCCGGCAATACGCTTCAGAAATGCATTCTGCTAGCACCGGAAAAATGTTTAACAAACCATTTTCCGTGACCAGAATTGAATTCCACTCAACCGAGTCATAGCTTGATTAGTGTCTTAACGCTCCGCGAAATCAAGTGATAAATTGCCTTGCTCCACCACGCCTAGGACGCGTCTTTTCTCTTTCCTAAGTCGAGCACGTTCGGCAATTTGG
>VHDE01000060.1 GCA_016871515.1 Verrucomicrobiota bacterium
ACTCAACCGAGTCATAGCTTGATTAGTGTCTTAACGCTCCGCGAAATCAAGTGATAAATTGCCTTGCTCCACCACGCCTAGGACGCGTCTTTTCTCTTTCCTAAGTCGAGCACGTTCGGCAATTTGGGGTGAATGAGCGCATGGAGTCGTTCGCGTCCGCCATGAGCGGATTTGAACCGGCTTTGAAAGGTGCCGGTGTTGCATTTGGATTTGGGATTGTTCTTTCGCGCGCGATTGACCGCAGCGTTGGCCACCACGCCTCACTCGCGCTATCACCGAACAGAGCAACCGCTTGCTCCAAGCAATCGCTTGAACGAAGCTCTTCGGAATGATTCTCTCCGGTTTCAAAAAATGGCTCCTCCTTTTCAGTGTAACACTCAGCGCTGGACCTCCCGTGGTCCCGGTGTCCGTGCAGAGCAACATTCGCGAGCGCGTGGATTACGGATATACGCCGGGATTGATCGTTGGCCTGGTCAATGCCGAAGGACGCGCCTGCTTCAGTTATGGCCGCGCGTCATTCGAGCGCGAGATGCCGCTCAATGAGGATTCTCTCTTCGAGATCGGTTCCGTAACGAAGGTGTTTACGGCTACCCTTCTCGCGGAGATGGTCGGGCGCGGCGAAGTTGAGTTGGGCCAAACTGTGGCGTCATTACTGCCCTCTGAACTCCCGGTGCCTTCGCGTGACAACATTGAAATCTCTCTGTTGCACTTAGCCATCCATACGTCAGCATTGCCGACGAACCCGGACAATCTCGATCGGGCTGACTTTGCTAACCCATTCGCCGATTACGGAGCAGATCGCTTATATGATTTTCTGCGAACGCATCGGCTCCGCCGGCATCCTGGCGCCGTATACGAATATTCGAACATCAGGGCATTCAACTCACCGTTGAAGGGGACTCGCGCCGTCGTTACGTCATCGAAGCGACAACCGATTTGAGGAATTGGACGCCTGTCGCGACCAACACAATCTGGGAAAAGCATATGATCGAAGCTTCTGGAATCCGCGACGGCCGTCAATTCTTTCGCGCGATTAGGCAGTAGCAGCGCTATTCGATGGGCAACACGATCTCCTTTGTCTCGCCTTTGCGCAGAACGGTTAACTTAACACTCTTAGGTTTCGGTTCACGCAGGTGGATGAAAGCGAGGAATTGTTCTTCTGTCTTGAGGTTCGTTTCTCCGTCGACGGCAGTGACAACGTCGCCCATGCGCAATCCCGCCTGGGCAGCCTCGCGAAAGGCATAGCGGACCCGCAATCCCACTTGACCGGCGGACAGGCCAGCTTGCGTGCGCGCGCTCTGCGGCATCATTTCGAATTGCACACCGGGTCGAATTCCCCAGGCGGTATCGCTCCAGCTTTTGTCGCGCTGTTTCCAATTGCCGGTCACGCGCAGGGATTTTTCGAATAGTTGTCCCCCGCGCTCGAACCTAAATACCAGCGTACTATCCTGCGGAACATGATGAAGCACCCATTGGATGTCGGCTTGTGAAACAAGCGGTTGGCCGTTCAAAGTCTTCAGCTCGTCGCCGGCCGCGAAGCCAGTCCGTGCAGCAGGGGAGTCCGGCATCACCGTTCGCACGCGAAGGTCATCGTCTTTGTCCATGCGCAAGCCAATGTTGTCGGGCAATGGAAAGGCCCAGATGTCCGACGCGGTGAGTTTGCCTTGAGCTTTCTTGGCCTTGAGCGAAACTTTCGCCGGCCATGTGGCAGTGAATGCAGTTGTTGACGGTCGTTGGACCAGCATGCTTCAGCAGATCGGGCGCGGCTTCAGCAAATTGATATTCGGGTTCAGGACCGCGTTTGCCACCAAGCGTGGCCTTGATTGCGGGATAGGACCTGGGCAATTCAAGCGCGCGCTGGAGCGCTTTCTTGAAGGAGGCGAGCGAAATGTGAGTTAGCTGATTGTTGCGAACGCCAGCGCGAGTTCCATAGCGGCCGTAAATCGTCCCATCAGCGTTCAGAAAAAACGTGTGCCAAGTGAGGTCCCAATCAAACTGGAATGTGCGGAGATCGACCCCCTTCATCTGAACGAGCCGCACACAAACGAACTCACGCTGGAGCGCATAGGACATTGACGAATGCCAGAAGGCCGCGCGTTTTTACGTTAGTTTGCATTTCGTTCGGTTGTGGCATTTAGAAGATTTAGCTGCGAATGGGAACGGGGTAAATGTCCTGATCCTTCCAGTTCCAAGAGCAGTCGCTTGCGCCATAAGCCGCCACCATAACCGGTCAAGCTGCCATCCTTGCCGATGACCCGATGGCAGGGGATCAGGATGCAAATGCGATTCAAGCGATTCGCGGAGGCCACAGCGCGCTGTGCGGTTGGTCGGCCGGTCCGTTGCGCGAGTTCTGCGTAGGAAATGGTTTCACCGTGCGGAATGCGGCGCAGTTCCTGCCAAACCTTCTCCTGGAAGGGAGTTCCGCGCGGAGCCAATCGCACCCTGAAATCCCAGCGCTTTGCCGAAAAGTATTCTCCCAACTCGTGTCGAAGCTGTGCGATGACCTCATGCTCGCCGAACACCATCGGGGGGTCGAATTGGCGGCGCAGGTTTTCCGATTTCTGCTCCACCGGCTCTTGATCGGTGAAATCGAGAACACGAAGACCATCGTCGTCCGCTGCAGCCAGCAATGGTCCCAGCGGACTTTCCAACAGTGCTGTGACGATGCGTTTGGCCCCTAACCGGCTTTGCCGCGGCGCGGCGTCAAAGGCGTGTGCAAAGGCTTCGCGCAAACGACTGTGCGAAGCGAAACCGCCAGATGCCGTCGGATGGCAGCGCTTGCATGGGCGATAGCCCGCGTTCAGACACTCGTTGGCCGAGCCGAAGAACTCTACGTTTTCGCGCTTGGGCCGGGAGGAGCATGATGGACGGCAGAAGATGCCGGTCGTTTTCACTGCGACAAAGAACGCTCCGTCGCAGGTGCTGTCCTTGGCGCTAAGGGCGCGTTCCATTTCGGGAATGGGGGGAAGCAATCCGCCGGTTTCGTTGTTTTTCATGAGCGCGTTTATTCCGCGCCATCCACCGGCCAACCGATGCTCCTTCGACGAACTAAAGCGGGATCGAGACTGGCGGCAGCGTCTTACTTCAAACCATGCATTCGCAACGATAATCGCGATTTCTTGCGGCTGGCCGTTGCTCTGGGAACGATGCCTCGCTTAGCCGCCTTGTCGAAAGCGGAATTCACTGTGCGCAACGCGGCAGCGGCATCATCCTTTTTCCCGGCCGTGACCAGCGAGAGAAAGTTTTTTTCCAGCGTTTTCAAGCGAGACTTAACGGAATGATTGAGGCCTTGCTTGCGGGCGCTGCTCCGCATGCGGCGTTCGGCGGACTTTGTATTCGGCATATGTTCTAGATTTGAGAGCGTGCAACGGTAACTAAATCAGGGGCGTTGTCAATGATGGGGTGCGATCAAATGCGATCAAACTTTTGGCCATTTGGGGCCAGGGAGCGCAGCGTTTACGCTGCAGAAACGTGAAATTGGCGGACGGCTCGAAACTCTTCGGAACGTTTCGGCTCTGCGAACGTTGCTGCCGCGCAAACGCTGCGCTCCCTGACCCACAGTTTTAATCACACCATTCGATCTATTTGGCATCACGAGGCAATCGCGCTGAAACGCATTTCCAAACCGCTTCGCACACCGCTTCGACCGTCGCCGTCGCGTCGATGACGATTACGCGACGCGGTTCCGCTTCGGCAATGGCTCGATAGCCTTCTTCAACACGCAGGAAAAAGCTGCGATCCAATTCCTCGAAACGATCGCGTTGAGTGGAGACACCCGCGGTTCGGGTGAGACGCCGGTGTTCGCTGATGTTCACAGGAACGGTGAGCAGCAGTGTGAGGTCTGGGCGGGTTTCGCCAATCGCAAAGTCGATCACAGCGCGCACGAGCGTCAGGTCCAATCCTCGGCCATAGCCTTGATAAGCGACCGTCGAGTCGTAAAACCGATCGCACAACACCACTTCACCCGTGGAAAGGGCCGGGCGAATTACCTCACGCACCAACTGGGCGCGGCTGGCGTTCATTAACAGTAGTTCGGCCTCCGGGGTCATCGCCTGATTTTGCGCGCTATGTTTCAGGGTATGACGGATTTCTTCGCCGATCGGCGTGCCGCCGGGTTCCCGCAACACTTTGACGGTCCGGCCCAATCCGCGGAGCCGTTCCGCTAACAGATTAATCTGAGTGCTCTTGCCCCCTCCTTCCGTGCCTTCGAATGTGATAAAGAACCCTTTCATACCCTCAGCCATAAATACTCAGTTGCGCCCGTCCATTGAGTTCAGGCCCCGTATGGAGCGCGGACAGCATTGTCCGCGTATCCCTGGTAGTTTGCTCGAATCGCGCGGACAAGGCTGTCCGCGCTCCGACGAGACGAGAGAGTTGCCATTTGTTTTTACACGCATTGGGACCATGAACCACTTGACCGGTAGAGCGGCGTTGCCGCGCCGCCTTTCATCGTAGGGTTGACAAGGCGGCGCAGCAACGCCGCCCTACCTTCAGAGTCATGGGGGGAGCGGCGTTGAATTGCAATGCGAAGTCGCAGATCGATTACGGACCCGCGAACGGATTGCCGAGGTCGAGCAGTTCTTTAGAAACGTGCTTCGTCAAGTATTCCACCAGAGACTTGATTTGAGCGTCGTCGAGAGGGCCACCCTCGCTCCTGGCGAAGGCAGGCATCAAACTTCCTTCTTTGCCTTTCCGCACCCAAGTCTCCCAATAATTCGCGTCCGTAGGTTTCAGGAGTGCTTTGAAATCGGGGACCATCGAGGCGCGGTGATCTGATTCGTGGCAAATACCGCACGCCGCGGTATAAAGCGCTTCTCCCGTCTTGCCGAAGGTCGGATAAACATGGCAGGTGGCGCATTCATTCTTGAAGACAGCCTGTCGGTCCGCTTTGGCCAACTGCAAATTGAGTTCTCGATTTTCAGGAATTTTGACATTGACCGCGAGCAGGCTTAAGCCCGCTGAAGAATCGACGGAAACCACCTTGCTCAAATTTCCTCGCTTGCCTCGGATGTCCACAAGCACTTCCATCTGCCCACTAGCGCCCGGGCCAATGCGCCATGGGAGCGCGGGCAGCTTTGGAATCGTGCAACCGCAGGAGCCTCGCACCGCCCTAATCAGGACCTCCTCCGAGGAAAGATTTGTTGCAGTGAAAGTGAAATAGATATTCGTCTCGCCAAGTTTGGCGGCGTATTCCTTGGAGATAGCGTCCCAGACAAGAGGCTGAGCGGTCGCTTGCAAAGCGGCGGGACAATAAAGAGCTGCCAAAATCAAGATCATCCAACTATAGCTAGCGAGACGTACTTTGTTCCCACACGCCCGCAATTGGACTAAGGTCGTCATCATAGAGTGCAAAACATCGGTCCAGAATCTAGCTCGCGTTTGCGTCTGGCTCAAGGGGATTTAACGGCTGATCGGAACATCCCCTGAACGTCCCCACGCTAGTCGACTCTCATAGATTGAACAGTCCGCGCTATGGCATCGACGTTCAAATGCGTTTCAGTCGTGGTCCCTGCGGGGTATCCTCGATGACCCAGCCGGCGGCTTTCAATTCTTGGCGAATGGCATCGGCTCGTTTATAGTCCTTCGCTTTGCGGGCAGCTTGGCGCTGTTCGAGCAAGGTGAGGAACTCGGTCGGGACTTCCGTTTTCGCTCGTTCCGAGATGCCCAGGACATTTTCGATGCGCTGCCAGGCCGCCAGACCCGCTGCGGCCTGCAACGCCGAGACTTGATTTGCGGCTAGCAACTTGTTCGTTTCGCGAACCCAATTGAAAATGCAGCCCCAAGCGCCGGACACATTCAGGTCGTCATCCATTGCGGCGCTGAACTCGGCCAAGAGCCGGGAATCGGCCTCGCTTGTTTTGTAGGCAGCGAGAACACGCAATTTTGACAGGCACTCGTCCAAGCGAGCCAGCGCTGTCCGCGCGCCCGTGAGGTTCTCAAGAGTGAAATTGAACGACGAACGATAAGCCGCAGAGATCAGGACGTATCGTATCTCTCGCCCCGAAAAGCCTTTGGCCAGCAAATCGCGGAGCGTAAAGAAGTTGCCCAACGATTTGCTCATCTTGTTGCCTTCCACCAGAAGATGGGCAACGTGCAGCCAGTACTTCACGAAGCGTTCGCCCGGCTGTTGCAGGCCAGCGCCTTCGCTTTGGGCAATTTCGTCCTCGTGATGGGGAAAGATCAGGTCTTCCCCTCCCAGATGCAGATCGAAGCTGGGCCCAAGCAATTTCATGCTCATCGCGCTGCACTCGATATGCCAGCCTGGCCGCCCTTCGCCCCACGGGCTCGGCCAATAAACCGAGCCATCTTCAGGAACGCGCGCTTTCCAGAGGGCAAAATCAGCCACCGATTCTTTGTCGTATTCATCCGCGCTGACTCGTTCGCCAACGCGCATCGCCTCGAAATTGAGGTTGAGCAGTTGGCCATAGTGACGGCCGCGGTCTCGGTAGGCTTGGATACTAAAATAGACCGAGCCATCGGCGGTTTGATAAGCGAAACCTTGCGCCACCAGCTTTTCAGTCAGGGCAATGATCTGCGGAATATGCTCGGTGGCATGCGGCGTTTGGTGTGGGGACAAACAACCGAGCGCGGCAAAATCCTCAAAGAAAGCCGTCTCGTAACGGTGGGTAAACTCGGGCAAAGCCAATCCGGAGCCGCGAACTCCGGCGATAATCTTGTCCTCCACGTCGGTAATGTTCATGACGTGTTGAACCTCATACCCTTTGAACTCGAGATACCGCCGGAGCAAATCGGCAAAAACAAACGTTCGAAAGTTGCCGATGTGCGCAAAATTGTGGATCGTCGGACCGCAGCAGTACATTCCTGCTTTTTTACCCTGCGGATCACGCGGCACAAACTCTTCGACGGAGCGAGTCAATGTGTTGAATAGCTTTAGGCCCATGTCAGTATCTATCTGGTCTAGTCAGTCGAGAGGCCGAAGGGTATCGGTGCCTTGGTGAAAGAAAAGTGAAAACTCGAATCGGAACTAGGCGGGCAGGACAGGCGTCCCGCCTGTCTATGCGGTTGAATGCACCGAGGACAGGCGGGACGCCTGTCCTACCGGCCTCGCTCCGATTGCAAAAAGGTAAGAATCAAGCAATTATCCAATTGACATTTAGTTTCGGATTTCTAGACTGTCGCCATATTCGATGACGAATTAACACAGGAGTACAATCTATGAAACCAGTTGGAAGCTTTTCGCAGTGGATGGTTTGTGGTGTTGGACTGGCGGCGATGTTGTTTGTCTCTTCGGCCCAGGCAGCGCCCGTGGAAGGGAAAGCCGTGGTGCGCACGGTAAGGGGCACAGCGGAATTTAGCGAGCAAGGCGGAGCGTGGAAACCACTGAGAGTTGGAAAGGTTTTGGGATCGGGCTCAGCGGTGCGCGCTGGCGTCGGTTCTCAAATTGACCTATTCTTGGGTGAAAATGGTCCCGTTGTCCGCGTCACGTCAGACACATCTCTTGAACTTGACACATTGACCTTGGACCGGACCGGCGTGGATGTCGTGATCGTAACTGATCTTGATCTGAAGACCGGAACAATTCTGGGAAACGTGAAAAAGATGGCGGCTGCTTCAAGGTACGAAGTCAAGACACCTCACACAGTTTGCGCCATCCGTGGAACAGAATACCAGATTAGCGCGGACGGTGTGCATCACGTTATTACCGGGTCATTGATGGTTGCCTATACAAACCCAAGCACCCGGCAGATGGTGACGCAAGTTGTCAATGAAGGCCAGACTTTCATTCCGCCAGCGACTCCAGAAACACCTGGTGCCGTTCCGCAAGTCGTGCAGACAAGTACTTTGGCTCCGGGAGGGCCTGTTAGTCCGCCAGCGGTACCTCCTCCGGTCGACCCCGGGGATGCCTTCGGTGCACCAATTACAATCGTCCCCGAGCCCGTGCTAGTTATTTCACCAGGGACTGGCGCTGAGGTGGGCGCCACGGCCACGGTCCAGTAGCCTAGCGTGCTTTAGCTTTCAACCCAGAGTGACCTTGCGTTGCTCTGGGTTTTTTGTTTTAGTCGGCGCGACGTGCGCCTCAAGTCCACGAAGCTAATCCCTGCACTTATTACCGGATCGGTTCTGGGCCTCGTTTGTTTGTTGCAGTTGTTACCCCGACTCTTTCCCGAGCCGGAACAGGGCCAAAGTTCCTTTGATCTGATCGAGCGCCTCGAATGGATGACTTATGATGCACGCGTTAAGTTTGCCCTTAGCTTTCATCAGCCGGCTGCGACAAATCTTGCGGCCGTTTTCATCGATGATGCTGATATTCGCGCGATGAACGACGGCTCGTTTGGTTCCCGTTATCAGTTTCCTTGGCCGCGGCATCTGTACGGCCATCTGGTTAAGGAATTAAGTGCTCAAGGGGCAACGGTTGTAGCCTTCGACATTCTCTTCGATCAGTTAGACCCGCAAGCGAACGTTCAGCTTTCGGACTCTCGATTAATTGCCTCCGACGAATTCTTTGCCGCGCAATTGAAGAGAGCTAGCAATGTTGTTCTCGCGGCCGGCAGCAAAGGAGGCGTCCTGCCCGCTGAATTTTTCCGAACAAATGCGATAGCTTTGGGAAATGTTTATACCAAAAAAGATTCCGACGGCGTTTTGCGGCGGGCCAAGGCGTTTACGGAGTTCAGGCTTTGGCATCCGGCCATCCGATCACGAACGCGTTCTCTGAATTGGGATTTGTCGCAAGCTCGCACCGAGCGCAAACAAATCACCTTTCCGAGGACTGACGGAGAGGCGCCGGATGTGGCGCCTTTAGATGACAGGGGGTCATTGAAGTTCGATCAGGATGGCGATTTGATCGTGAACCCGGACGGTTCGGAAGTTGTTAAAAACTCCGCCGACACTAAGCCCTATACTGACATGCGCATTTGGCAGTTGGGAATTGTGATGGCCGCAAAGGAGCTGAAACTCGATCTCGAACAGCCGACCATCCTGCCGGATCGCATTGTTTTGCGCGGAGCGAATGGTCTTGAGCGCACAATTCCCATCGATCGAAACGGGTTCTTTCACGTCGATTGGAGTATCAAGCACACGGATGTTCAGATTCTCACTGCGACCAATATTGTGTCGTTGATCCGGCAAAGTGAATTCAGGGATCAGGGGCAGAGCGATTTTGCAGATCAATTTCGCGGGAAGCTCGTCGTCATTGGCTCGATCGGGACGGGGGGCAATATTTCGGATCAAGGGGCCACGCCGCTGCAGAAGGAAACCGTTCTCGTCAGCAAGTGTTGGAATGTCGCCAACTCTGTCATCACCGGACGATTTGTCACTCGGAGTTCAGTGATCATCGATTTATTGTTGATCGTTGCGCTGGGCCTTATTTCAGCGGCGCTGACGTGGCGGCTGCGGGTTCTCTGGGCTGCGTTTTGGGTCTGTGTGGTTGCGTTCGTCTATCTGGTTTTAGGGGCCGCGCTTTATGTCGAAAGCCGGTATTGGTTGCCGCTCTTTTTGCCTGTGGCTGGAGGCTTATTCATGCCTTACGTGTCGCTAACAACCTATCGATTGGTCTTTGAGCAGCACGAACGCCGGCGCATTAAAGCAGTCTTTGCCAAGATCGTATCGCCAGAGGTAGTCAACGAATTGTTGGACGCGGAGCAAGTGTCGTTGGGCGGAGCGCGGCGGCACTTGACGGTCTTCTTCGCCGACGTTCGCGGGTTCACAGAATTCACGGATGTGAGTCAGGCCAATGCTGAGGAATATGTCCGCGTGCGGAACCTTGCCGATAAAGAGGCGCAAGCTTATTTGAATGAGCAAGCCAGTGAGGCGCTCAATACGATTAACCTTTACCTTGGCGCCATGGCCGACACGGTCAAGAAACACGGCGGCACCCTCGATAAGTATATTGGCGATTGTGTGATGGCTTTCTGGGGCGCCCCCTTACGAAATGACCGTCACGCGCTTTGCTGCGTGCGCGCCGCGGTTGAAGCCCAACAAATCATTTACGCGCTTAACCAGGAACGCTTCCGTGAAAACAAACGGCGCGAACAGGAAAATGCCAATCGAGTCGCCGCGGGCCAGCCGCCTTTGGCGCTGCTGCCATTGCTTACCGTTGGAACCGGGATCAACACGGGTGAAATGACCGTGGGCTTGATGGGGTCGAACGCGCACATTCTGAACTATACGGTGTTTGGGCGCGAGGTGAACTTGGCGAGCCGCTTGGAAGGATTATCAGGTCGCGCTCGAATCTATATCAGCGAAGCGACGCACCTGGTGCCGCAACGAGACGCGCCCGAGTTAGCTGCTACTTGCCAAAAACTCGTGCCAGCGACGGTGAAAGGGATTCGCCATCCCGTGACAATCTATGAAGTTCCCTGGAAGACTTCGGCGCCGCGTCCTGCGGAATCAAATTCGGTGTCAGCCGTTCCTGCGGCATCGGCGCCTCAACCTACTCAGGCTTAGTAATGCAGGGCCCGCCAGGCAACAAGACCGCGCGGACAGCCATTTATCCTGGCAGCTTTGATCCGATCACGAA
This sequence comes from Verrucomicrobiota bacterium, assembly GCA_016871515.1. Classification (GTDB taxonomy): domain Bacteria; phylum Verrucomicrobiota; class Verrucomicrobiia; order Limisphaerales; family SIBE01; genus SIBE01. The sequence goes on from VHDE01000060.1 coordinate 10,478, forward strand.
CGGACATTTGGATGTCATTCAGCGGGCGGCCAAGCTATTCGACCGCGTGTTGGTAGCCGTCGCGAAGAACGAAAGCAAACAACCCTTGTTCACACTGGCCGAAAGGAAAGCGTTGGTGACTCGATCAATCCAGCACTTGCCCAACGTGGAGGCCGATGTCTTCACCGGCTTGCTGGTTCGCTATGTGGAAAAGTGCAACGGCGATGCTATCATTCGCGGGTTGCGCGCCGTGTCGGATTTCGAGTTTGAGTTCCAACTGGCGTTGATGAACCGCAAGCTGAACGAACGCGTGGAAACGATTTTCATGATGCCAAAGGACACTTATACCTTCATCAGTTCGCGCATCGTTAAGGAGATTGCTCGATTGGGGGGTGATGTGACTTCATTTGTGCCCGCCGAAGTAAAAGTCGCTTTGGCCGCGAAATTTGCTAAATTACGTCGTTAACGTATCTTTTGTCCGTAGCGCAGACTTTCAGTCTGCTGTTATCGCAGAATTGTATTAATTGTATTCTGCGGATCGCCCGCCAGTTCGAGCGTTCTGGAAGATGCGAACGGCATCCCGATTGCAAATCGGCGATACAGCAGACTGAAAGTCTGCGCTACGACGAAGACAGTCGCGCTCGCACGCACGCCAGTCTGCGCTACGCACAACAGGCAGTCGTTAAACTTTGACTCGGCAGGCTTATGCAAATTGGTTTTAATCTCCGGCATCTGGAAAAAAAGGTCCTTCATTTGAAGGGCGAAGTGTCTGCCCGGGACCTGGAACTCGGCGAGATGGATGAGCTTATTCAGGTATCACAACCGATCCACTATGAGTTATCGGTTGAACGCCTGAGCAACCGCGTGCTCGTCCGGGGCACATTGAGGCTTACACTGAATTGTGAGTGCGTCCGTTGCTTGAAATCGTTCCAGAAGACTTTGGAAATCAACGATTGGACATGTGATTTGCCTTTGGATGGTGAAGAGAAAGTCCCGGTGGGGAACGACTGCGTGGACTTGACTCCCTTTATGCGGGAAGATATTTTGCTCTCGTTTCCACAACATCCGTTGTGTGAACCGGAATGTAGCGGGCTGCCGAAGGCGCCGCTCAAACACAGCCAACCAGCGAGTGGGGCCAGTGAAACGGGCGAAGTTTCGTCTGCTTGGGCTGAGTTAAACAAATTGAAGCTCTGAAAGTGATTTTATGGGTGTACCGAAGCGCAAACCATCGAGAAGCCGGCAACGCATGCGCCGCGCTTACAATAGTGTTTTACGGCTGCCGCAGTTGAGCACTTGCCCCCAATGCGCCGCTCCTTATGTTCCGCACCGCGTTTGTCCGGCATGCGGTTACTACAACGGACGCCAGGTGATTAATGTCGAAGTCGCAGGCTAAGCTGTTTTAAGAGCGTAGCTGGATGCCGTGTTCCGCTACGCTCTTTTGCTTTATGCGAATTGTTGCCGATGTGATGGGTGGCGATCACGGCTGTGGGGTTGTAATCGAGGGCGTCAAACTCGCCCTCGAGGCAAGTTCCACGATCACAGAAGTCCACTTAGTCGGCGATGAACCGAGTATTCAAACCGGCTTGAAGCAAGCCCGGCTCGACGACCAACGGATTAGGATTGTCCATGCCTCCGAAGCCTTGACGATGGAGGATAAACCGGTCGAGGGCTTGAGAAAAAAGAAAGATTGTTCGATTCTGCGGGCGATGGATCTTCTTAAGACCGGAAAGGCTGACGCGCTCATTTCGCCTGGAAATACCGGCGGGCTGGTAGCGGCATCGACGATTCGGCTTCGAAAAATTGATGGTGTGGATCGCGTCGGCATCGCCACGGTCATTCCCACGCAAGAAAACGAATTTGTGCTTCTCGATTCCGGCGCAAACGTCGAGAGCCGCCCGCATCACCTGCTGCATTATGCGGTTATGGGCAGCGTTTACTCTCGGGAAGTTCTCGGCTACCAAAAACCTCGCGTTGGAATTCTCAGCAATGGAACCGAAGAGAACAAGGGAAACGAACTAACGCAAGAGGCGTTCAAGCTTTGCAGACAGGCCGATCTAAACTTCATCGGAAATGTCGAAGGGCATGATTTGTTCCATAACCGTGTGGATGTCGTGGTGTGCGATGGGTTTGTGGGCAACATTGTGCTGAAAACCATCGAAAGTTTTGCCAAAGGTTTGGCCGGCTGGCTGCAAACCGAGTTGACCAAGAATCCGATACGGATGCTCGGCGCACTGCTGGCGAAGAACGCCCTGCGCACCATCAAACGCAGGATGGATCCCGACGCTTATGGGGGTGCGCCCCTTTTGGGCCTGAATGGAAATGTTATGAAAGCTCACGGTTCGGCGCGCGAGCGGGCCATCATGAATGCGATTCGTCTGAGCACCGAAGCTATTCAAAACCAAATCAACCAAGTAATTCGCGACGAGATCGCGCGCGCGAACGAGCGGGTTTCTGCTGCCAAGTTGTCCGTTCCAATTCCAACTGCCGCATGAGCCCGACAACCGCCGTCAAACCAATCAAGTTTAAGAATCCGCGTGCCCAGCATGATTTCAAAGGGCGAAGTTGCTCGATTGTTGGGCTTGGCTCTTACGTGCCGGAACGCATCTTGACGAATGCTGATCTGGAAAAGACTGTCGATACTTCGGACGAATGGATCACGACGCGCACCGGCATTCGCGAGCGCCGCATCGCGGCCGAAAATGAATTCACGTCGGATATTGCCTCGAAGGCGGCTTTGCGAGCGATGAGTCAAGCGGGCGTGACGGGTAATCAAATTGACCTGATCATTGTCGCGACGATCACGCCGGACATGCTTTTTCCTTCGACGGCGTGCCTGGTGCAGCAGAAGATTGGCGCGCGCCGCGCCGCGGCGTTCGATCTCGAGGCCGCCTGTTCGGGATTTATTTATGGGCTCGAGATCGGCCAGCAATTCATCATGTCTCGCACCTACGACACGGTGCTGGTGATCGGCGCGGAAAAGCTCTCCACGATTATCGATTGGTCGGACCGGAATACATGCGTCCTTTTTGGCGACGGAGGTGGGGCGGCCGTTCTGCAAAACCGCCCCAACAGTCACGGTCTCTTGACGGCTTGCATGGGAGCGGACGGAGGCAAAGCCGAGTTGCTTTGCATGCCGGGAGGCGGAAGCCGATGTCCCGCGACGACTCAATCAGTCGCGAACCGGCTGCATTATCTGCGCATGGACGGCAAGGAAACATTCAAGCACGCGGTCAAAGCAATGTTGACCGCTGCGCAAGAGGCCATGCGGCGCTGCGAGATCGATATCACGAAAATAAAATGCATTATCCCGCACCAAGCGAATCGCAGAATCATCGACGCGGTTGGCGAACGCCTGGGAGCGCGGCCTGAACAACTGTTCGTGAATCTGGAGAAGTACGGAAATACGTCGGCCGGCTCCGTGGCAATTGCGCTGGATGAAGCTGTGCAAAGCGGGCGGATTCAACAGGGCGATTTATTGCTCTTGATTGTTTTCGGGGCCGGCCTGACTTGGGGTGCAGCCGTGATCGAGTGGTAGCCGTAGCGCAGACTGAAAGTCTCGGTTAGAATTACAAAACGAGAAATTGTCCGCGATAAAGCGCGATAAAGCACATTCGTTGACGGGAAGCAAAGTTGTGATAGATTGAGACCATCCTACTATGAGCACGAGCAAACTTGACAGGTCGGGAATCTTTCAACCACTGAAGATTGAATCCCAACAAACCCGCCTCTCTCTGCCAGCTAACGCGATTCGCTTCCGTAAAAATGGGATCGAATTTCGCTCCGAAAAACCGATTCCCAATTGGACTGAAATGACTGTGGACTTGCAATCACCCAAGGATGGCAAGAAAGTCCATTGCACTGGTGTGGTGGTCGATTGTCAGGGCAATCGGCATGCTGGCTATTACGTTTCCATGGTCTTTATGAACCTCTCGCGACAATCGCGGGAACGCCTTACGCAATTGGCCTATTCTCAGCTAGCCTAAGTTTCGCCGCTGCGATACGGTCGCAGCATGGAACTGTTTCACCGTATTCTGCAAACCGCCATTGAGGGCGGCGCTTCCGACGTCCACATTAAGATCGGAACGCCGGTCATTTTCCGCATCAACCGCCAGTTGGTGGCCATCGAAGCGCCCACTCCAACCGAAAGCTGGATGAATGATATCGTCGAGAAAATCGTTCCCAAACACGCCCGGAAGAGGTTGGAAGAAGAACGGGAGGTAGATTTCTCGTATTACATTCCGGGAGTTGGCCGTTTCCGAACGAACCTTTTTCAACAAAAGGGCCAGTTTTGCTTAGCGATGCGCTATGTCAAAACGCAGGTTCCAAGCTTCGAAGCTCTTGGCTTGTTGCCCATCGTCAGGAAACTTGCCGAATCGCCGCGCGGCATTGTCCTGGTCGCTGGTTCCACGGGCTGCGGAAAGAGCACGACATTGGCCGCGATGGTCGAACACATCAATGCCAACAGCAAAAAGCATATCATCACATTGGAGGACCCAATCGAGTATGTCTTCGAGGATAATCAATCCGTCATCGAACAGCGCGAGATTGGCCTCGACAGCCTTTCTTTCCCGCACGGCCTTCGGAATATCCTCCGGCAAGATCCGGACATCATCATGATTGGAGAAATGCGCGATGCGACCAGCTTTTCGGCAGCCATGAGCGCCGCTGACACAGGCCACTTGGTGCTCTCGACCTTGCACACGACCAACGCTTCGCAATCGATCGGCCGCATTCTCGATTTCTTTAAAGCTGACGAACGCGAGCAAGTGCGCCGTCAGCTCGCTGGAACGATGCAAGCCGTAATTTGTCAACGCATGGTCAACACAGCGGCCGGCGGAGTCACGCCGGCGCTCGAAATCCTGATCAACACCGGCACGGTCCGAAAATTACTCGAGGAAAATCGTCTTGATAAGTTGCCGGCGGCGATCGAGACAGGGAATGAAGACGGAATGCTTACGTTCAATCAGGCTTTGTTCCAGTTGGTGAAAGATCGAAAAGTCACCGAGAAAGAAGCTTTGGCGAAAGCTTCAAATCCGCAAGCATTGGAAATGAACTTCAAAGGCATCTTCCTCGACGAGGGGCGGCGGATTCTGGGCTAATCATGACCTCCCAATCGGGCGCAATTTGAACTGTGGGTCAGGAGCGCAGCGTTTACGCAGCAGAAACGTCCGCAGAGCCGAAACGTTCCGAAGCGATTTTTCGAGCCTCCGCCAATTTCACTTTCCGCAGCGTGAACGCTGCGGTCCTCTGACAGAAAATCTCTAATCGCACGCGTTCAATCCGGCTTGGCTAATGGCGAGCGCTGCTCCGGAGCCGGCGCCACATAAACCTCTTCGCCGTGGAGGTGCGTCACGATCATTTCGACGGTTCTCTGAATGGAGCCCAGATTTTCATTTACCACCTTCAACGCGTTGCGTCCCAGTTCGACCCGGCGATGCTCATTGCGTAATAATTCATCACAGGCCTGTTCTAGTTCTGCCGCATTCTGGACTTGGACAGCGCCTCCCCTCGAAACAAACGCCGCCGCGATAGACGAAAAACTTTGCATATTCGGGCCGAAGATCATCGCCTTGCCCAACGCTCCAGGTTCGATTGGATTTTGACCGCCTTCAGCCGTGAGGCTTTTGCCAACGAAAATCACCGAGGCTGGTTCATAAAAATATTTAAGCTCGCCGGTCGTATTAACGAGCAGACATTCGAGTTCTCCAGGTTTAAACTGAGTCGTAGCTCCAACTTCAGTGCGATAGGCAAACTTGATGCGGCGATCACTTAGTTGCTGTCCAACTTCCTTGCCGCGCTCGAAATGTCTTGGCACGAGGATCAGAAACATATCCGGAAACGTTTTCCGCAAACGGAGAAATAGATCGGCCAAGAGTGCTTCTTCGCCTGCGTGAGTGCTGCCGCCCACCACAATGCGCGCGCCTTCGCGCACGCCCAGTTGTTTCAAGAAAACCGCTATATTAAAGAGCGGACGCTCATCCACGCGCGCCGCATCGAACTTCAAATTGCCGACGACGTGCACGGCCTCGGGACGGCAACCCAGCGCGACGAGGCGTTGTGCATCTGTTTCGTTCTGCACGCCGACGCCCGTAAAGGAGCGGAAAATTGGCTGGAACAACGATGCAAACCGCTTGTAGCCTCGATACGAGCGTTCCGACATTCGGGCATTGACGAGAAAGACGGGAATGCTTTTGTCGGCAATCCGCCAGAGAAAATTCGGCCAGATTTCGGCTTCAACCAGCACGACCGCTTCAGGGCCTATCGTTCGAAGGGCGCGTTCGACGCACTTTCGATAGTCGATTGGGTAGTAAATCTTCTCGATGTGATGAGGAAGCTTTTTCTGGAGTTCGGCCATCCCGGTCGAAGTGGTTGTCGAAACGACAATCTTCAAATTCGGCACACGCGGTTCCAGCGCGCGAATGAGCTGCGTGCAAATGTTGACTTCACCGACGCTGACCGCGTGCATCCAAAGGACGTGCCGGTTGGTAATGGCCTGCTTCAGTTTGGTGCTGTGCCGGCCGAAGCGCTGGCTGAGCCCCTGTTTCCAGTTGCCGCGCCGCCACATCTTCAAAAAGTAATACGGCAAGGAAACGACGAAGAAGATGGTGAATAGAGTATTGTAGATGCGCCGCATTCGTAAAACTGCCGCGGCACGGCGAACCCAACTGAACTTCACGGGCTAACTAAAGCGCCTCCTTTTCGGGAGATCCACTCAACTTGACCAACGCGGGTTCGGGTTCAGTCGCAGGTCTCGCAAGCCGCGGGACTTTGCAAGGCTTAATGGATGAAAAATAGTTTCTCAAGCAAAGAATTGCTCGTCTGTGTGGAGGACAAGTGCATCCATAAGTCGTCGGTGGCGCACGGAGCGCGGGCTTCAGCCGGCTTAAGATTAAGATGCGATGGACAAGAATGTCCGCGCTCCGTTTTGGTTGCGGTCGCCTGGGCGTCGCGCCGTGTTCCCCGCTTGCAGCCGGCAAGATGTTCAATTCGTTCAACGCGTTCGATCTGCGAGAGTGCTGGCTGAAGGTCTGCGATAGAGCAGTGCAAAACTCTCCGCTACCATGAACGTGTTTCACCCGCGGGCCAAAGCGGAGCGCCACCGAGATTCGCTCGGACAATCGGAGAATCTGAAGAATTGAAAGTCGGTTGGGATTGGGTTACACGGGTCCGGTGATTGAGTGGCATGCCGAAAGATGCAACGAAGCTGAGAGGTTAAAGTCTCTCTGCGGCTTAGAGCTCACGGGTTCGACAGTCTATCCGATTAGGGAGCCGTATTTTGTCCTAAAGGGACGGACGGAACGCACTGTCATATCAGATGCGTTCACCCTCATTGAATTGCTTGTCGTGATTGCCATCATTGCCGTTCTGGCGTCATTGCTTCTTCCGGCCTTGGCGCGCGCCAAAGGCAAATCACATCAAACAGCGTGCCTTTCGAACCTTCGCCAGATCGGCCTTGGATTCAACTTGTTAATGTCGGATAACGAAGACCGATTCCCTGACCGGCGCGATCTCAAGGAGGCGCTTGGCTTTCAGCCGTGGAGTTCGTGGCCACCGTCTGACCCTCGTGGAGGTTGGGCGGCGATCGTGTTGAGCAATCATCTAGGCGCGGACAAGGTTTGGTTCTGTCCGGCGATGGCCTCTTCAACACTGCGCACTGCGCCTCAGTCTGTGCAGGCTTGGCGCACGAATCAAACGCCGTTGTATGTTAGTTATTGGCTGTGGCGTTTTGATCGAAAAGAGGATCCGGTGCCGCTCGATAATTTTTGGGGCAAAACCGCCGAGCAATCCGTTAGCGATTTGCGTGAAGCGAAGAATCCGGTGGCCGGGCAGCCGGAAGGACCTAGTGATGTGGAGTTGGCGGTTGATCCGTACTACCCGAACACTATTGCGAGCTTGCCGCCCGAATTGCGCGGCCGCGCGCTTCACCTCAAAGGCCGCAATCGCCTTTTCCTCGACACTCACGCAGAATATTTGCGCGACGCCAGGACACGCTAGCGCCGCGGCCACGGTCCATCTTAATCGTTGCCTTCACTATCGTCATCATCCTCATCAACGCTGTCGCCCGAGCTAGGATGAGGGCGGAAGCTCTCGTAAATGGCGCCGTTGGTCAGTGACACCACGTACAAGTTCCCATTTGGTCCGGTTTGAATGTCGGTGCCGACGCCAAACCCGGCGCCAAACAGCAAAGTTTCGCTTGTCCTTTATCTGGGGACGTTCATGTGCATCTTCAATGGCCTCCTGAAAGTGTGAGTCGAGGGATGAAAGCGAAGTTCCCGAAATTATTCTGAATTTGTAAACCGCCCATTAGCATCACGCGCCGAGCCGATGAGTCCGTCGAGCACGAAAATTCATTAGGCGAAACCGATCTTTATCGGACGCCAGCGATGGCGCGTCAGGCCCACGCCGATAGGTTATTCATAACACTCTCATCGGTCGATCAATATCCTTCAACAGGAGTTCTCTCCTGATTTTTCAGTGAGGAGAATCTGCAGCCGTCTCCGGAGAAACCCTCACGTTCGTTGGGTTAACCCAAAGCCTCGTTACCTCGGTTGCACTAACGGTGAGGCGGCGGCTATTGCGACTCGTGGAAATGGGCTCGGATGGTTTCGGGATAAGGAGGATAGATGATGCCGCGCTCCGTAATGATTCCTGTGATCAGCTCCGGAGGCGTGACGTCAAACGCCGGATTCCAGCACTTCGCCTCCGGCAAGGTGATTAGACTTTTGTCGAAGACGCGGCGCACTTCGTCTTCATCGCGGGTCTCAATTGGAATTTGGCTGCCATGACTAATGGTGAGATCGAACGTGGAGAGCGGAGCCGCAACATAGAATGGAACATTGTGATAACGCGCTGTGATCGCTAGGTTATAAGTGCCAATTTTGTTTGCGACCGAGCCATCGGCTGAAATGCGGTCGGCCCCAACAATGACCAGGTCCACTTTCTTTTGTTGCATCAAGGCGGCGGCCATGCTGTCGCAAACGAGTTGTCCAGGAATTTGCGCGACGCTGAGTTCCCACATGGTTAATCGTGCGCCTTGCAGAACAGGACGTGTTTCATCCGCATAGACCTGGACTTTTTTTCCGGCCATGTGCGCTTGATAAATGACACCGAGCGCCGTCCCAATTCCACCGGTTGCGAGGGCGCCTGTGTTGCAATGCGTGAGGATGCGAGCGTTGTTAGGCACGACTTCCTGGCCGTGTGCTGCCATGCGCGCGCAGCGATCACAATCGTCTTCGTGCAACTCCTTGGCTAGCCTCAGCGCATGAGTTTTCAATTCGGCAGGGCCAAGCTCTGTGAGGCGCTCCAGCTTATTCTTGATCTCTTGCAATGCCCAAAAGAGATTGACGGCCGTAGGACGGGCTGAAGCAAGGCAGCGAATCTTCTCCTCCAATACTTGAAAGAATTCCTCCCGTGAATTAAGTGCGGCATCGCGGATACCAAGATAAAGACCGTAGGCAGCTGTAATGCCGATGGCTGGAGCGCCGCGCACGCGAAGCTTTTGGATCGCTTCGAAAACCTCTTCTATCTGGCGCAATTGGAGATATACCGTCGCGGACGGCAATTGCGTCTGGTCCAGCATTTCCAAACAGTCGTTCTTCCATGCTACAGCTTGAATCATGGAACTAAGCCTAGCCTCCCGATGGCAGGTATGAAAGGGATTTGCGTCTTTCGCAGATCCAAGGAGCGCAGCGTTTGCGCTGCAGAACGCAGAACTACCGGCGGGCTTCCGAATTTAGAAACACGTCGAACCGACCGGCGCTTCTGCAGCGTGAACGCTGTGTTCCTGTGCTTGGGCGCCCGCGGTACAGTGCTCGGATCGAGATTCTCTTAAGCAACACCGTAAAGGGCGCCGACCTTTTCGAAGAAACCCAGCGTAAGGGCGCACAGTTTCTCCAAAGCGTCGGGGGCCAGCCCCAATCGATCAACCACGCCTTTAGCGACGGTGAACTTGCCTTTGCGTTGTTCGAGTTGGGCTTCGACTTGTTTGGCGGCGATGTTCGCCAAGTAAACGACATCGCAAACGAGATCGTCGCCGTCTTGCGGATTGTGATGATAAGTAATCCCTTGGCAATGGCCTCGGGCAATTGCCAGTGCCGGGCAATTAAGCCTCCGAGTTCGCCATGATGCACCTGGAGAATTTGTGCTTCAGCTTCGAGGGGCGTCAAATTGCCAATCTTCTTTCCTTGTTCGATAAGATCGAGAATTTCAGGGCTAATAAAGCAGGCCATGACGAGCTTCCCAATGTCGTGCAAAAGCGCGGCGGTGGAAGCCGCCGGCGGAATAGGCACGCGCGTCACACGCGCGATCGATTCCGCAGCCAGCATTGCTATGACCGAATGCCGCCAGAGCGCGCCTTCGCTCAGCCCATAGGGGCGCAGTTGAACGCGCATCATGGGCTTGGTGTGGGAAGCGATAGCTAAAGAGAGCACGCGCGCGGTGCCGAGGCGCGACACAGCTTCATGCACGGTGGTGATCGTCAAAGCCGTTCCGCTGAACGCAGAATTGTCCGTGCGGAGCAATCTCATCGTGAGCGCAGGATCGAAGCTGATAACTTTCGTGATTTCGTCCACGTTCGTTTCTGTGCCGCTGGCCACAGAAACCAGCTTGGTGGTGCTGGCTGGCAACGGCTGCAGCTCATCAGCCTTCTTTATAAAAGCATCCAAATCGATGAGGGTCATAGTCATGTTGCGGCTCGTCGTTGGTCGCAGGACTGGTCGCGTAGTTTTGCTCTCGATAGTTCTCATTTGAGGCATTTCTTTCCAGCTCCTGTAAAGTCCCTTTAACGCCGCCAAAAAACCTATGCAGCCAGACGCGACCAATATTCAATGCAGCGCAACGGGTTCAACGACTTGGCTAGGCTAGCCGCCAAGTCACAAAATGCAATTGGGGTACTCTAGCCAACCTATTCTCAGGCCTGTCCTGGATAACTCCGCCAGTTGGCAAGTCTTATGCCGATTCACAGGAAAGCCAGCATTTTGAGTTGTGGAGGCGTTCGCAGCTCGGCCGGCAACTTCCCTTGGGTTAACCGCAGAATGAATCCCAACGGATTCAAATCATCAGCCTAGCGGCCAAGTTGGCGAGGCTACTCCGGAACCAATTCGTAACAATTCGGTTCAATTCGGTCGGGCTAGGAAAATGGCACTTGCTTTCCCTGCCAGAGCACTTACAAGGTTGATCATTCCAGATGAGCTTTTCAATCGCTCAGACCAAGCCGGTTTCGCGTCCGCGTTTCTGCGTTTGCGGATTTACTTTGATCGAACTGTTGGTCGTGATCGCGATTATCGCGATCCTCGCTTCCCTTCTGCTTCCTGCTCTCGCGAAGGCTAAAAGCAAGGCCATCGCCACGCAGTGCATATCGAATCTCAAGCAATGGGGAGTTATGTGGTTGTTGTACGCGGACGACAATAACAACTCGTTCAGTCCAGGGCACACAGTTGGCTGGGCTCGCGGCGAATGGGTCAAGGCGCTTAAGGATCATTACGAAAAGAAACCGGACCTGCTCTTTTGTCCCGATGCCAAACTTAGGCGCGGTCCGGGAGCTCGAGAAACGCAAGTGCCGCTCAACAGTCCGAGGGCCGTCACATACGGCGGGCCGCATACTTGTTATGATTTTCCGGTGGACGACCCAGCGCTCGGCCGGGGCAAACTCTTGCTGAGCAGTTACGGGATTAACAACTGGGTTTACAACCCGCCCGCCAGTATATCAGCCATTCAAGGGCGGCCGACGCGTTTGAATTGGCGGACGTTCGACGTTCCCAATCCGACTGAAATTCCGCTTTTCGGTGACACGATGTGGCGGGGCGGGGGACCTCGACACACGGACCGGCTGCCCACGTTTAATGGAGAATGGGCCGGCGCCGAAGCCGAGTTTCACCACTTTTCCATCGCGCGCCACCGCAAGGGAATCAACCTCTTGTTTTTTGACGGCTCTGCTCGTTACCAAAGCGTGAGAGATCTTTGGAAGCTTCGCTGGCATCGCGAGTTTGACGTTATGCACTTCTCGAAGGTGAAGTTTCCCGAATGGATGAAGTAGCACGAGGCTCTCACCTGGCTTAGTCCGCGTATTGCCGCTTCCAGCCGCTTCATAGTGTCCTTTGAAAATCCTTGAAAAAGAGCTGAAAACCGGCGTAGTTAGCAATGTGAGTGTAGCCGAAATTAAGGAAGCTCTGGAAAGCTTGTCGCGCGAAGAGCGCTTAGAGGTGGCTGAATATCTTCTCTGGCGTGCGAAAAAAGACGACCCGGAATGGCAATTGGAAATCGGCCGGCGTCTGGACAGGTCGCTTTCAGGTCATGGACACACCGCAGAGGAGCTAGTTGTCTTGCATGAACGTCTCTCCCGCGAGGGCAAGTGACGCCTTACAAGTACACAGTAGATCGAACGGTCCTTCAGATTTTCGCTACGGCTACAAAAGCGCAGCGGCAAAAGCTGCTTCAAGTTTTCGACGGCTTGGCGGCTCATCCCTTTCAGGTGGGAGACTCAATCCAGTTGGATCACACCGGTCGGCCATGCCAAGTCAAGAGGTTCGATGATTGGATGATCACCTATTGGCCGGAGCATTTGGCTTGCCAGATACATATTCTTGCGGCCGAGAATCTGCGGCGATAAGTGACGCGAGAAACAATCCCAATAAGTTCCGGTGCGGAATCGTTTTTTACTTTCCCAAGCAGAATTGACTGAAGATTGAATCGAGCAAATCTTCGGTGGAGGTTTTGCCGACGATTTCGCCAACCGCATTGGTCGCGATCCGCAGGTCCAGGGCGGCGAGTTCCAAAGCTAAATCTGCACGCAAAGCTTCGATGGTTCGTTCGACAGAAGTCCGAGCGCGCTGAAGGGCGTCTTGATGGCGTGAGTTGATCATGACTTGGAGCATCTCGGCTCGGATTTCTCCCGCCCAAATCAGTTCTTTGACGGTATCCTTGAGCGTTTCTAGCCCTTGGCCTGTCATGCACGAAACATCGATAACGGATACACCGGGAACGGCCGGCAAAATAAGCCGATGCGGGAGATCAATTTTGTTGCGGATCAGAATGCGCTTCTTTTGAGCGAATTGCGCCAAGTACGCTTCATCCTCGGCAGAGATAGCTTCGGAAGCGTCAAATATCTGCAAAATAAGATCGGCGTGCACCAGAGTCTGGCGGCTCCGCCGAATGCCTTCAGCTTCGATGCTGTCGGTTGATTCCCTCAAACCGGCCGTGTCGATGAACACAATCGGAAGTCCGCGAATGTTCGCCGTTTCTTCAATGGTATCCCGCGTCGTCCCGGCAATCGGTGAGACGATGGCTCGGTCATGTCCGAGCAATTGGTTCAGAAGACTTGATTTGCCAGCGTTGGGACGTCCGATAATCGCGGCGCGAATGCCTCGCCGCAGAATTTGGCCTTCGGTCGCCGTGCGAAGCAATTCATCCATGAAGGCCCGCGCGTCTTCTAGCTGCTGGAGCAATGCCGCTTTAGTGTCCGGTGCGATATCCTCGTCGGGAAAATCAATATGCGCTTCGATATGCGCGAGAATTTTGACCAAATTATCGCGAAGCTGATTGATCCGCAGCGAAAGTTTGCCCGCCAATTGTTCGGTCGCAGCGGTCAAGGCGAGTTCTGTGCGGGAATGAATAAGGTCTGCCACCGCTTCGGCTTGCGTCAGATCGATTCGTCCATTCAGAAAAGCACGTTTGGTAAACTCTCCCGGCCAAGCCAGGCGCGCGCCATTCTCAAGCACAGTATCGAGGACAAGTTTGGCGGGCAGAAGGCCGCCATGGCAGGAAATTTCCACCGTGTCTTCACGCGTGAATGTGCGTGGCGCCCGCAACACGGTCAGCAAAACTTCGTCTACCACCTTTTGTTCTCGTAGGATCTTTCCGTAATGAACGGTGTGGGACGGAGCTTGAGAAGGCGTGCGTGAACTTGCCCCAACCGGCTCGAAACATTTGTCCGCAATCGTCAGGGCTTGCGGACCGGACAGGCGAATGACGGCGAGCCCCCCTTCACCGAGTGGCGTCGAAATTGCAGCGATGGTATCATCGAGCATGAAACGTGTCCATGTGATGGCTTACACGGCCGTGGGCAAAGAATCTGCAAATGCTCTCAGCGCTGTAACGACCGCTGGCCCATCCTGCCGCCATAGATCCCAAAGTTGCTGCAGCTTTTGAAGGTTGAGCGAGTAATCATAGCTGTGCCGGAAGACATGGCGGAAGCCACAAAGGTCGTCCAGGACCGGTCGTACGGCCTCCGGCAAGACAGCGGGGCGCAGAGGGAACATGTTCATGCTCAATTACAGCCTTCAGCGCGATAGAGGAAGGCGGGTCAATTTTCACGCGACAATAGGATACGATTCCGCTCGATATTCTGACGAAGGGAGGGCGAAACTGTTTCCATCTCGACCAAATCCACAGAACACGGCAAGACGTTAAGAAGTTGGCCCACCATTCGAAAAAAGAGATGGCTCGGTAATCCTTCAACCGCCAAGTCAATGTCTGACCGTTCGTCCTGTGGCCGGCCATCGGCTATCGAGCCGAAAACCCAGACTTTTTGCGCGCCGTTATCGTAGAGCAGGGCCGCGCCTTTGCGGGCCGCCTCAAGCCTTTTCTCTGCCGACGCTACAATCACGTTCGTATTATGAATTCCCTCTGCGGGTAAGGCAAGAACGCCTCGTTGACGGGCTCGTTAAGTCGTGCGCGCGCATATCAATCACGCCGACAATTGCCGCGCGCATTTTCGACGTCGCGGCCTTCCAGCCAGAGACGCGCCTTTTCGTAGCTCTTTTTGTTTAGGTAATGCAGCAAGCTCGGATCTGTCTCTTTCGGCAGTTGCCGAGTGAGTTCATCGATCTTCGCGAAGACCGGCAATAGACTAGGCTTGGGCTGCGCGGTCCGCATTGATTGGATGGTCTTCTCCAGTTCGATCAGTGAGGCTAAAAGCGATTGTTCAACAGTGGTCATGAGACATACATAGCGCAATGGAGGCGCGAAACCAAGCTATGCCGAGCAACGCAAGGCCCCGGCATGCCGGACCGCAGCGTTCACGCTGCAGAAACGATCATGCGACCGTAAGATTCAGAAGGTTGGAAGCGGGCCGATCACCGCGCATTTCTGCAGCGTAAACGCTGCGGTGCTGTCGCGTTTCGGGCGTGTTGGCGTCTTCGCGCGCGGCAAAATGCCTTGGAAACCGCACTCATTCCGAAAATACTCCGCCGGACATGCGAACGGCCAAACCAATTTCCGGGCTGCGATTCCTTGGGATCGAATGCGGTGGAACGCGTACAACAGCACTTATGGCGGACCTGTCGGGCAATCTGTTGCATCGTGTCGAGCTGGGACCAGCCAATCTCAGGCTGATTACGGACGCTCAATTGAAGCGTCACTTTGGAGACATTGCCAAGGCCTCGAGCAATCCTTCAGCGATTGGGATTGGCATGGCCGGTGTGCGTGGCGCGGAAGATTGTGAACGGATTGCGCGGGTCGTGACCAAGGTTTGGCCCAGCGTGCCTTACGCGGTTTCACATGATCTTGAAACTGCTTTGCTCGCAGCGGAACGATTGAGCAAAACCAAGGCTGTCGCGCGAGTCATTGTTTTGAGCGGGACCGGGTCCTGTTGTTATGGCCGGTCAATTCATGGAAAGACCGCAAAAGTAGGTGGCTGGGGCCATTTGCTCGGGGATAAGGGCAGTGGGTATGAGATCGGTCTGCGCGCGCTGAAAGCGACGGTTTATTATTACGATCGCGACCAAATTTGGTCGTCCCTCGGGCAACGCATCCTTCGCACTCTGCAATTGAATGAGCCGGACGATCTCATGGCCTGGGCGCAGAACGCAGATAAAAGACAAATCGCGGCGCTGGCCCTTGAGGTGTTCGAGGCATGGTCTCAGCGAGACAAGATTGCCGCGGACATTTTGACTGCGGCGGCTCATACGTTGGCCAAGGATGCTGCGACGTGCGCACGGCGTCTCGCGCGTGTTGGCGATTCGGTAGAGTTTATCCTGACGGGCAGCGTTCTCCTCAAGCAGAAGCGTTTCGCGAAACGGATGGCTCGAGAACTTGCCAAGTTGTGGCCGGAAGCTCGCGTTGTTCCCCTGGCTGGCGAGAGCGCTTGGGGAGCGGTGGAACTGGCCCGAAGGCAGCTCAGCGGCTCGCAGACTGCAGATGGAGAGAGCGCCGGCGTTGACATCGAAGCCCTGACGCAACGATCGCTGAAATTGAGAGAACGCAAGGCGCCGCCGAGGAGCATCCCCGAATCGTTGAGAATGTCCCCGACGGAAGAGCGCAATCCGCAATCATTGGATTTGGATAAACGATCGCTTTCGTCCGCCATCGACCTCATGCTTCGTCAGGAAGCTGGCGTTCCTCGCGCGCTTCGCGCTGAGCGCGAGAACATTGGCCGCGCCATCCAGTTCATTGTGCAAGCATTCCGCAGAGGAGGCCGCCTTTTTTACGTGGGAGCGGGAACGAGCGGGCGGCTGGGTGTCCTCGATGCCAGCGAATGTCCGCCGACCTTTCGCGCCGCGCCGGACCAAGTGCAAGGCATTATCGCGGGCGGTCAACAGGCGCTCCGGCGCAGTGTGGAAGGAGCGGAAGATAATTTCGAAGCTGGGGCGCGAGCAATTCAGTTCCGATGCGTTCGCTCAACCGACGTTGTTGTTGGCATTGCCGCGAGTGGGCGAACCCCTTTTGTTTGGGGCGCATTAAAGGAAGCCCGGCAAAGGGGAGCGAAGACGATCTTGCTTTGTTTCAACCCTTGCTTGCGAGTCCGCTCGGAGGACCGTCCCGATCTCATGATTGCTCCCAAGGTTGGGCCAGAAGTCTTGACTGGATCAACGCGATTGAAAGCGGGCACGGCAACCAAACTTGTTTTGAATATGTTAACGACTTTGTCGATGGTCCGCATGGGCAAGGTCGTGAGCAACCTCATGGTGGACCTGAACCCCTCGAATACTAAACTCCGAGATCGAGCGGTCCGTATCGTTCAAGAATTGACCGGTGTTGATTCTGAAACGGCGCGCAGGGCCTTGGCGAAAACGGGCTGGGTGGTCAAGGCTGCCTGGCAGGCTTTGCGGCGTCATCGTGCTACGCGACCAAGTGCGAAGCGCGTCACTGCAGGACTTTCCCGTGCAGAACGGACACCGCGACGAAATGGGAAAGGCCGCTTGATAAAAGGACGATGATGACGCTGATCAGATAAAGGCCGAACCCCTTTGTCTGTTCGGGCTTTAAGATAAGTGCGACGCCGTGATAGAGCACGGAGACGGATAAAAGTGCGCCGATCATCCAAGCGACCCACGTATTCATGGCTGGCCAAGCATCAGCCAAGCGAAGCAGGATGATGGGGCTGAAGCCATAAGCCATCAGCGTGGCACATTGCCGGTCCGAGGTCGCTACTTGGAAGCTTTGCGTAATCCATTGGAGAGCTTTGGCGCCGCAAAAAATGCTGGTCATCAGCATGCCCATTTGCGCTGCCGAATAACGAATTGCCAAATCCTGAGAAATCTTGACGACGTAATCCACTTCACCGCGCCGTTCACCCCATTTCCAGAGCGCAAGTCCTTCGATGCCGACGCAAAAGAGGAGAAAGGGAAGAAGAAAGAGCAGCAGAACTCGGACAACGCTCCCCTGGGCCGCGTTGATTTTGTTCCAGGCCCGAAGCGGAGTAAAAATAAGCTCAAACGCCGTAATCATTGCACGCGCGAGTTTAGGGATAGTCCCCACAATAACAACCCAAATAGCAGGAGACGCAGGAGACTTCAGCGCCGACAGCGCCGATCAGCGCCGAAGGGACAAATTGGAAACTCGAAACTCGAAACTAAATTTCGATTTCGATTTTCGAGTTTATGCTGCCGCCATGAAAGCGGCCACCTTGGAAACGATCCACCTAAATCAAAGGAACCGACATTGGGACGCTTCTATCGGAGCGCAGATGCCCTCATCCGCGACATCCCCGATCGCAAGTAAACTGCTCGGATGAGGGCATTCGCGCTCCGCACTCCGATTACGGCGCCGGAGGCTGTCCCAATCTGACTTGTCTCGATTTAGCCCCTTATTTCGTTTGGAAAGTCCGCTTATGTCCGTTGGAGGGAATGTTCACCGTGTACGTCTTTCCAGACGGATCGACCGAGAGCTTGATGTGGTTCGCTTCGCACTTGGCTTCGAGATTCGCAATGTATTCGTTGGGCCCGTTGTTGTGTTGATCGGCGCGAAGGTTCCGGTGGATTTGATACATAGCTTGAATCGAGGGAGTTCCCTTCAAAGTGGCAAAAGTCTCGGGATCGCATCCCTTGCGCGTTCCGTTGCTCATGATTGAAACCGTCGGCGCGAGGCTGCGCACAAGAATGGGATTGTTGCTGACTCCTAATCCGTGATGATTGACCTGATAAACGTCCACCTCGCCAATCAGGTTGATCGGACAGACGAGTTGAGCTTCGACGTTCCAGGTCAGATCGCCGCCGATAAACAACTGGAAATCCCCATATTCGAGCAAGGTCACAATGCTGTTGGCGTTGTCGCTCATGTCTTTGTCCTTCGGCTTGGCTTCAGCGCAGAGCGCGTTTGGTTTTTCTTGAGCCGAGCGTGCTTTGGCAAATTGTTGTTTCGCCGCGATGCAGCGGAATCGAAGCTTCGGCCTGTTTTCGGTTTGTCGCAAAGGAAGTTCATCATCCGGTTTGATCATGGAACGCTTGGCCGCTTGGAACTCGCGGTACGGTTTGATCGTCACTAAAAACGAACGATCGTTTGGGTTGTTGTCCGGGTTCTGTTCGGGAATCCCGTTGTCATAGACATTCTGAATCGGCATCAACTTCGACAACTCCGCTGCGCCTCCAAAGTGATCCAAATGAAAATGAGTCACGATGAGATGATCGATTTGCTTCACCCCAGCGACCTTGGTCGCGGCCTGATGGATGCGGCCCGGATCGCGGACGCCCGGCATGCCGGTATCAATGAGGATCGACTCCCCAGCGGGCGTGACGATAAGCGTGCCAGCGCCTCCTTCAACATCGACCCAATAGACATCGAGGGTCTTATCCGCTGCGGCGGCTTGGGCGACGGCAGTGAACAGCAGCAAGGCGATGGTGGTAATACTTCGTGCGCGAATTGGACGGATCATAGAACTTAGACGTTGTTGTTTTGAGTTGGGTTAGAATCTGGATATTTCAAAGGTGCGGTGTTAATGAGCCTTCAATTGCACCAGCGGATGGCTGCGGTTTGACAATGGCATCGGCACACGGCTCTGGGAAAGTCCCGCGGCAAAGGCAGCCATAATCATTTCCAGCGATTTCATCGCCGCGCGCCCGCTGCAAATGGGTTCGCGATTCGCTTCGATCGCGTCGAGCCAATCGTCTGCGACGAGGCGGTTTGCGGGAACAAATCCTCGTTCCGCAGCAGCGAAATGAACTGTAGGATCGCCTTCCAGGAAATGCCACGAGTCATTCCTGCCTTCCGTGGACCAAGCACTGTTCTTGAGCAAATAAATTCGAGGCGCCATCTCCGCCAGGATTTTTGCGATGCCTTTCGTGCCAATAAGTTCGAGTCCCCAGGGTCCCGCCGTTTCACGAAATTGGCTTCGACTGGTGAAGTTGAAGTTAACTCCATTTGGGAAGGCGAATGTAGCATGAATCTCGTCGCCAGCGATTGGACCAATATTTTCCGTTGCTTGGCGAACATCTTTGAGCTTGATGTCATGTCCATTTTGCAAAACTCTCGCTGTGCAAAAGAGCGGATCACCGGCGAACATACGAACCAGATCGAACAAATGCGTTCCCAGCACCACCATATCTTCGCCGCCGGCGCGGTGATCTTGCTTCCCATGGCCGCGGATTTCTAACAAGGTCCCAATGAGCCCGGCGTCCAGCGCCTTCTTAAGGTGAAGCGTGCTCGGCGCCACGCGCATTTGATGGGCGACTGCGATTTTCAGATCCGCTTGGTCGGCTGTCCTCAGCAAGTCATCTGCTTCGGCCAGCGTTTGAGTGAACGGTTTTTCCATGCAAACATGGGCGCCACTCTGCAAGGCGGCCAGTCCCATCGCGTGGTGTTGATCGGTCCAGCGGGGAGCGATGCAGACGAGGGACGGCTTTTCCTTCTCTAGCATCTCGCGATAGTTTGCATACTGCCGTAGCGCTTTACATTGTGCTGCGGCTTTGGCGCGGCCGGTCGGATTCGGATCTGCAACCGCCACGACTTGGATATTCTCGCGATCATTAAAGATAAGTTCGAGACTGTGGCCATAATTTCCTTTGCCAGTATGGCCGATAATGGCGGCTGTCAGTTTGCGATCCGCTCGGACTTGCTCCGCAGCAGATTCGGATTTCGCCAGGCCCCAACTCAATCCTGCCGCCAAGCCCACGGTGCTCCTGAAGAAAGCGCGGCGTGACGTCACTCTCGGCGTGGTCAATGTTGATGGTTGCGTTTGCGGCATGATTTGTCAGTCGTGAGTGGCACTGTTTCTAGCAGAAAGACCGTCGGAAGCAAACAGAAGCGTTGCGGCGTTGCGGCGTCGGTATGATAGGAGGCGTTCGCGGGGGGGGGCGCGCGTGAATTGACTTGGCCCAGGGAGATCGCTCGAAGATAAATTCGCGCCGATGAAAAATTCTCTCAACTGCTCAAGGGCTTTTGCGCTCCCTACATTCGTGACGTGATGGCCAGGTT
>VHDE01000061.1 GCA_016871515.1 Verrucomicrobiota bacterium
TTTCCTGACCCGCCTCCATCCATTTGGCGCATGCCAAGCGAGTTAACGTGAAGAGCCCAGTGCCGCGAATAGGGCCCGCCGGGATCTGTGAGGGGGGCGTCGGGCAACCGACGTCTCTACCTCGACGCGCAGAGTGAAACTCTGCGTTACGGCCAAGACGTTTCGGACGGCTGGTACTGCCGAGATGCGTCTTGCGCTAGCCTTTGGAACTTTGAACTTTGAACTTTGAACTTTGAACTGTTAACAAGAATCTATGTCGAAGATTCAACGCGCATTGTTGTCGGTGTCGGACAAAACGGGCTTGGTTGCTTTCGCTCAAACCCTGGCGCAAACGGGCGTGGAAATCATTTCCACCGGCGGCACAGCCAAGGCGTTGCGCGAACAAGGCATTTCCGTCGTTGACCTCAGCGCTTACACAGGCTTTCCAGAAATGTTGGATGGCCGCGTGAAAACCTTGCATCCGAAAGTTCACGGCGGCTTGCTCTTCATTCGATCCAATCCCAGTCACTGCGCCACCGCCGCAGAACATGGCATTCAGCCAATAGACCTTGTCGTCGTTAACCTTTACCCATTCGAACAAACCGTCGCCAAGCCGGGCGTGACGCTCCACGATGCGATTGAGAACATCGACATAGGCGGCCCCTCGATGTTGCGCAGCGCGGCCAAGAATCACGAAAGCGTCACTGTAATTGTTGACCCCAGCGATTACGCAGAGGTTGCCTCGCAAATTCAGGCAGCCGGAAATACGACGCTGGAACTCCGTCGGGAACTTGCCGCGAAAGTCTTTGCGCGCACCGGAAGCTATGATGCGGCAATTGCTGATTACCTGGCGCGGGCGTTTCAAAGGCCAGGAACGGAACGATCCGGCGCTTCGTCGGCTAGTTCACCATTGCCAGTCGAGTTAACCGTGAAAGCATCGCAGGTCCAATCGCTGCGCTACGGTGAAAACCCACACCAACGTGCGGCTCTTTACGGTGACTTCAACCGTTTTTTCCGCCAACTCCACGGGAAAGAACTCTCTTACAATAATATTCTAGATCTTACCGCGGCCGCCCATCTCATCGGTGAGTTCGGGAACGACCGTCCCACCTTGGCCATACTGAAACATACGAATCCCTGCGGTGTCGGCCAAGGTCCAAGCTTGCGTGAGGCTTGGGAGAAAGCTTTTGCCACCGACAAACAGGCGCCTTTCGGTGGCATCATCGCAGTGAATCGACCTTTGGATGCGCCCTGCGCCGAGGCCATCGCCGAAATCTTCAGCGAAGTCATTGTCGCGCCTGATTTCAGCGAAGAAGCCCTCGCTATTTTGCAGAAGAAGAAAAACTTGCGCCTGCTCAAGGTCCTGCGGCACCCGTCGAGCGCGGATTGCCTGGACGTGCGAAGTGTCGGCGCAGATTCATTTCTACTGCAGGAACGCGACCTGAAATCAGTGACGGCCGCCGATTTAAAAGTCGTGACGAAGCGGTCGCCCACAGAAACCGAGTTGCAAGCAATGCTTTTTGGCTGGCGCGTGGTCAAGCACGTGAAATCGAATGCCATTGTGTACGCGGGTTCGGATCGGACCCTGGGAATCGGCGCCGGACAAATGAGCCGCGTCGATTCCAGCCGCATCGCCGTGTGGAAAGCCGGCGAAGCCGGACTGTCATTGAAAGGCAGTGTCGTGTGCAGCGACGCCTTTTTTCCATTTCCCGATGGGCTTATCGCCGCCGCCGAGGCAGGTGCAACCGCAGCGATTCAACCCGGCGGCTCCGTTCGCGACGCCGAAGTCATCGCAGCTGCCGACGCTCACAACGTCGCCATGGCTTTCACCGGAGTGCGCCATTTCCGGCATTAAGCGGCTGGCTATTCCACCGGGCGATAAAAGCGATAACGCTGCGACAAGGCTTTGCTGTGGATAAACTCGACGGAGCGGTTCGCTACCGGATTTGTGAATACTGGCAGCCAATCGATCAAATTGCTTGAAGCTGCAATCACTGTCTTTGACCCGAGTTCTCCGCTGAGCAAAAAGCGGAAGCTCCCATCCGCAGCAAAGCCGCTGGCCTGTAAACGAACGCCTTCCCTGACCTGCAACACCGCTTCGGCGCTGGCCGCAGCTCCGGCAAAGTTGCTGACTTCGCAGGTGTACCGTCCCGCCTTGTTGAACTGAAAGATTGGGATGACCGATGTCGCGTTGGTTGCTCCCGCCAAGACTGATCCGTTATAGCGCCACTGATAATCCACTGGCACACGGCTGCGCACTTGCACGACCAGGATTACGAGGTTGCCTATCCGCCAGGCTCCGCCTGACGGTTACGGTTGCACCACCAACTCCGGCGCTGAACCCAATTGATAATTCAACACCACTCTTCCCTGCGCTCCGCTCACTCCATCGACTGCCACATGGTAGTAGCGATTGCGCAAGGTTGGGAAAACGATGCGGCTGCTCTGCCGATCAAAACCGCTGTTGTTGTCCAAGGCCACCGGCGGCAACAACAGTTCATCGTAACCGAGAGGATTTGATGGTCCTTCATAGACGGCAAGCACCGTATCGAAATCGCTGCCTTCGGTGCTGATGAGCATCTTGGCATCTTCTTCAGCCAGGATGGTGTACCAGGAAGAAGCGCGGCCCGGTTCGCCCGCGTGATAGGGTTCGCCAATCTCTTTGGTGCTGCCAAAGGTGTGGAGGATTTGCGTGCCGCTAAAACCCCGCGCCGACGCACCACCCAAACCCCCAGAGGCAAGTTCCATTACGCCCAACGGTGACTGTGAGCGACTGATTTCTGGCCCTTGACTCCCAACTCCCAGCTTCACAGCAACAGCTTGGCGAAAGCCTCCTCCTCGCAAATCCGGCAAAGATGCCAGCACCCCAGCCGACGCAACCGTGACCCGATCCGCCAGCTTATCGCGGCTGGCGACCTTCTGGACCAAGCCGGCCTCGCCGCTAAAGTTGATTTCCAGAAAATCTGCCTTGCTTGCCTTCTTGGTGGAAATGAGTGACCCTCTCGGCATGAGGACCACGCTTTCTATTCGCGAGGCTAAACCCAAGCTGGGCTAGTTGGTCGAAGAAGCCCGCAATGGACGGACCCACATTATCACCTTGCATGACCGGCCAACGGCCCAAATCGGTCCCGTGCAAGATCGGGCTCGCAAACTCACCGAAGAATGGCGCCAAAGGGTTAAGAGCCGCGACATTCGTCTGAACCGGCCCGGAGGAAAGCGTCTGAGCATCCGCCAGCTCATCCAAGAGGGGCGCAAGTGAGCCTGGCGATAGACGCCAGCGCTGCGGTCGCGCTCCATTTTCTCGACGAGCGGCGGCGGTTCGAACCAATGGAAGAACGTCTCGCTGGAGGAGAGGACGCCTTCACCGCGCCCAATTTTTTTTCAAGAAGTGATGGAAGCGTTGCGACGCGGAATTCGAAGCGGCCGTACGAGTGGCGAGGACGTTGCGGCCTGGCTGACGGCTCTGGACAGCTACCGCATCATGCCGATAAATCTTTTTCCCTGTGCCGGCTCCGCCACTTGGCTGCTCTCAGAACAGTTGAACATTTCCGCTTACGATGCTGGCTACGTCGCCGTGGCTAAGGCTCGCGGCCTCGAACTATTCACGAACGATGCAGTTATCAGAAGACGCGCGCCGAAGGCAGGAGTCCAGGTCAAGCCTTGATTCCTGCTTGTTACTCGCATCTACACGGACAGCAACTCATTCACCGCGACATCAAGCCGTCAAACATTATCTTCGTCCGGGACGTTCCCAAATTCGCAGACATTGGGTTGGTCACTGATCTGGTCCGCACCGAAACGGACAGAACCTACGTTGGAACCTGTTGGAGCCGAGGGCTTCATTCCCTCCGATGGGCCCGGAACCGTGGCGGCAGACATCTACAGTTTGGGCAAAGTGCTTTACGAAGCAAGCATGGGACGCGAGCGGAAGCGCTTCCCGGAATTGCCTACCACATTGGCGGACCGGCCTGATCAAGAAGAGTTGCTGCGGCTGAATGAAATTATCCTCACGGCGCGCGAGTCCGATTCAAATAAGCGCTACAAATCTGCGGCAGAAATGCACGCCGAACTTGCGCAATTGCAGGCGAATTGTGCCGCGTGATCTGAGGGACACACATGAATATATCTGGACCGGATGGCAAAGATTGCCCGATTGGAGCGCGGATGCCCTCATCCGCGATGAAGGCTTTGGTAAAGCAGATTGCTGACTTGCGGATGTTGGCATCCGCGCTCCAATCGGGTGACCCGTCTGAGGGCGCATCTCGACAGGACCACGCAAGGATGCGTCCCCTGTCTGATGCCAAACGATTCGATTCGCGCCAGTTCAGAAGGACTGTCCCATGCTGAAAGCTTCGCAAAGCTTTATTTCCACACGCGACAGTCTGCTGGACCGCCTGAAAGATTGGGGTGATGCAGACAGTTGGAAAGATTTCTTCGATACCTACTGGAAACTGATCTTCAGCGCAGCTCTCAAATCGGGATTGACCGAGACGGAGGCTCAGGAAGTCGTGCAAGAAACGATTATCGTCGTCGCCAAGAAGATGCCAACGTTTCAGTATGACCCACCGTTGGGCTCATTCAAGGGCTGGCTGCTTCAACTCACGCGTTCGAAGATCAAAGATCAACTGCGGAAGCGGCGTCCGAATGAAGCGGCTCATCAACGCCTCTCCGAGAGCGAGACGGGGACATCGCCAATCGACCGGATTTCCGACCCAGCGGGCGATCCCTTGGCGTCATTTTGGGACGACGATTGGCGCAAAACGATTCTCGAAGCGGCCATCGAACGCGTCAAACGCCGCGCCAATGCCAGGCATTACCAAATGTTCGATCTGAATGTAAATAAGCGGTGGCCACCCGAAAAGGTGGCGCAGACGCTCCGCGTGCCGGTCGGGCAGGTTTATCTCGCCAAACACAAAGTTTCCGGACTGCTCAAGCAGGAGATTAAACGTTTGGAGACGAAGTTGGTTTGAGCGCCAAAGCGGCAAGCAACACTAGCCGCAGAAGACAAGCAGCGAAGGCTGCCGGAGAGAAGAGAATCTGACTAACACTAACACCAAGATCGCGAAGACCGCAAAGAATTCGGAATTTTCTGATCTTCGCGTCCTTTGCGATCTTCAGCTCAACCCACGAGCCAAAAATCTTCGCAAAAATGCATGACTTTCAACCAAATGCTTTACGCGGAGGACCAGTTGCGAACTGGCGAGATGAGCAACGAATTCGGAAAGCTGCTCTTGCAAAATGGCGAACAAGCCGTCGCGGAACCTGGGAAAAAGCCCGCCAAGACTGCGGTCCTCGCGTCGGCGCGTCCCGACATCATTCAGTGGTGTCTCTATTATCCCGGCGTGTTGGACCTGCGTGACCTTCTACTTAGCGCGGAGGAACAGCGGATTCTCGAAGCCTCGTTGGCCGCGTACAAATCGGGTGACTTGCTGCAAGGGTCGCGCTCTATCCGCCCAACCGAATCCCAGGATCAAGTCACGAAAAGCTTTATGCCGCAGCTCTGCTCTTGAGCGTAGGACACGTCGAACAAAGCGGCGCCTTGTTAAAATCTGCGGCGCTGGTGGACGCCCAAAGCGAGCTTTTGCCATCCGCCGATAGCGACCGGGTGAAGCGGTTGGCAGAAGCTTTGCGCTTGATCATCTCGGCGGTCAAACTTCAACCCGGTTCCGCGCCGGGCAGCTTGAGACCTGACCAGTCGTTCGCGACGGCGTGGCTCGCCGAATCGTACCATCGGCAGGCGCGGTCAAATCTGAGGGGAGCGTTAGAAGCTGCTGAATCGGCCGTGAAAGCAGCGTCCGACTTCAGTTTTGCTTGGGCTCGACTGGCCGAACTCCAATTCAGCGTTGGGCTGCTCAATATCACAGACCAAGACTATCGATTGAACCCGTTGAACCTGCGCTCGGAACTGCCGCGCGAGCGGACCTTCGTAGCAAGACTGAGGTTCGATTTTGACCTCAACAACCCCGCCGCTCGCTTCGACAAACCTTTGTCTCATATGGAACAAAAGTTTGCAAAGATGTGAACAGCGCAGACGGGGCGGCTTGGCAGCGGGGGTCAGGCGAGAATGCCTTTAATGATTGAAGCTTCCACGACGCCCGTCAGTTTCTGGTCCAGGCCGCCGTAGAAGTAAGTCAGCTTTCGATGGTCGAGGCCCATGAGGTGCAGCATTGTGGCGTGGAGGTCGCGGATGTGATGGCGGTTCACGACAGCTTCGTGACCGAGTTCATCCGTTTCACCGTAGGAAATTCCGCCTTTGACGCCGCCGCCAGCTAGGAAATAAGTGAAGCCTTTGGGATTGTGATCCCGGCCTTCGTTGCCTTGGGCAGCGGGTTGGCGTCCGAACTCGCCGCCCCACACCACGAGCGTCTCGTCCAACAATCCGCGTTGTTCGAGATCGGTCAATAACGCCGCGATTGGTTTGTCGATTTCCGGACCATGAATTTTAAGGTTCTCCTCGACGCCAAGATGAGCATCCCAATTCTGCTGTTGGTGGCCGCCGCCATGATAAATCTGCACGAAGCGAACACCCCGCTCGACCAAGCGCCGCGCGATGAGACATTGACGGCCAAAGGGCGCGGGACCAAGCGCCAGCGCATGATTTGGTATGGGCTCGTTCAGCCCATACATCTCCTTCGCAGCAGAAGATTCTTGTGACAAGTCGAGCGCTTCCGGCGCGGTGGTTTGAAGTTGGAACGCCAATTCGTAACTGGCGATGCGCGCTTGCAATTCTGAGTATCCCGGGCGCGCAGCCATGTGTTCCGCATTCAGCGTATTGGCCGTGTTGATCAAGTCGTGTTGCATTGGGGCGGTCATGCCCGAAGCGGAATCCAAGTTAAGAATGGGCTGGCCACTCGAACGAAAGACTGTTCCCTGATAGGCTGCGGGCATGAAACCGCTCGACCAATTCGCTGCGCCGCTAATCGGTCCCCCGCGTGGGTCGAGCATCACGACGTAACCAGGCAGGTTTTGATTAAGCGTCCCCAAGCCGTAGCCAAGCCAAGAGCCAAGCGACGGGTATCCTTGAATGACGCGTCCGCTGTTCATTTGAATCATTGCCGAGCCATGAGCAAACGAATCCTGATACAGCGATTTGATCACGGCGAGTTTGTCCATTTGCTGGGACAGGTGCGGCAGAATATCCGAACACCACAATCCGGACTGGCCGCACTGCCGGAACTGTCGTTTGCTCGCGAGCAATTTCGACGGTTGCATGTCGCGCCGTCGAATTTCCATCTGAACGGTCTGGCCGTTCCGCTTTTGCAATTCAGGCTTGTAATCGAACAAATCCATCTGCGAGGGACCGCCGTACATGAACAGAAAAATGCAAGCCTTGGCTTTCGTGGGGAGATGCGTCGGGCGAGCTGACAGCGGGTTAACTCGTTGATCACTCACGGCGCCGAACGCGTGCCGTGTGAAAAATCCATCCTGATCAAGAGCGGCGGCCAGCGCGAGACCCGCAAAGCCGGCGCCCATTTGCCAAAGAAATTCGCGGCGCGTTCCATGACAGAGGCTTCTTTGGAAAGAGAAGTTAGAATTCATATTGTTCGGGCTGTGGCATGGGCTGCACGCTGGCCGTTGATCCGTAGCGCAGACTTGTAGTCTCCTGTATGGCCGATTTGCAATCGGCAGAGCGTTCGCCAGTTCCGAGCGCGCCTGGATTGGCCGGAACCTCTGCAGGTTGAAAACCTGCGATACAGCAGACGGCAAGTCTGCGCTGCGTCGTTGAACACGCTTGAAGGTGCGTCCGTTGCGGTTCCAGATTCAGTCCACATAAATCACCTCATTGAGATTCAGTAGCAGGAGGCAGAACGATTCCAAAGCGCGGCGTGACGGTCCAAGACCTCCTTCGACAGCGCCGAGCGCGGCCGGCGCGTCGCGCGAACTCGTGGCACAGTCGATTGTTCGATCGCCGATCTGCATCCGCAAATCATCGATACTGACGGCTGCGCCGCACGCGCGCACGCCGACGCGGCCCGGTTGCAAAAGCGGTTTCGGATCGATTGCGTCGATAATCGCTCCCGTGCCGCCATTCAGCCAAACGCGAATGCGTGGGCCGATACTCTCGATTTTCAACGCGCAGGCTTCTTCGACGCGGATCGGAACTTTGACTTCGGCTAGAGTGGCCGCATTGGTCGTGTGACGCTGCAAAGTGAGGCGCTGGAATCGATGGTCGACAATGACATCGTAGCCGTGGAGCGCCTCATTCGTCACTTGGCCGCGAAAAACCAGCCCAGCCAACTCCGACGCTTTGTGCAGCGTCACGCGTGCTTGAATGATCCCGTCAGCAACGGTTTCACCTGCCCAAAGAGCGAATGGGCCTCGAGTGCGTTCCAATGTTTTGATTCCACTGTAGCCGCCGCCCCAAACTCCGCGGTGATAACTCCAGCTCGCGCGGGGGCCGATCATCATGTCCACGGGTGGCAGCCTGTTCATGTATCCCTCATTCAATGATTCCGAAATGTCCGGACGGAACGTGAGGCGCGAGCGAATGCCAGCGAACGCGGCCGTCTGCCGTTTCAAATAGTCCGCCGCAATTTCCAATTCTCGCGCACTGGGTTCGCGACCGACTGCCAAGCGGTAAGCGCGTTGAATCTGTTTGCCCGGTTCTTCACCCACCTCGCGCGTGAGGCGTTGGGCAAAGGCTGCGGCTTGTTTCTGAAAGAAGCGGTCGTTGAGCAGCATGAGAGCTTGCGGGGCCACGGTCGTCACCGGGCGTTCGCCCAATGATGATGCCGTGTTGCTATAATCGAAATTCTCGAGAACCGGGAACAGCATCGTTCGTTTGATGAAGGTATAAATGGTGCGGCGCGATCGTTCCTCGTCGCTGGAGATTTCCCAATCGAGGCCTGGATTCGAAGCTCCGGCAATGACTTCACCTGCCAAGTGCGGGAAAAAGCCGCGACCACCCATCTTCAAATTCAAGCGCCCGCTGATGCTGAGCATTGCGTCGCGGACGGCTTCAGCTTCGAGACGGCGGAGGTTTTGCCGCCAGAACCATTCATTGCCGGGATCAGCAGCCGCACTCGGCCCGCCAACGCGTGAGGACATTTGGTAGGTCTGCGAAAGCATGATCTGTTTAAGCATGCTTTTGACTGACCAACCCGCGTCCATGAAGCTGGCCGCCAGCCAGTCGAGCAATTCCGGGTGAGTCGGCGCAGTTCCCGAATGGCCAAAGTCGCCCGTGGTTTTGACGAGACCTCGCCCGAACAGATGCTGCCAAATGCGATTGACCATCACGCGGGCAGTTAGAGGATTGTCGCGGTTCGCAACCCAGTCTGCTAACGCGGAACGCAGCCCAGTGGATTCAGCCTCGGAGGATCCTCTTTTTCGCGTCGGACGTTCTCCACCCAAAACGGCCAGGAACGCAGGTCGAACTTCAGCTCCCGGCGTGGATGCGCTGCCTCGGACGAGAAGATGAGTGGGCGTCGTTTCCGGATTTTCGCGCACGGACAAGGCCCATTCGAACGGCGCGGGTTCCTTGCGAATCCGGTTGATTTGTTCCTCGACTTTACGTTTGGCCTCTTCGGTTTTCTTGGCCTCTGCTTCGAAAGCTTTGATCTGGTTTGTGAACCCACCGATCTGACTCTGAAGTTGCTCTTTCTCTGGGCCGGCCAATATTGAAGCTAACCGCTCGTTCAGTTGCTTGATCTTCGCTTGGACCTGTCCGATTTCTGCTTTTGTTTTCTCGGCGCTTTTCTGCAAGGCGCTGCGCTCGTCGTCGAATGGTTTTAGCCGCGCTTCTTGCCGAGCGCGCCATTGATTCACTTTCTCTGCCGGGGCGAGTGGTGTGTAGTTGGCCGCATCGAGTGCGAAGTCTGAATTCTGGTAAGGCCGAATATTCCGGATAAAGGAGAGCAACTGATAATAATCCTTTTGGGAGATGGGATCGAATTTGTGATCGTGACATCGGGCGCAGCCCAAACTCAGGCCGAGAAAAGCTGTCCCGGCGGTGGAAACAATATCGTCGAGTTCATCGAAGACCGCCATGCGCTTGTCGTCTGGCTCATCATCCCATACCCCCAATCTGTAAAAGCCAGTCGCGGTGATTGAATCGAAGGTGGGATCTTTCAGTTCGTCGCCCGCGAGTTGTTCCAGAATAAAACGGGCGAATGGTTTGTCTTCGTTAAAAGCTTTGATGACATAATCGCGATAACGCCAAGCCAATGGCTTTTCGTCGTCGCGTTCATAACCGTTGCTTTGTCCGTAGCGCACCACATCGAGCCAATGGCGCGCCCAACGTTCGCCGTACTGCGGCTGCGCCAGCAGCGAATCGATTCGTTCCTCGAAGGCGTTCGGCGAATTGTCACGCACGAAGTCATCGATCGCTTCGGGGCTTGGCGGCAAACCGATCAGGTCGAAGTAAGCTCGGCGGATCAGTTCGCGGCGAGTTGCCCGGGGAGCGGGTTCCAGCTTGTACGCAGCAAGTTTAGCGAGAATGAACAGATCGATGGGACTTGCCGCGGAATAATTGCTTGCGAGCTTGGGCAGCGCGGGACGGCGGATTGGTTGAAACGCCCAATGATTTAGGCCCGACCGGCCGCCGGCCGACGATCCCCTGCCGTGCTCCGTTGGGACGGTTTCCTCTTTGATCGATTCGGCCGGCAACGGCAATTCGGCTAGGGCTCCAGCTGCGGCAAGGGCAGCCAACAGGATTACTAGTGGATGTTTCATATCCTATGCCGGCACGAACAGGACTTAGTGATTAGAGTGTTTACGATTGCGCGCTTTTTTTTTCAAGGTTTACCTTCCGCGGCCTAAGCGACACGCAACATTTTAGGATGTTGGAGGGAACTCCACGCTTGCAGTAACCAATCTTTCCCGGCAACGTGTGCCGTTGTTGAGGCACCGTGAATAAACTGCTTTCCATTCTTTTTCGGCTGCCCGGTCTCGTGATTGCGGGACTTATCTTCACAATCAACATTCTCGGCGCCGAGGACGCCGAAACGCAACTGCGCCAGTTGCGGGAGCAAAACCAGCGTTTGCAGGAACAGATGCGCCAGCAGCAGGAAATGATCGACCACCTCAATACGAAACTATCCGAAGTGCTCGAGGCGAACGAGCGGCGCGAGTCGGAGATCCGCTCGCTGCGCGACGAGCTGAAGTCCGAGCTGGCCGCTCCTGAAAAACGCTCCTTGGGCCTGGGCAAGGGGAAGTGACCGACGGAACCAAACGCAACCACCAGGACCTGTTCGCTGTGGAAGCAGCGTTGCGCTTCTGAAATGAGCGAAGCCGCGATTCATTTCGATCGGCCAAGGGGTTGGCCCGCAGCGTTCACGCCGCAGAAGTGTCCGCATATTCGAACCGTTTCGGAGTTTGGAAGTTCGCGGACTATTGCACGGTTCTGCAGCGTAAACGCTGCGGTCCTAATGGCAGCGCTTCTAGCCAGCGCCGTCTTGAACGCAGCTACAATAACTGGAGTTGTGCGAGCCCAAGGCAAGCCCGAAGTGGAACATGATGTGGCGAGCGGCAAATACGACAGCCGTCGCTTCAAATTTGTCAATCGGATCGATTATGGCAAATTGCGGGATTTAGTGGTCTATATCGACCAACCGATGACAAACAATGCCCCGCCCGCCGTGCCATCGGTTCAGATCGTCAGGCAGAAAGATGCTGTTTTCACGCCCCATGTTTTGCCAGTGATGGTCGGAACAACGGTGCGCTGGCCCAATCAAGACGACATCTTCCACAATGTCTTTTCCTATTCAGCGCCGAAGAACTTCGACCTCGATCTTTACAAGGGAAATAGCTGTCCCGACGGCAGGTTGAAAGAAGTTACGTTCGATAAGCTGGGACGCGTGGACGTCTTTTGTTCTATCCATTCGCAAATGCACTGTATCATGCTGGTGTTGCCCTGTCCGCACTTCGCTCGCGCTGATAGTGCCGGCAAGTACTCCCTTCCGAATGTTCCGCCAGGCACTTACATGCTCAAAGCATGGCACGAACGTCTTCCCGAATCAGCAAAGCAGGTCCAGGTGCCCGAAAGTGGCGAACGAAAAATCGACTTCACGCTGGGCATCACTGGATTGCCAAAGCACTCAGTAACTTGATACATACAATACCGGCGCAAAGGTTGTCGTCGATGACACGAAGAAGCTGGTATGCGCGCCGAAGCGGTCAAAAGAAAAACATTCCACCCAAGCACTACGTCGTATGCCATCACGCAGGAGATCCGGATTCACGTTGATTGAACTATTGGTCGTCATCGCGATCATCGCCATTTTGGCCGGAATGCTTTTGCCAGCCCTCTCAAAAGCCAAGGGTCAAGCCCTGCAGACGCATTGCATCAGCAATCACAAACAATTGGCTTTGACCTTTACGCTTTATCAGGAGGACTTTAACGGTGGGCTTCCCTCCAACGTCCGGGGCGCCCCGCCGACCGGCAGCGGACTGAACTGGGTTGAGAGCACCGTTCACGGGATGACATCAGGCTTCACAGATACCAATGCGTTGATTGATCCTAAACGTGCCGGCTTCGCGCCTTACCTGAAGAGCATAGGAGTTTACAAGTGTCCGGCGGAACGGACCGTGTACACCTCGGGAGCGCGGCGCATTCCGAAACTTCGCAGCTATTCGATCAACGATTACCTCAATGGCGGCGTGCAGCAGTTCGCTCCGATACCACCGGTTACCTTCTACAAACGGACCTCGGAATTCGCCAAGCCCGCCGAGCTGTTTGTGTTTATCGATGTCGAACCGCTCAGCATTTGCTATACCCCATTTGAAATTCCCACCTCCAACACGCAAACTTACTTCACCGCGCCGGCGGCGTTGCACAACAGAAGAAATGGCGTGCTATCGTTCGCCGATGGCCATTCGGAATCCCATCGATGGAGGAGACCCGTGCTCCGCACAACGACTTCGTCCCTCACCTCAAATCCGCATCCTGTCACCAGTGATCCCCAGGATCTTCGGTTCATTCGCAGCCGAGCGCATCATCTGATGCCGCCGTAGCAATAGCCTTCCTGACTCAGGGGCCGAATTCATTCAGGCACACCTGGATAGCCCAACGCGACGGCGACGCTGCGGCGCGGATACTTGGCATTGAACAAGCTAAAAATAGGCTTAGTTCAGCTCAGCCCAGGTGGCACCGGTCTCTAGCTGGACAGCGCTTTCTGGGGCAGAGCAACCTGAGTAAACCTATGGATACACCCCAATCGGCTTCGCCAGCATCTATCGTCCGTGACCCTCGATTGAAACAGCATACGACGAATGAATAAATTCGCTTCTTGATCTGTTTTCATTACCGACAGATTACGCTCTTGGATTAAGCGGGCATTAAGCGGGAAACTTCTGGTGGGCCAAGTTCAGTTTGGCTGGCAGAAAAATGGTGACAGAAAATCACAACCGATCCCATATCCTGCCACTTGCTTTGCATTTGCCGCATGGCTGCCCTGCCCGCAAGCTGATCGGTCACTGCACTACGGCAAACGCATTAGCTTGAGCGAACCCTTATCGAACCAGGATTCGCCCCCGCTGGCCCGCAGTTCGCAAATCAAAGTTACTTCTTCATCGGCCGCGCTCACGCTGAAATCGAGATACAGCACCTTCCAATCAGCCGAGCCGATTAAGTTCTCGGAACGCTCCGCTTGGCCGCCGAAACGCAACGCAGCCCCGTGATTGTCGCCAAAGCCAAGTCGCGCAACGCCGCTCACTTTCACATGCCCTTGAAATCGGTACTGTCCCGGACTTAGCCGAACGTTCGTTCTCCAAGACGCCGCAGTATCACCGACGGCCGCAATTCGGAGAACGGGTTGACCATCGGGAGTGGTCAGTTCCTGCATTCGGGCGACCGCGGATGCTCCGTCCACTTTCCCGTTGCTAAGCAAAAGACGATCGCCTTCGAAGGTTTGAATCACAAGCGGCTCCCTCAACTCCTTCCGAAGCCACCGTTCGCGCTCGATGATGCGGACACGCAATTCAGAAGCCTCGCGCCGCAGTTGACGGA
The DNA here is from genome assembly GCA_016871515.1 of Verrucomicrobiota bacterium. Taxonomy (GTDB): domain Bacteria; phylum Verrucomicrobiota; class Verrucomicrobiia; order Limisphaerales; family SIBE01; genus SIBE01. The sequence continues at coordinate 13,925 of VHDE01000061.1, forward strand.
AAACGTCGCGCTTCAAAACTGGTCGCAAGCCAGCAAGAATCTGATCCATCCGGTTCGTGAGATAGCCTGAAACAAAGACTGTCCCAAGAAGCGATTTGAATCTCGACTCATACTGCGCCCGCCCTTCCGGCAGTTCCATGATCGCGCGCGCGACGAGACCGGCCATGTCCGGCTTCCAGGGCATGTCTGGCTTGGCAAACAACTGATCCATCCCCGCGGGCAAAAACACGATCTTCCCGGCCGCTGGATCGTGATAAATCCGAAGATTGTTTTGTCCGAGAGCATAACCGTCCCAGTGGCAGATCATCACTTCGAGGGCCATGAAGGTGAGAAAACGACCGAGGTCAAGAGATTGATCGAGGCGTTCCCAACGTCGCGCAAAATCGGGCTCGAATGCGGCTGACGCAACGCGCGTCAACTCGTCTTGCCCATCCCCCAAACCACTGCCGAGTTGCCGCTTCATCCGCAAATTCACATCGTGACCTTCCTCAGTGTCATACAAGTTGCCGTCCGATCGCTCGAAATGACGGGCGATGAAGTCTTCGGTAAAGCCTTCCTTCACGACGCACAGGCCCAACGGGCGCCCGTTCAGCTCAACCAATGCGTGCCCAACGCGCGGCGCCGGAATTCCAGCGACAATAAACAACTCGCTCCCGAGTCGTTCCTTAAGATAAGTCGCATCTTCGACCGAGTTGTTCAGATGGGGCTTGGTTAAGCCTCGCGCTCTTTGGCCCGGAACAAATTTATCAAAATCCAAAGTGAGACTCGGCTTATCATCGATTCTTCGGAAACTTCCCTTCGAACCCTTCAGATGAACGCCAACGTCCCGAAGCAATTCGCCGTCAACACGGACTTTGGCGCGAACGTACTGCCGATGATCGATCCGCAAGTGCTCGATGCCTTTGGGCGCGATCTCGATTTGAATTCGGCAAACGGGATTTGTTTCCAAAAAACTCGACTCTGGGACAGGCCTCCTGACAGGTGTTTCCGCCAATGCGACCAGAGCGTTGCTTACCGCCATCGTCAGGAAGACCAACGCGAAAGAAAACACGGAGCATTCAACTTTGTGGCAGGACAGCGCGTCCCGCCGGTCATGGTGCACCTCAACGATTGGACAGGCGGGAGGCACTGTCCTGCCAGGTTCATGGTCGCGAAGCATGACTAGGGCTCCGCATCTTTCCTCTTCGTCACCACCAGCGAATTGGCAATTGGGCGTTCGTAACCATCGCAGGGACGATTCCGCACGCGGCCGTCGTACCAAAGCGTGGCCGAGCCGCCACCGTCAAGACTCATCGCGCCCTGACAGCCGAGTTCTACCAAATAAGAACCCAATTCGTTCAAAGTCATGCCCACAGAATTTCTCTGACGTCCATCCACTTGAACCAGGAAGAAAAACTGGTCATTCCAGCCAACGGCTGAGCGTGGGTGACGTTCCATCATCGAACTGAATTCATAGTCGTCGGAATCCGGCATGCTGATTCTTTGCCGTTTTCCGTCGCGCACCAAAACAGGCCCACCGCTGATCGCTGTTTTGGCGCCGCGCAAAGAAGGCGATGTCATCGTGGAAATCACCAACTCGGCGCCAGGCTGCACGCTGGGAACCGTCCGCGCCGCGGTTGGGCCAATTGACAACACAACTGTCCCATCAGCAACTCGGCTGCTGCCGCCCTCGCGGACTTCGCGGACCTTTGCTTTGTACGCTCGCCCAGGACGAAGCGGCGCCCATAAACTATTTCCTGATTGCTCCAAGACGAGCTCGCGTCCGCCAGATGTCCGAGTCGCGGCGCCAAGCTTTGATGTGTAGAGTTCAATGCCATTTCGCTCACGCGCGCCGTTCAATCCTGCCGGAAAACTGGCGCCGTCCGGCCACGTGACCTGCAACAACGATGTCGTATTGGTTGCGTGCGGTTCACCGAGAGCATCAATCCAGAAACTCACGCTTCCAGACGGAGCGCTGATCAACTCACCTTCGCCGATTTGCAAGCCGCGCGGGTCACCGGCGAACGGACCGCCGCGTTCATAGAAGTCGCCGTTGATCGCCGCAACGGGAATCGCCGTTGCAGAATGCATAATTGCCGCGTGGTCGCTCAGCCGACTTAAGCCAACAGCTCGGCCTTGGGCATGGACGGCGTGAACTTGAAAGGGTGATTTCTGTCGCGGGACTCGAACCACGTGAATGGACCAAGGCCCTCGAGGATTGCGATAGTTGTTGTAGCTAATGTCGGTTGTTGTTGCGGCTGCGGCGGCGGAAGCGCGCGCATCGCTTTCCTGGCCCGAGACCACGACAGGAGCGAAGGCGGCCATGGCCACGACAACGGATGTTAACGGCGCAACGGCCTCAACTCGAAACAACCGCCGCAAAGCAACGCAATTTGTTATCATCAGCCTCATCGATCGCATATGGCGTCACATTAGCAATTGCTGTGCGCGCCGTTCTTAGCCCTGGTTCACTGCAAGTGCAACAGCGATCAGAATTAGTGCCGCACCTACAAAACGGAAAGCCATCGCACGATGGCCGGCCGTCTGCCGCTCGGTATTCTTCAGCCAATGACCGACGCGCCAGACCAGCGCAACACTCCACAAACCGCGCGTCGCATAAACCACATTCACCGCGGCAGCATCCCGCCAAATCCCGATCGCCGCCGTGATCAGAATCGCCTGGATGGCGGAAAGCGCGGCCGCCACAAAAATCCATTTCCAGGCCTGACGCGGCGCTCGCAACGAATTGAGGCCAAACAACGGCATCATCGCGATGGAAAATATCGCGAGCGCCGCGAATTGGAAGGGCAGAAAATTGAACACACCGAAACCCTCGGCCCACGATTGGATCATCACGTCCGTCAGCGAAAATGCCGCCGCGCAGCCGAGCGCCAGCAACGTGGTCAAGCCAGCGCGTCGGCCCGGTTTTTTGAAATCGGTTGCTCCCATCATGAACACCCCGGCAGTAGTCAGAGCTGTGGCAATCCATTGCCTTGCCGTAAGCGGCCAATCGAAGACCAACCACGCCAGCAGCGCCACGAAAATGACTTTTGTCCCAAGCAACGGTGTAGCCACCGACACATCCCCAACGCGCAACGACAGAACGTTCAAGAGATGCCCGGCCGCGAAGGCCGCGCCTGTCAGGACCGGATAAGCCCACTGATTCATGGGAATCGGCCGCGACTCGATGGCAAACAAAGGCAGGAAAACTATCGCCAGCAAGAAGTTGTTGACCACGACGGCATGCACGACGCCCGCGCCTTCCTCGTAGGCGCGTTTGAACACCATCGATCCCATCGCGAACACAATCGCAGCAAGCAACGGCAGCAACAGATACATGCAAATGGCGCGCGATTGTGTGGAAATCAGCCTGAGGGAGCGAGGGAAAAGAAGGCAGGCAGTGCAGGCAGTTGCAGGCAGTTGCGTTAACCCGGCCTCACGCTCGGCGGCCATCCAGAGCCGTTGCGTAATCGGTCGCGCAATTTTCTTCGGGTCTAAAAGGCTTTTGCAGAATTCCGCCCATCCTTCGAGAACTGCTTGGCGATTTCTTGCTCGGTGTAGCGGCTCATCAAAATCAGTCTCGCATTGGGTTGGATCGCTTTCATTCGGCGAAACACCTCTCGGCCATTCAGCTGTGGCATTGATCCAGTGCATCCCGAAGTTGTCGGTAACGGGGGCATCCTGCCTGCCGCAGAGGGCGTGCACCTTGCCGCCCGGAGCAACGCTTGAAACGAGGAGGCTGCGTTCTAGTGCGTGCGCGTGATCCGCCGGGCAGGATGCCTCGGCTCTACGGCAGGCAGGATGCCCGCCGCTACAGCGTGCCGACAAACTTCGTGATGCACCGGCATTGTTAGATCGAGCCAAAACATTCTGTTGACAACAACTGTATGGCTGTTATCATACAGACAACGGTTGAGAGAATTTGCTGCAATGATGCTGCACTTCCAAATCGATGCACACTCGGGAATTCCGGTCTATCGCCAGATGATGGACCAAGTCAAATATTATGTCGCTTCAGGCGCCCTCAAGGGCGGCGATCAGTTGCCATCGATCCGCGAATTGGCTCAGTCGTTGTCGATCAATCCGACGACTGTGGTAAAGGCTTATACCGAGCTGCAGCACGAAGGCGTGATCGAGATTCGACATGGCAAAGGCGCTTACATCGCCGGCAGCGCGCGCGGCCTGTCGGATCGCGAAAGAGAAAAAGCGCTGCGCCGGCTGGCGCGCCAACTGGCGGTTGAAGCCGTTCAAATGGGATGTTCCGATGAGATGGCACTTCGTCTGCTGAAGGAAGAACTCAAGGACCTTCCTGGCCAGAAACTGGGGGCTGTTTCCCAAAGCCACCCTGCCGAAAAGCCCGCGACCCACTCATGAACGATTTTGTTATCGAGACCAGCCGTTTGACGAAGGTCTTTGCCGGAGGCGTCGTCGCCGTGAACGATTTGAGCCTTCGGGTTGAACGCGGCGCTGTTTATGGGCTGATGGGAAGAAACGGAGCAGGCAAAACCACCACGCTGCGTTTGCTCATGGGGCTGCTTCGCCCAACGGCGGGTCAAGCACATTTGTTGGGCGGCGATATGGCGACTGCGCCCCGTTCCATTCGCTCTCGCATTGCTTATGTTTCGCAGGCTCAGCAACTGCCCGGGTGGATGACATTGGCTGAGCTTAGCCGCTATGCGAGCCACTTTTACGATCAGTGGGATGAGAAGATGGCCAGTGATATTGCCCGGCGTTGGGAATTGCCACTCAACCGCCCGGTCGGACAACTTTCGGGCGGCGAACAACGAAAGGCGGCCATTACGCTGGCCCTCGCGCCGCAGCCTGAAATATTGCTCTTGGACGAACCGGCGGCAGGATTGGACGCGTTGGCGCGGCGCGAATTGGTCGATGAACTGATTTCGGTCATCGGCCGCAACGCCGGCTGCACGGTCCTCTTCAGCACCCACATCATCACCGACCTCGAACGCATCGCCGAGTTTGTCGGCATCATGGATCGCGGCGGGTTGATCATCAGCACGCGTCTCGACGAACTGCAAGCGAGCATGCGGCGCGTCCAGATTATCTTTCCAGGCGACGGACCACCGGCGGACTTCACTCTTCCCGGGAGCTTGCGTTTGGAGATTTCAGGGCCCGTCGTGAGAGCAGTCAGCCGATTGCCCGACGCTTTATTCCTGGATGGATTGCGGAGACTTCCTGGAGTGCGGGTGCAGGTATTTCCGCTCGGTTTGGAAGAGATTTTTATTGAATTGGCGGCGCAGGCGCGAATTGGCGAATCCGATGAGGACAACGCCGAAAGAGCGGTTCGCGAACGCGACGCCAGGATGGTAATGCACAACAACGAATACGAATAAGAAGGAGAAAGCAGTATGAAGTTCGGAACTTTGATCGCAATTTTGCTGGCAGCCCTCGGGCTAAAGCAACTTCATGGCGCGGAGGGCGGATCATCTATCCTGCCTTTGACGCTTCTGAGTATCGACTCGATCCGCCTCGAGCGCACGAACGTGGTCGTCACTGCTCAAGTGTCGGCGGAGTTCAGACGAGTGACGCTGGAGTCCAGGCCCCGACTTGGCAGCGGCAATTGGGAACCTATCGCCGTGCAACACCTCGGGGAGTCCAGCACACAAGTGCGAGTGCTGAGTTTCCGAATCCCTCGATCCGGAACGATGGAACTGCTCCGGTTGCGTGGAGATTCCGTGCAGATTTTACCCGCCTCCTTTTACCAAGGAACCAACTCTTTCGGCGTGCCCACGAGCGGCACGGGTTCCTTTCGGGCTAGGGGAGGCGGCGCTTTTGACATGGCTCCTACGGCGGCGCTGGAAAAGGGTGATACGGCGGCTGCTCCGCCTGCCACCGGAGAAGCGCGTGAAGTTGTTGAGTCGGATATTTGGAAGATCGATGGCGACACCTTGTATTTCTTCAACCAGTATCGCGGACTTCAAGTCTTGGATGTCAAACAGCCCGACGCCCCTGTGGTTCGTGGAACTTACAGCCTGCCAGCCGCGGGCGAGCAAATGTACTTGTACGACGACAATCATGTCATTCTCTTGGCTAGAGATTTATGTGGAGGATGGAGCGCAGGCAGCCAAAGCCAGCTGATCTTGCTGAGAATCGAAGACGGCCAACCAAAACTTGTCGCTCAGTTACCCGTTGAGGGTTACATCCAGGAAAGCCGTTTGGTCGGGACGGCCCTGTATGTGGTTGCACAACAAGAACGGCAGTTTAGAACAACGGACGCCAAAGGGAATGTTATGGTGAACACCCAATGGGGCAGCCAGGTTACGTCATACGATCTCTCCAATTTCTCGGAACCGAAACAGAAGTTCAAAGAGTGGGTTCCGGGTTACAACAACGCTATTATGGCCACGGATCGGTTCCTGTTCGTCGCTGTGCCGCAAACAGACGCCAACCGATGGTGGGGCAATTCCGACATTCGCGTCTTCGACATCTCCGCTCCGGACGGGACAACGAAATCGCTTTCCACCATCCGCGCGGAAGGACGGGTGAAAGACAAGTTCAAGATGAACGTCAAAGGCAACGTTTTCACTGCCGTGACGGAAGCACTCGGAACCACGATCAAAGCACAGGTCGAAACCTTCTCGCTGGCTGATCCAGCTAGTCCAAAGCCGTTGGCCAAACTTCACATTATCGACCGTGAACAGGTTTATGCCACGCGCTATGCGGACAATCTCCTCTACGTCGTCACGTTCCTTAGAATCGACCCTCTTTGGATTATTGATTTAAGTGATCCAACCAAGCCCAAGAAACTCGCCGAACTCGAAATCCCGGGCTGGTCCACCTACATTCAACCGTTAGGTGATCGTTTGGTCACCGTCGGCATTGATAATACTGAAGGCTGGCGAACGGCGGTTCAACTCTTCGACGTCCAGAATCCGGCGAAACCCTCGTTGCTCAAGAAAGTCGTTCTCGGCGAACAATACAGTTCCAGCGAAGCCAACCAGGATGAGAAAGCATTCGGCGTTTTGCCGGACGAAGGTTTGATTCTGGTGCCTTACTCCAGTTGGAGCTCCACGAAGGGATCCTTCCAAGGAGTTCATTTGATCGATCTTGAAAAGAACACGCTTCGCAAACGCGGCTCGATCGACCACAAAATGCAAGCGCGCCGCGCCACGGTTCACCGCGATAGAATCCTGTCGATCTCGGGTCTCGAATTGTTAACTGTCGATGCGATCGACCGCGACAATCCAAAAGTTGTAGCCTCGACTGAACTGTCTTTTTCGGCTGACCGTGTTTTCGTGCAGGCCAATCACATCATCGAGATCTCGTCGATCCATGGTGAGGAGGTCTCCTTGCGGATCGCGCCCGCAAAAGATCCGTCAACGATGCTCAAGCGAACCGCGTTGTCCAGTCTTCCGCTGCTCGGCGCGACGCTCAAAGACCAACGGCTCTACGTGGTTCAAGGGAACTCGACGGAGGTGATTTGGCCAGCGATTTGGAATCCGACCAATTACGTTCCGGTCAAGACCAACCACGCGAATTTGACGCTGTCAGTTTACGACGTGAGCAACCTCCCCGAACTGAAACTGCTCGGCCAATCGCAAACAGCTTTTGAAAGCACCCACAAATACTGGAACGACCTCGCGCCGTTATGGCCGAAGCCGGGCGTGCTCGTCTGGAGCGGGACGCAACGCGGGTATTGGGGTTGGCGCGGCGGTCCCATCGCGATCGACGCCGCACTTCCGCCGGGTGGCGTTGGCGGAGTGGCGAGACTCGCGCCTGATTCGCTTTGGATGCCTTGGTGGGGCGGTTACGGAAGTTCCTTGCTGGCATTTGACGTCGGTGACACCAGCAGTCCGAAGTTTGTTTCCGAAGTCAATCTGCAAGGCACGAACAATTGGTGGAACTTCAGCCAGGCATTCGCGGCCGACGGTTTGGTCTATCTCAGTCATGAGACATCTGAATTTAGCGGCGACGTGAGACCTCCGCCCCAAACCGTCTACGAGCCGGACGGCAAACAGATGGTGCCGGTGACAAAGGAAATGCCTCCTGGCGCATGGGTGCAAAGGCGCTATCTCAATGTCATCAATTACAGCAACCCGAAAGACCCATCGGTCCGAAAACCGGTCAACATTCCAGGAACCCTGATTGGGATCGATCGCGGTGGCGCGGTGCTTTTCACACAGGGCTACCGTTACAAAGACCTCACCACATGGTCTGACTATTCTGAGTGGCTGGACGCTAGCGCTTATGACGGTGTAGCAGCGCATTTGATCACTTCGATGGCGATGCCCAAGAATTGGCCTCGCGCGGTTCTGGTGCACGACTCGAATTTGCACCTCGCGCGAACGACTGATTCCAATGCAACCAGCGGAACGCTGGAAGTGTGGAACTTGCCGGACACCGGCAAATTCACGCAGGTCGGAACCACGGCACTGAAAGCGCCAGCGCAGAGTCTGAAACCGTTCGGCAAATTGCTGGCAGTTCAGCTTCCCAGCGAAGTTCACCTTTATGACACGACGAATCCTTCGAGCCCAGCGTTGAGAGGCGTGGGCGCACCCGGAGGTTGCATGGGCTACAATTTGGAATACGCTGATGGCGGCCTTGATCGTGGCGGTCTATGGGTTCCCCTTGGGCGATATGGTGTGACCCAAATCAGTCTTAAGCCTTGAACGAATTGGCACGTGTCAGACAGAGCGGTTTCACTCTGGTGGAACTGCTGACAGCCCTGGCCATCATCGGTGTGCTGGCCACGTTGCTGACCACTGCCCTAAGCACAGCCAAAAGGAAAGCTCGGCAAACCGCGTGCACTTCCAATCTGCGCCAAATCAGTTTAGCGCTGAACATGTACTTGGAAGACCACGAAAAACGTCCGAACAACTTTGCAGTTCTAGTGAGTGCCAAGTATCTCGGGGCCGCCGGCGCATTGCGCTGCCCCGAGGATAAAATCGGAAATTGGGGCGGGCTGGTCGAAGCACCAAATGCATTAGTAGGGCCGCCCTTAACTTTGGTCGCGGACAAATCCGCCAACCCCGCGACCGATTCGAATCCAAGTGTTCCCTACTCTTATCTCCATCCCCTGCGCTGGGATGATGTGGCATGGGATCGCTTGATGAAATCCGATCCCAGCGCGGGGATTGCTGTGTGTCAACTGCACGGTCTCGGCAAACAGAATCCTTCGGCGCCAGACATTCATAATTTCCAAGGTCTGATCCTGCGAGCGCAACGGGACGGCGCCGTCGTGCGCCGGCAAATCTTTTGGGACCAAGCAACAGAGGTCCAACCGCAATTTGCAAATCAAGTTACACGCGAAGCAGCGCCGAGCGCGGGTTTGGCGCCGGGACCACCCACAACTGCTGCGATGACGCTAGATACCGCGGCAACCGCAACCGAAAGCAATACCGGACTCCCGTGGCAACTCTTTACCGACCAGCCCGTCCCATGACCGCTTTGTTGCCATTAGCATTGCGATGCCAGGCGGCGCAGCAGCACCGCCCGACCTTCGGATTCATGGGGAGCCTCCACCTGCTTCGCACACGCACCGAGACCATGAACTTGGCAGGACAGCGCGTCTCGCCTGTCTCATCCAGTCTTGGTGCACGCAAATGCTGGACAGGCGGGGCGCCTATCCTACCGCGCAGGTTCATGGGGAAGGGCCAGCAATGTTAAGAAGCGCCGGCAATAATAGCTTATCGAAGACAGTCGAGGCGCCAGTCGCAACCGTTGCCGCACGGCGCGCTGCGAAGTCGGCCTTCCGAGGTCTCCTGTGGGCTGAATGGTTCGCGCATAGCAAACTGCTGCTGCTCTCTCTTTGTTTGTGGCTCAGTGGCGTTTGGGCGCTTCCCGTCCTCGCGCATCCCGGTTGGATTTTGCTTCTCGGCGGTATTTACGCGCTCCTGGCGGGGCCGGCCTATGGCGGGACGGATATTTTGGAAGGATGTGAAGAGTTCTCATTTTCACTGCCGGCCACCCGAGGACAACGCTACGTGGCGCGCATGGCGCTGGGCGGCGGAACGCTGCTGGTCTTAAGTCTGATGAATGTGCTGGCATTGGGACTGGATCTTCCTCAGGTCCTCGCCCGCCTTTATGTGGAAACAGGTTTGATCAAGCCTCTGCCAGTTTTGAAACCGGGACTGCTCTACGGTCTCATCCTGGCGCTTCCAGTAACTATCTTTGCCTTTTCCTTCGCTTTGTCCTCGGCCACTCATTCGCGGATGTTTCTGCTCACAACCTGGTTTTGGGGAGGGCTGGGCGGATTAGGTTTGCTGCAAATCGGATTCTGGTTTGAGGAACTGATTTGGAAATCGCTGAACGGTTATTTCTCTTGTCCGCTTCTTCTAGTCGGAGGCGCGGCCGTTCTCGGGATCGGTTATCGAGTGTATCGCGGCAAGGAGATTGGTCAGCGCTCCGCGCCGATTACGCTGCCTGGCAAATGGTGGCTGTGGATTATTCTGTTCCTGGCCGGGGCGGCAACGGCGTTGGCGCTCGTTTCCTCGATTGCGAAGAGTTATCCGAAATTCTTGGTTCCAAGCGAACAGCATTAAGACGCGCTTGGACATTTCTTAAATAAAGTCTTCTGTGGATAGTTACGGCTCGGCAAGTACACGGCTTATTTATCCTTCCTGCCAACACCAAATCGTCAAACTCAGCCGGTTTCACCAGGCAAGACGTCGCGCCAAGCTTGAATGCCTTAATCACATCGGGCTGCTCCGCCGAAGAAGTCAGCACTAGAACCGGTAACTCCTTGAACTCCTCGCGATTTCGGATCCATTCCAGAACTTCAAAGCCATTTTTTCGCGGCATGCTCAAATCGAGGAGGACCAAGAGCGGAACGGGATGCCTCTCGCGGTCGCCAAATGTTCCTTCGCCGGACAAGTGATGGCGCTTGAAGATTAAGATTAAGAGCAGGATTAGGATTACGAGTAAGAATCACTGAATCACTTAGCAATGCCTGACCGAATGTCCGGGGGGCGCGTTACTCCCGTGCGCGCGGTTGCGCCTCGATCCGCGCATCGAGATGCGCCCCCGCACGAAGCTCAAGGTCGATGGATATTCAGAAACAGGACGACTAGATCGATGACGAATAACATCTCGATAATAGCTTAACCGGCGGCCAGTCGATTCGGCAGACTCCTGCTCGGATAACTGCGCGACATCAGGCTCCTGGGTAAGAAGCGCCGCGATCTCCCGGACGTGTTCTTCGAGCCAATCTTCCGCCGAAGCTGGACCGCTGTCGTCCATTGTGACGGGCGCTTCAACGCAGAAAACCGTATAAGCTTCCTCATCGAGCAGACGCGGCACCGGGCGCACGTAGTAGGGAGTCAGTTCCTGGCGGATCTCTGGGGGCGGATGCGAAAGGAATGTTTGTCGCTTTGTGTTCTCGGTGTTCTTTGTGGTTAAACCGCCTTTCCCATCCTGATCTGTCCTTCGACTTCCTCTACCGAAATTGCGGCCAGACCATGCGCGTTTCGGAGGAGCGACATTTGTTGGCCGCGCGGCCGCCAAACGGACTCGTTTGTTCCACCCCAAAGGACTAACCCGGGCAGGCCTAGGGCAGCGGCCAAATGAGTAATGCCAGAGTCATGCCCAACGTAGAACTGACACTCGCCGATTAACGCCGCCACTTCAGGCAGCGGCAAACTTTGGGCGACTTTAATTCGGTTTGGAGGAACGAGCGCCGCCAATCGCGCCAGCCGTTCGCCTTCCGCTTCACCGCCCAGAAGCAAGAACTGGAGGCCGGTCTTGTCGGCGAGACGTTGCAGCAATGTTGCCCAATTCTCTTCCGGCCAATTCTTTCGTTCGCTGCCGCTGCCGGGATGACACGCGAGCCACCTCGAGACGCTGTTCTCAGCTCCGGCAACGTTGCGAGCAGCGTTCAGATTAATTCGCGGCGCAGCATCAGCGTCAAAAATGGCCAATCGTTCCAGCGGCTTGAGGAACACATCCGTCGCATGAACGCTTTCGTTCTCGTTCGGGCGATGCGGGCCGGCGATGAACTGTGCTTTGGAACAACGCGCGACATTTTCCTGAAACACGTTATCCGGATCGTAAAGGTAAGAGATAATTAACGCAAAACCGGCGAAGTACTCCGCCAATCGGCCGTCGAGCGAACTGCGTTGCGCGAAAAAGCCGGCAAGCGGCCGGGCTTCAATCGACTGGACCTGATCGGCCAAACCTCCGAGCAGTGCGAGTTGGGCGATATGAGGATAGCCGAGAACTTCAAGACGCGCGTTGGGAAACTGCTGCCTTAAAGCCGCCAGGACTGGCAGTGTCAAAATGAAGTCACCGATCGCGCCCCCGCGAATGACGAGAATTTTGCCGCGTGAATCGGGCATGGAATCGAACGGAATCGGAACGGAAACCACCAATGGCCACTAATGAAACACGAATTCAGGCCGCCGAGTTTGGTCCTAGTCACCTCAACTTCTTGATTACGATGGCTCCTTTGGGTTCGTGTTTATTCGTGTTCATTCGTGGTTCAGCGCCTTGCTTGAACGGTCGGCCTCGCGATTAGAACACAACCAAACCTAAGAACACGACGAACAGGCCAAAAGCCAGTTGCAAGCTGCTGGTCGTCCGAATGCGCCGCTCGTTGGCTGTGTTCCAGCCGATGAGGTCGCGCAACCGCCAAGGCGAGACCGTAAACCAGATGGCGGCCACAATCCACACATACGCCCAAACGGCCAAGACCAACCGCCATTGCGAGTCATGCCAGCGCGCCGTGTCGAGTGTGAACTTGGCGAGCAACAGGAGCACCACTGCCAGCCCGCGCACTGCGAGGAAATCCTTGACATAAATGCAGGTCAACAGTCCGGCCAACCCAAACCCAATCAACATGTGCTTCTTGTAGTTGGCGAAATCGGAGATCGATTCGGCATTCAAATTCCGCAGGAACCAAATCGTTCCCAAAGCCATTAGAGCGTAACCCCACATCAACGATCTTGGGAATTTTCGCGCGGCCTCGGCAAAGGCGGCCGGCTTCAACAACCCGTAAATTTGAGGCAAAGAGAAGAGTAATCCCAACCCAACCGCTAAAGTGGAAAGTCTCATTCCCAAACCCCTCCCTCCCGCATTCCGCCCATGGACCTGACGTTGCGGCATGTAGTCCCGGCTTTAGCCGGAGCGATTGCAATCCGCAAAAGCTGTTTCGCTGCCAGCAAATGCTGCCGCCTGAAGGCGGGACTACATGCCGGGATGTTCATGGGGAGGGTTAGGGAGAGGGGCCGCTTTAGATTCATGATTTCGCTTCGCTTACTGCAGAATCGCTGGGTCGCCATAAAGTGTGAACAAGCTCGCACGCTCGATCTTCAAATCCAACAACTTTCCGCGATGCCGGTCCGAGCCTTCGAAGACCACGATCTTGTTGCAACGCGTGCGTCCCTCCAAGCGCGCGAGATTTCTCCGGCTTGGACCTTCCACTAGAATCTGGACACATTGACCAACGAAGGCCTGGCACTTTGCAGCGCCGATTTCGTTGACCAGACCCAACAACTTCGCGTGCCGCTCTTCAATCAGCGCTTGCGAAATTTGCTCGGGCATAGCAGCCGCCGGCGTGTCTTTGCGCTTCGAGTATTTGAAAACGAAAGCATTATCAAAGCGCACTTCGCGGACGAGCGACAAGGTTTGCTCGAAATCATCTTCGGTTTCACCCGGAAAGCCGGCGATGATGTCGGTCGTAAGGCCGATCTTCGGTCGGACTCGTCGCAACTTCTCAACAATCGTCACAAAACGTTCTCGTGTGTAACCGCGATGCATGCTTTTCAGCATACGGTCACTCCCGCTTTGGACTGGGATATGGGCGCTTTCGCAGAGCTTCGGCAATCGTCCGTAAGCCTCCACCAAGTCGTCGCCATAGCCTTTCGGATGCGGCGACGTGAACCGAATTCGTTCCAATCCTTCAATCTCATGGACGGCCTCGACTAATTGCACGAATGCCGATTTGCCATCGCGCGCGCCGATTTCACGCTTGCCGTAGCTGGTCACGATTTGACCGAGCAATGTCACCTCTTTAACGCCTCGGCTCACCAGATCCCGGCATTCTGCTGCGATGTCGGCAATAGTCCGGCTTCTCTCCGAGCCGCGCGTGTATGGGACAATGCAGAACGTGCAGTGTTGATTGCACCCCTGCATAATACTGACGAACGCTGTGACTGATTTCGTTTGCGCGTTTCCTGCCAGAATATGTTCGCGGATTGTAGCTTCGCTGCCCTTTTCTTCGTCGGTGTCGCAAACCTTGCTGCGCCGCCCGGCAAAAATGTCCTCGAGATAATCGGCGGCGCGATGAAATTTCTGGGTGCCAATGACCAAATCGACGTCGGGAAGTTTGTCGATTAACTCCTGTCCGCGACTTTGGGCCATGCAGCCCATGAAGCCCAACACGACGTTGGGCCGGTGCCTGCGAACCTCAGCAGCTAAGCTTTGCATTTTGCCATAAGCCTTTTGTTCGGCCGCATCGCGCACGCTGCAAGTGTTGAGGAGAATCACGTCGGCGGTCGCCTCTGAAGCTGCCAGGGTATAGCCCTTCGCGACGAGCTGGGCGGCGACTGCTTCTGAGTCACGCTCATTCATCTGACAACCGTACGTTTTTATGAAAACACTGGGCATTATCGCCAAGCTAAGATCGCGGCAGAACTTACGTTAGGATAGCGAGGTTGAAAAGGGGGAAGATGAGGCGATGCTTTCAACCTAAAGGCGGAATGCACCAGTGTCGTAAGTCTCGATTTAGGTGCGATTAAAACGGCTGGTCCAGGAGCGCAGCTTTACGCTGCAGAACGTGAAATTGCCAGACGTTCTCGACACTTCTTCGGAACGTTTCGACTTAGCGAACATTTCTGCAGCGTAAACGCGCGTAAACGCTGCGGTCCCCTGACTGGCCGCTTTAATCTCACCCGTTTGCAGGAAGGCAGCTTGACAGAGGCTGCGCATATTTCTGAGAATGTATGTGTGATCCACGGCAACCGTAACAGCTCGATTTCAGCGAAGAATCAATGACTCCCATACAAGCAGCCGCTCAAGACAATCTAAAAAAAGAAGACCTGTTTGAAGGCGTGACCGTTTACCATTGGCTGGTCGTGCTGATCGCCTCGTGCGGCTGGTTGTTCGATTGCATGGACCAGCGGTTGTTTGTCCTGGCGCGCGAGTCAGCGCTCAAGGAGTTGCTTCAGGACGATGCCGCGGCGCTTGCGCAATTGAAACAGTACATCGGCGCCGCCACGACATGGATGATTCTGGGCTGGGCGACCGGCGGCATCATTTTCGGAATGCTGAGTGACAAGATCGGACGCGTGAAGACAATGGTGGCGACGTTGCTCATCTATTCCGGTTTCACGGGTCTTTCAGGTTTTGCGCAGTCTTGGGTTGATTTTGCGGTTTACCGTTTCCTTGTCGGCTTAGGGGTTGGTGGCATGTTTGGCGCGGCAACGACGTTGGTGGCGGAGAGTGTGCCGGGACGTTTTCGTTCGGTTGCTTTGGGATCGCTGCAAGCACTCTCGGCCACCGGCAATATCATTGGCTCGCTGATCAGCCTCCAAATTCAACCTGGCGCTCAGAACTTATGGGGAACTTATTCCGGCTGGCGGGTGCTCTTTTTCGTTGGAATCCTGCCCGCCCTGCTCGTGATCCCGATGATCTTCATCCTGCGCGAACCAGAAGCCTGGAAAGCAGCTAAAGCGGCTGGCGCAGCTGGCAAAAAATCGGTTGGCTCGCCCGTGGCCCTTTTCCGAGAACCACGCTGGCGAAAGAACGCGCTGGTTGGTCTTTTTCTCGGCTTGTCTGGAATGTTCGGGTTGTGGGGGATCGGATTCTTCTCGCCAGAATTGATCTCGACAGCGCTGGTGGGCGCGCCGCAGAAAACAATCGATACGGTGCGCGCCTACGGAACGGCCTTGCAAGATGCGGGCGCGTTTTTGGGAATGATGGTATTCACCTACGTGGCGTCGCGCTACAGCCGGCGGGTGGCCTTCCTGGGCGGATTTATCCTGTGCCTAATCACAACCGCCTTCGTTTTTTACAACCTCCGTTCGGCCGCGCAGGCTTACTGGATGTTGCCGATGATGGGATTCGCGCAACTGGCCGTCTTCGCAGGTTACTCGATCTATTTCCCAGAGTTGTTTCCTGCCCGTTTGCGCGGCACGGGCGTCGGCTTTTGCTACAACACGGTCCGTTATCTGGCTGCACCAGCGCCGTGGCTCATGGGCAGGTTGAGCACGCTTCTCAAAGAACAGAATGTTGAAGAACCGTTTCGGGTCGCCGCCGTAATCATGTGCTCGATTTTCCTGGTAGGAATGGTCGCGTTGATTTGGGCGCCCGAGACAAAAGGCAAGCCTTTGCCGGAAGATTAATATTCCTGGGCGGTCACGCCGCCATTCGTGGGGTCAAAGTGACGGCTCGACTGGCTTGTTCAATGAGCTGCTCCTCTTTGAATGGTTCCTCTATGGCGTGCCGATGGAATTCTTCATTCAAACGCGAACTCGGAGACTCTTACTCTCTGAAGGAACGCAAGAATCGGTACAGTCCCAATGTCACGGTCTGGGAATCGCGGTCCTCAATCAACAGATCGAAGGCTGGAGCCAGGAGGACGGAGAGCCAGAGATTCTCGATAACCTCAAAGCCTGGATGTCGCGCAATTGGTTCGATGTCGTCGGCTCAAAGGACCCGAAACATTTCAGGGCCGGGACGCGGGTCGTGGAGGCGCTCCTATGATCACGAATCCGACAGAGTGCGAACCTCACGAAGATTGCCTGACCAAGGAAGACTTGGCGCAGCGCTATCGGGTCACGGTTCGGACAATTGATAATTGGATGCGCGTCGGCATGCCCTATTACAAGATTCTGAAGTCCGTTCGTTTTAAGTGGTCAGCGGTTCAACAATGCATTGATGAGACGAAGTCATTTAATAGAGTAGGCGAAGCGGGCGGGTTGAGAGGCCAGAGCCAATGACCGTCGCGCTTCGCCCCTCATCGAACCGGACAGGCGGTTTTCCCGCATCCGGCTCTCCGATCGCCATTGGTCGCATCGCTTCAA